>DCYM01000200.1 GCA_002331465.1 Candidatus Neomicrothrix sp. UBA2110 | reverse complement strand
TGCCATTGACGGTGTCTTCGTCCCTTGACGCTGCACGCCCGAACAACAACTGAAACTCACGCTGGTTTTCTTCAACAAAGCGAAAATACGCGCTTAAGGCATTCACGGTTCTTTCGACCGCTGTATCAGCAGCGTCGGCGGCACCTACGACGTTGTTCGCTAAACGATTAGCTACGTCATCAACCAATTCAACGTACAGGTCTCTCTTGGAGGCGAAATGTTGGTAGAGAACCGGTTTAGTTACGCCCGCTGCGCGCGCTACATCATTCATCGATGTGCCGTGATAGCCCGTGGCAGCGAAAGCCGTCATTGCTACATCAAGCAACTGTTTTCTGCGCTCTGGGGCGGGAAGACGGTTTGACATACTTTTGGTTCTCCGAAATTACCAACGATTTACGGACGCATCAATGATTCCAGAACTGATGGGTGCTCTACCAATCCGCTTGCGGCTAGTGGCCATGGGGAAGCCCTTGCTCTTCTCGTTCGGCGGCGTTCACTGCGTAACCAAAAATGATCGACGGAGCGAGAACTAGTGAGCCAATTATGAGTAGAGCCACCGTGAGAGAAATCCAAAATGAGGATGATCCCAAGTAGTAGTTGATGACAAATACGGCGAGAGCCGTCAAGAAACAGCTATACCCACACCGTCTACCTGCGCCGGCGAGCATCCGTATGCGCTCGCGGGAACGAATTACGGGATCGTTGGCCTCGCCTTCAATCACTTTTCCTCGTCATGAGGACTAAGCGATGCGGACCCTTCAAGCGTGTCGAGTGCGGTTTGAGGGTTAGGTGGTGGAATCGTTTGAGCAGCCGAACCTGTCTCGTTTGTTGCGGGTTCCGCCCATGCCGGTTCATTTGGTGTGTAGTCGTCGAAGGGGTCAGGCTGGTTTGGATCACGGTACTGGTCATAATCCGAAGCTTCGTCGTAGTAAGTCGCTGTTTCTCGAAGCGGGAAAAAGAGCCGAAACCCGAGGTTGGCTAACCCACATGCTATGACCAGGTCTCCGAAGGAAAAGACTTCGTTGAGCCAGCGGACGGGTACGATTGCTCCCAGGAAAATCAGCGTTTCGCCGCCAGTCTCGAACGCTCTGGTAGCTCCCAGGCGCACCAGATCGATCGACGCGAAGTCCGCTATTCCGGCTTTAACCACGGCTTCCGCAGTCACGGGCATGTACCCGTAGAACACCAAGGGCAGCAAATTAAGTACCGTCCCGAAAAGGACCACCGATGCTCCGGTGAGATGCAGGTTCATCGCACATGTAACCGCTATCAAAACCATAGAAATCGCGGTTAGCAAAGTGGGATAGGGCACCCCGAGGCCAGAACCCACAAGGCCCTGAAGGGCGACACCAACCACGGCAATTGGCCAGAACACGACCCTGGTAGCCAGCAAATAGTCGAATGAGCCACGGACAAAAAGCCCGACAGCGGCACCGATAAGTAAAGCCAGCGGGATCAAGTACATCGTTGACGATGGTACTGGGCCCGCCGAGTTTCGAAGCGTTGCTTCACTTTGATTAGGTCACCTATTGAGCAAGAAGCTGATAAGCCAGCTAGTTTGACCCGCGCTGAACTGGGATGCCACGGAAGGAGCAACTCTATGGAGGTGCGAGCAGAATTGACCGCCACAGTCTGGAAAGTCGTTGCCGAAGTGGGTGCAGTGGTTGCTGAAGGCGACGAGTTGGTGATTCTCGAGTCAATGAAAATGGAGATCCCCGTAGTGGCGCCAGCCGCAGGAACAGTCTCTGAGATGCGTGTGGCCGAAGAGGATCGAATTAGCGAAGGTGACGTAGTAGCTGTCATAGACGTGTCTTAAAGAGCCACGATCGCAGCGTGAGGCAGATCTGGAGCTGTTATGGACATCTTTGGTGGCCTCTAGGCGGCCTCGTCGTAGCATCAGGGAGAGATGTCCACGGTCGTTAAGTTTCACAAGGTGGTCGCCGTAGCAGGTGGCTTTCCTGTGCTGGCCGGGCTCGACATAGAAATAGCCAAAGGTGAAATCGTTCACTTACGGGGATCGAACGGTGCCGGCAAGACCAGTTTCATGCGCGTTTGCGCGGGTCTAATCCCAATCAGCGACGGAGACGCCAATGTCTTGGGATTCGACATGCGAGACGATCGCAGGTCTCCACGGCGCCATATCGGACTGCTAGGCCACGACAATCACCTCTACAAAGATCTTTGGGTACAAGAGCATGTGGAATTTCGGGCAGCAGCTACTGGAGCTGAAGCAGGTGATGCCGGCGCTGCTTTGCGACGAGTTGGACTATCTGATCGACTTTGGTCGGTTCCAATTGAACGTCTCTCCGCGGGCCAACGCAGAAGGGTCGCGATTGCCTCGATGCTCGTTGGCCGTCCCCAGCTTTGGTTACTCGACGAACCGCATGCGGCGTTAGATGACGAAGGCCGGGGGCTTCTCGACGAAATCTTGGTTGAAGCAGCCTCATCCGGCGCAACGGTGGTGTTTGCTAGCCACGAGCGAGATCTCTCTAAATCCGTGGCCACCCGAGTAGTTACATTGCGGGGTGGCCGTCTTATGGAGGATTCCGGTGCTGCGTGAAGCCCTGCTGATAGCTCGAAAAGACCTACGAGTCGAATGGCGGTCCAAAGTAACCCTTGGCCATGTCGCACCTCTGGCGTTGCTCATACTTGTTGTTTTCGCCTTCGCGTTTGACGCGAACGCTCGGCTCCTTGAACTAGGTGCGGGCGGCCTCTATTGGGTAGCAGTTCTCTTTGGTGGAACATTGCTAATTCAAAGGGCCTTTGACGTTGAAACTGAAGATGGAAATTTCGATGCCTTTCGAATGTCGGCGATTGGAGCTCCATCGCTTTTTCTCGGTAAATCACTCGGAGTTTTTTTCCAAGTTGTGCTCCTTGAATTGGTGCTCGTCCCAGGAGTCGTTCTGCTTTACAACGTTCGAATCGAAAACTGGGTTCTACTGCTGGCAGCAGCTGTCGGTGGAACATTGGCATTTTCGGTTTGCGGAGTTCTTTGGGGCGCGATGGCGGCTGGACTTCGTGTCCGAGCTACCCTGCTTCCGCTGCTTCTCGTACCCGTCTTGGCCCCCGTCCTGCTCGCAGGTTCTCGAGCATTCGATACGGCCTTGGGAGTGCGCGCTGAAGCAGGCTGGACGTGGACCAGCTTGATGTTTGTAATCGCTGCGGTGCACACCGCCATAGGCCTAGGAACTTTTGGATTCTTGCTGGAGGAGGGTTGAAGATGGCACAGATGCCCGGTACCAAACACATGACAGCAACCCCTGCCACTCGAGTGCTGGGAGCGGTAGCCCTGGTCGCGGTTTTACTCATGGTGTTACTAGGCCTCGTTGTGTCTCCTGCAGATGTAGTGCAAGGACAAGCAGTACGAATGCTTTATTTGCATGTGCCCTCAATATGGATTGCCTATGGGGCTTTCGTCCTGACGTCCCTTTCGAGTGCTTTATTTCTGATACGAAGCCGCCGTAGGCACGATGGTGGCCGCCACTACGACCGGCTGGCAGGTTCCGCAGCTGAGGTTGGCGTCGTATTTACAGGAATCACGTTGGCTACTGGGATGTTGTGGGGACGCGTTACCTGGGGGACCTATTGGCAGTGGGATGCCCGGCTCACCACCACGGTGCTGCTCTTTGTCACCTACCTTGGATACCTTGCGCTTCGGCGACTACCAGCCGCCCCCATGACTCGGGGGCGCAGGACCGCTGTAATGGCGCTGGTTTCTTTTGTCAACGTGCCGATCGTCCACTACTCAGTGGATTGGTGGCGCACGCTTCACCAAAAAGCGAGCCTAAGTGTTGGTCGGCGACCGGAGATTACGGGCGAAATGTATTGGACTTTGCTCTACTCAACTTTGGCGGTAACCATCGTTGCCAGTTGGTTGATTGTCCATCGCTACCGAGTCATTCGGTTGGAAGAGTTGAGAGATGAGGAAGCTTTGGAAGCACTTATAGCCTCGCGTCTTAAAGAAGACGATGTACAAGCCTGACGGTCGGGAGAGAATGTGAGTGAGGTAACAACCGTCGCGACAGGGTGGGGCCTTAGTTTCATTGTCGTCGTGACCTACGCTCTCTGGATCGTGGGACGCGGAAAAACCGTAGGTCGAGAGCTAGGAATCGGTGGGCAAGAAGAACTCGATCCTGGAAGCGATAGCAGCACGCCTGCTGATTCTTAGCCATGGACCTCAGCCCCCGGCACGAAGTTGAAAACCCCGGAGAACTCCGACGAAAAGTTCACCGCAATCGGCGATGGGCGGTCCTCGCCGCGACGGTGGTGCTGGTTGCTGCCGCCGCCTTCATCACAGCGCAAGGTCTCAGAAATGCAACGCTGTTCTTTCGAAATGTAGATGAGGCAGTTGAACAACGGCCAGAACTAGGTGATCGTCGTTTCCGCATACAAGGGCGGGTAATTCCATCGACGGTCCGTAGTGAGAGCGGTGTAACCACCTTCCAAATCATTCACGATTGCGTCGTCGCCTCCGTGCGACATACTGCGGATCCGCCGGAGTTGTTTGCGTCTCCATGGATTCCTGTGGTGCTCGAGGGCGAGTGGATCTCTGGCCAAGCTCAAACCGCCGCCGGCATCGATACCCATTACTTTCAGAGTGACCGAATGCTGGTTAAACACACCAACGAGTACGCGTCAGTAAATGAGCAGCGCGTCAGCGAGAAGCTCCCAAGGGGCTTTCTCAATGATTGCCCCTTCGAGGTTCCGGCAGCGGAATCATGACAGCGCTGCTAGGTACATTCGGCGTCGGTATTGCTTTAGTCGGGGCGGTAGGCGGACTGACGAGCCTAATCCTGGCGCTCGCGTCTCATCGAAGTGACAGGCACAGCCGTGCTCTCTTTTGGATTGCCGTGATGGTTAGCGGATGTGTCGTTGCTGTGGTGGCGATGGAGATTGCGCTACTCACCAATAATTTTTCGCTCGCGTACGTCGCTTCGAACTCAACTGAATCGACGCCGGTCCTCTACAAATTCGCCACCTTGTGGGGCGCCCTTGAGGGTTCGCTCTTGCTTTGGGGGTTCGTTCTTTGCATCTATGTTGGAGCTGTATCGCTCAGTTTCCGTCGTCACATCAGCGATCGACTAGTGGCCTGGGCGCTGTTGACCATGCTCGTTGTCTGCGTGTTCTTTTTCGGGCTGTTGGCAGGTCCGGCAGATCCATTTGGGACGCTATCGAGCCCCCCAGTCGACGGCGACGGGCTCAATCCGTTGCTACGAAATCACCCACTCATGGCAATACACCCGGTCATGCTGTATTTCGGTTACGTGGGTTTCACTGTTCCCTTTAGCTTTGCGATAGCAGCGTTAGTCACTGGCCGACTTGGAGAAGGGTGGTTGCTGTCAATCCGTATCTGGACCCTGATCGCTTGGGGAAGCCTTAGCGTGGGAATCCTCCTCGGGGCATGGTGGTCATATGAGGTTCTGGGCTGGGGCGGTTACTGGGCGTGGGATCCCGTGGAGAACGCATCTTTTTTGCCATGGCTCACCGGAACCGCTTTTATTCACTCGGTAATAGTTCAAGAACGAAGAGGGATGTTGCGGGTATGGAATCTGTCGCTTCTCCTGGCCACCTTCGCCTTGACGATTTTCGGCACATTTTTGACACGATCCGGAGTGATCGAATCGGTACATGAATTCAGCGCGTCAAGTCTGGGACCTCTGTTACTGGGGTTCTTTGCTGCCATTTTGGTTGTATCGGTTGCCCTGGTTGGTTGGCGCGGAGATGAATTGCGTTCGCCCGGCTCGATCGACTCACCTTTGTCGCGCGAAGGCTCCTTTCTCGCAAACAACCTTCTTTTCGCCCTATTTGCTTTTGTCGTGCTGCTCGGCACTATCTTTCCGCTGATTGTTGAATCTATTAATGGCGACCGGTTAGCGGTTGGTCGACCATATTTCGATCGGATGCTCTTACCCATCGGAATAGCGTTGCTATTGGCAATGGGTCTCGCCCCGCTGCTTACGTGGCGTTCTACCTCTAGACAGGTGCTTGCCCAGAGAGCTCTGGGACCTGCTGCATGTGGAGCTGCGGTGATGGGTGTTGCGGTGGTTATAGGCGCCGAAGGACTCGGCCCTGTTCTAGGTATAGGTCTGGGGGGCTTCGTAATTGGCGCTGCGCTTCGGCACCTGGCGCTCGCCTGTCGACGGAACGGCTGGCGGGGACTAACCGGCCGATCTGGAGGCGGCATGGTGGCTCATGTGGGCGTCAGTCTCCTGGCCTTCGGATTTATTTCTAGCACCGCTTTTAGCGAAGAAGGAGAGTTCCACCTTCGACCCGGAGACACTGGCTCGGTGGCGGGTCATCAAATAACTTTTGTCGAATTGACAGACACGATGGATGGCCCAAATCGAGTGGTACGAGCTTTGATTGACGTTAAAGGCCGTGGGGGTTACTCACCAGCTATCACCCAGTACCCAACCTTTGGTCGACCGATATCAACTCCGTCCGTCGCTACTAGTTTCGTTGACGACGTTTATCTCAGTCTCATTGCTATTCCCGAAGAAGGCAGCGACTTGGTGGTTATACGAGTCCTCATAGAACCACTAGTTGCGTGGATATGGGTTGGTGGTCTCGTGATTGGTATTGGAACCCTGCTCGCCGTTATTCCACTTAAAGGCCGTCGCAGTTCTAGACGCGAAGACGCTGTGAGTGAGAAGGCGTTGTGACCCATTGGAGTCTTCGCATGGTGCGTATTGTTAGCGCGGCTGCAGGGCTCGTTCTCCTGAGTTTCGTGCTGCTGCTAGCGACTCGCGACGGAGGAAATGGACCTCAATCGAAAAGCCCGTTGATCGGTGAGCTTGTGCCTCACGTTGAAGGCGTCCGTTTCGATGGCGAATCATTCGATATAGATGAGGTCACCTCCGGGTGGGTGCTCATCAATTTTTTTGCTTCATGGTGCGTGCCGTGCGTGCGAGAACACCCAGAGTTAGTGGAGTGGAATCGACGCCACCGACTCGACGGAGTTGTTATCAGTGTCCCCTTTGGTGACACAGAAAAAGATGCCAGAGCCTTCTTCGTCGAACATGGAGGAAACTGGCCGGTTCTGATTGACAATGAATCCGCGTGGGCGGTTGCCTTTGGTGTGCTTCGTCCACCCGAGTCTTTCCTTGTAGCCCCCGGAGGGGTTGTCGTCGCCAAATGGCAGGGGCAGATCACGGCTGACGAAGTTGACCGTGTGGTTGTCGACCTTCAAGAAAGAAACGCTACGTCATGAGGCGCTATCAACGAATTAGCTGGCTCCTCATTCTCATAATTGTGACCGCTGCACTTGTTGCATCAGTCGTAGCGGACGATGGGCCTGCCACCCAGGGAGAACGAGCTTATGAAATCAAATCCACCATGTTGTGTCCGGTGTGTGACGGTCAGAACGTACTGGAGTCGAACGCTCCAGTTGCTGCTGCTATCCGCTCACAAGTCGATGATCTTGTTGCCGAAGGACGAAGCGACGGCGAAATTCGGGCGTGGATGGCCCGTCAATATGGCAGCGATGTGAACGCAAATCCTCCCCGTTCGGGGGTAGGTGCGCTCGTCTGGATTCTTCCTGTACTTGCCGGTGTTATGGCGGTAGGCCTTCTCATTCTCGCTTTTGGAAGGTGGCGATCAGGAAGAGAAATCGAACCGTCGGAGGAAGACATACGAATAGTGCAAGCGCTTCGGGAAAAAAATTGAGCAGCCCTAAGGAACCACTGTCGAACGTCACCAAATTAGAAGAGGAACGCGATTTTCTGCTGAGATCTCTCGACGACCTTGACCAAGAACACGTAAGTGGTGAACTAACTGACCAAGAGTATGAAACTCTCCGAAATGATTACACCCGCCGTGTCGCTGCAGTCGTTCGATTTCTCGACGAGACAGAACCCCGCAAGGTCGGCGCGGCGATTTCAGGCAGAGTTTGGCGATGGCTCGCGGTCATACTTTCCGTCGGCATTCTTTCGGGTTTCGCAGTAGCGCAATTTTCGGGATTGCGCGCGCCGGGAGAAACCATTTCCGGTGAAATCGACCGATCTCCTAGGAGTCGCTTAGCCAACGCTCAGCGCCTTTTCTTCACCGAAGATTTAGAAGGTGCGCGCTTAGCTGTCGAAGAAATTCTTCGAGACGCACCCGCCTTAGAAGGTGCCTTGGTTCTGTCCGCTCAACTGCATGAACGAGCGGGTGATCCGTTGCCCGCAATTCGGCAACTCGACCAAGTTCTCAAACAAAGACCACGACACGTCGACGCGCTCACCCTACGCGGCTGGATTCTCGTCCGTATCAATGATCAAGCCCTTCAAGAAGAAGGAATACGCAACCTCGATAGTGCCGTGTTGCAGCAACCAGACAGCTTCGACCCTTATGTCTTTCGCGGTTTTGTGGCGCGAGAACTTCAAGGAGATCTAGATCTAGCTATCCAAATGTATGAGTCAGCGCTCGATCGCGACCTACCACCAGAAATGCGCACACAGTTGAAAGCAACTGTCGAAGAAATGAGATCGGATCTGGGTCTCGTCGCGAAGAGGCGTTAAGGAATCGACCTACAGAGAGGTTGTGCACACCGAATCACCCATGGCAAGTGAACCCTCCAGATGCGGAGTCGTTTCCCCGTGCAACGCTGCCAACATTCCTCTGACGAGCCCTCGATCGATAGCGCAAAGCACCGGATGGTCAAGAGCGGCCTGACCGAAGGGGCAATGCTCAGACACAATGCGGAGCTCGCCAACAGCGCCCTCGCTGCGGGCTGCGAAACCGTGAGATGTAAGGGTTTGTACCACCATCGTGACGGCGGACTTCAGGGAACGTTTAGCTTCGCCGGGTGCCATCGCCGCGGCTAAATGGAGCCCGTATTCGTGCCCTACTTCTTCGGCGAGCTCCTCAGCCTCACGGTCTGAAAGAAGCGCTAGAGCCCTACCCAACAATGTTCCAAGCAGATCGTCGTGACGTGCCGGGAACTCGAGCGTGATATCAGAACTAGCCGCGCGATAACGCTTAGATGGACGCCCAGCTCCGGCCGCTCGGCGTATGTCCACGACGACGTGACCCGCTGTTGCCAGTTTGTCTAAATGATGTCTAGCAACGTTGTTATGTAGATTCACTGCTTTCGCGACCTCGGCAGCGGTCAACCCTTCTGCCGACTCTCTAACTCGGAGGTAGATGTCTCGCCGAGTTGGATCACCGAATGATGCCGTAATGGATTCAACGGTGGCAGAGAAAGTTTCTGGGGTGAGTGAGTGACCGTCCACGGCACTAGATTCTACCGATGCTCCACTCGTCAAGTCCGAATTTGCTGTTTTGCAGGTAGGAGTCAGGCAATGACTGTTTCCGATAATGAGCTAACTGAGATTGTTGGCAAGGTTGTTGACCCGGAACTTCGTCGCGACTTACACACGATGGGCATGCTCCGGGGGGTGTCCCTAGCGGGCGGCACTGTTCACGCGGTGATTGCTTTGCCCTCCGAAGATTGGCCAGCACGCGAAACGCTGATAAATCTCATCGAAACTTCAATAACAAACCGAGACGGGGTGGAAGCAGTATCAGTCGAGTTCTTGGTTATGGATGAGGCTGAGCAAGCCGCAGTGCGCGAACAACTCATTGGTGACCCCGCAGCCAGCGGTGGTAGTCAAGAAGCGCAGGGACACGCTGAAGGCAGAGCTATTCCATTCGCGGAAGCTGGGAATCGCACACGTGTTCTGTTAATAGCGAGCGGGAAAGGTGGAGTTGGCAAATCCACCGTCACAGCGAACTTAGCCATTGCTCTTGCCCAACAGGGGCTCCGGAGCGCGGTAGTGGACGCAGACGTCTGGGGATTTTCTATTCCCCGGATGCTTGGAGTGGATCGCCCCCCAACGGTGATTGACCAGATGGTGGTGCCTGTCGAAGCCAATGGTGTTCGTTGCATCTCCATGGGGTTCTTCGCTAGAGAGGACCAGCCAGTCATCTGGCGCGGACCGATGCTCCACAAGGCCCTAGAACAATTTCTCACTGACGTGCATTGGGACGATCCCGATTACCTGTTGGTTGACCTTCCGCCCGGTACCGGCGATATCTCGTTGTCTCTCTCACAGTTTCTGCCAAAATCTGAGCTAATAGTCGTTACTACTCCACAGCCGGCAGCTCAAAAAGTTGCGCAACGTGCTGCCTATATGGCTGAGAAAGTCAACCTTTCCGTGCGCGCAGTGATCGAAAACATGAGTTGGTTCCGAGGCGATGACGGAAAGCGCTACGACATTTTCGGATCTGGCGGGGGTGAGGCACTTGCCGAAGAACTTGGTGTTCCTCTGCTCGGCCAAATCCCCTTATTACAAGAACTCCGCGAAGGAGGAGACACCGGCCGTCCCATCACCGTGGCAGACCCGGACAGTGAGGCGGCGAAAGTTTTCGCTGAAATGGCGCGCCTATTGACGGAAGAATATTTGCCTACGCGCAGATACAACGAAGGTTTGAAGCTCGTTTGAGCCAAAATAGAGCAATGGTGATGATCGACGACCTACGTTTCGACAATCAGTTCACGAAATCGCTCCCTGCTGACTCCCAGGTCGGGACAGAGCGTCGGCAAGTGGAGCAGGCTTGTTACAGCCGAGTGAAACCAGCGGCTGTTGCCGCGCCCAGGCTCATCGCCCATAGTGCTGAGATGTTCGAATTACTGGGTCTCGAATCCGCGGAAATTCTGCGACCGGGTTTCGTTGAGGTTCTCGCAGGAAACCGATTACTTGCAGGAATGGATCCACACGCCGCGTGTTATGGCGGGCATCAGTTCGGAAACTGGGCCGGGCAATTGGGCGACGGAAGAGCCATTGCCTTGGGTGAGGTCGTCGACGTTAACGGTCGACACCAGATGCTCCAGCTAAAGGGAGCTGGTCCGACACCATATTCCCGCACAGCCGACGGCCTAGCAGTGTTGCGGTCATCGGTCAGGGAGTTCTTATGTAGCGAGGCCATGCATCACCTAGGTGTTCCCACCACTAGGGCTCTGAGTTTGGTCACAACGGGTGAAGAAGTAGTTCGCGACATGCTTTATGACGGTAACCCTCGACCGGAACTTGGCGCCATCGTCTGTCGGGTGGCACCATCTTTCATTCGATTCGGAAACTTCGAGATATTTGCTTCCCGAGGCGATCGCGAAACACTTCAATGTCTTGCCGACTTCGTTATTGCAACCGAGTTCCCACATATTGAAGATCCCAGCCCTCGTCGCTACGCATCGCTTTTGAGGGAAGTGGCGGAACGAACGGCAGACATGGTCGTCGAATGGCTACGCGTCGGCTTCGTTCACGGCGTCATGAATACAGACAACATGTCGATCTTAGGTCTAACCATTGACTACGGCCCATATGGCTGGCTCGATGACTACGACCCGAATTGGACGCCCAATACGACCGACGCGCAACATCGCCGATATCGGTACGGACATCAAGCAAATATCGCGCAGTGGAATCTTGTTCAGTTAGCTAACGCTCTTTATCCCCTGGTGGAGGAGGTCGAGCCTCTCCAAGACGCCATTCAGCACTACGCGGAACGATTTCAAACTAAATGGTCGCAAATGATGGCCTCGAAGCTCGGCTTCTCTTCGCTGGACGACTCGCGTGATCAGAGCTTGGCTGACGAGGCATTGTCGGTGATGCAAGTTGTTGAGACCGATATGACGAAATTCTGGAGACAACTGGGCAGAGTTGACTGCTCGGCCTCCCTTGATCCCGTAGAGCGAACTAAGCCTCTCCTCGAGTCGATCTACGAGCGAGAATCAGCCACCCACCCCCAAATATCAGCGTTCGTTGACTTTACTCAACGATGGGCGGCTCGACATCGCGAATTAGGAGCGAACGACGTTGAACGTCAGATGTCGATGGACGCGGTGAATCCGAAGTATGTGCTTCGAAACTACATGGCGCAGTTAGCAATCGAACGTGCTGAGGAAGGCGACGGATCGATGGTTGAAGAATTATTAGATCTCGTGCGACACCCATACGATGAACAGCCAGAACGAAACCAATTCTCTTTGCTGCGCCCAGACTGGGCCCGTACCAAAGTTGGTTGCTCCCAACTTTCCTGCTCCTCCTGAATGGTTGAACAGCAGTGGTAGACGTCAAACTGCGGCATACGATGTGTCCCGAGTTGTGTTGACGTTCGTCAACCCATCAAGGCCAGAAGAAAAGGCATTACCCGTGGAGATCCGAATCGGCATCATGAATGTGGCCCGCGAGCTCACGCTTGACATCGTCGACGATGACGCCGAAAAACTCAAATCGGGGTTGGAGTCCGCATTAAGTGGAAGCGCCAACATGCTTTGGGTAACCGATCGCGACGGCCGAGAGGTGGGCATATCAGTGGCACAACTCGGTTACATCGAATTCGGTGCGGCAGGCGATCGCCGTATCGGATTTGCCACCGACTGACACTTCGCATGTGGAGCCGAATTCGTCACCTGCGGGGTGCCCCGTCGCCGACAGGTTCCAAACGGCTGTAATTTCTGACCTATGGCCACATTGGCGGAATTGACTCGCATAGGCACAGACCTATCGACGCAACAGCTAATGCACCTTCAACGTCTTGTTGCTTGGTGGGGAATTTTGGCCGATCTTTCGTTCTCCGATTTGCTGTTGTTTGTCCCGACCGATGAGGTTGGAACAGAGTTCGCAATTGCCGGGCAGATTCGACCCACTACGGGTCAAACTCTCTATCGAGACGACCATGTAGGACTGCGAGTAGATGACATTGATCGACCCCTAGTAGCAAGAGCATTCGCGTTGGGCGAAGTCGTAGAAGGCGAGGTGCCGATCAAACCTACAAATCGTCGAGCACGGGTCATGTGCATTCCCATAGCCCACGACGGCATAGTGGTCGGCGTCCTGAGTCGCGAACTAGTTCCCGACTTTGCTGAACGTCGAGATCCCGGCGAGCTTGAGCGCACTTACCTTCAGACGTTCCACCAATTAGCCAGAATGATCACATCAGGTGCGTTTCCTTTCGTTGGACATGATGTCGATATGGATGAGGTGCCCAGAGTTGGCGATGGCCTCTTGGTGGTAGATCGAGAGGCTCGAATTCAATACGCCTCACCGAATGCCCTCAGCACACTGCACCGGGCTGGAATCGTCGGAAATGTTGCCGGTCGTCGACTCGCGGATTTGGGCATCGAACAGCCGATCATTCGTCAAGCTATGAAAAGTTTTGGGCCGATTACTGCTGAGGTTGAACGAAACGACACTACCGTTCAAGTCTTGGCCATGCCTCTTATCGATCGAGAGATTTCTAAGGGAGCGGTCGTGCTACTCAGAGATATTACCGAGTTGCGTTTAAGAGATCGGCTCTTGGTTTCGAAAGATGCCACGATCCGCGAGATCCACCATCGAGTCAAAAACAATCTTCAGACCATTTCGTCGCTGTTACGTGTGCAAGGCCGGCGTCTTGAATCAGTCGAAGCCAAATTGGCGATCGACGAGTCGGTGCGTCGAATTCGAGCGATCGCGTTGGTGCATGAGACGCTGGCGAGTGAGTCATCCGATGATGTGAGCCTGGCAGAAGTAGCGAGCATGTTGGCGCGAACTGTCCAAGACAGCTTCACTTCGCCCGAGCGCCCTATCCGTTTCGAAGTACATGGCGACGCAGGCCTTGTCCCGTCTGATGTAGTGACGCGGCTTGCTGTAGTACTAAACGAATTACTCCAGAACACAGTTGACCATGCCTTCCCCGCCGATTTGCCGTTCGTGGAAGGTCGCGTGGGCCTAGTAGAAATCTTGTTGTCTCGAGACGCCGAACACATCAGGATGACGGTTCGTGACGACGGAGTCGGGGTGCCCGACGATTTTGATAGTAGTTCGCAAGGGGGACTAGGAGTTTCGATTATTCGGGCCTTGGCAACTTCAGAACTTGGGGGCGAGATCGTCATGCGAAGGCGAAGCGACTCGGCGGGATCAGAAGTCCTAGTTGAAGTTCCCCTGTTGGACGATTAAACCGAGAAACAGAAGACCCATTGCCAATATTGATCCGCTAGATGGATGAGCTCGACTTAGCTCACGTGGCGGCGAGTTCTGTTTCGCTGACGTCGAATTTGTCTACGTTCGTCCTCCGATGCCCCTCCCCATACCCCAGAGTCCTGGTTGGTATCGAGTGCAAACTCGAGACAAAGATCTTTGACGCAACATTCGACACAGACTGCTTTGGCTGCTGCGATCTGGCGTAAAGCGCTTCCTGTCGAACCGATGGGAAAAAAAACAGTTGGATCAATCTCGCGGCATTTAGCGGTGTTTCGCCAAACGCCGCTTTCCAGCAGCATGGCTCCTCGTGCGCTCACGTCTATATTTCCTCCAGGTGCTGCTTGCGAGGGGGTTCGCGAGCATTTGTCTCGCCGCTGAAGCTATATCTGTCTGCGGCGAAAAACTGCTAAAGCGTCTGATTGGCAGACCCCATAGAGGTCTTGCCGGATGTACTCATGACGCAGTCACAGCGATACGACAGGTTACGGTTGGACTGATGCTCCGGCAAGGGATTCTTTCGTGGAGAGTCGGGCTTTCATAAAGAAACGGAAAGGTCGGGGGAACCAAACGTTGACGCGACCACAGATATATGCCCATCGAGGAGCATCGCGACAGCAAAGAGAGAATAGTGTTGAGGCGTTCCTAGCGGCCGCTGAACTTGGGGCAGACGGCATCGAACTTGATGTGCGAAGAACTCTCAACGGACAATTGGTGGTGCATCACGACTCGCATGCAGGAGACCTGCTTATAGAGCGTTCTCACACGCGAGATCTCCCGGATTACATACCCGACTTGGGTACAGCTCTCGATGCTTGCAACGGACTTCATGTGAATATCGAAATAAAAATCGACAGCCCCGACGTGAGCGAATTGTCGAACCTAGCCAGCGAATTGGAACGATATTTGCGAACCCGAACAGAGCCGATTAGCCGTTGGATAGTTTCGTCTTTCAATCACGCGATTGTTGATCAGATACGTGAACTTTCCCCCGGGTTGCCAACAGGGCTTCTTTTTGGGCGAGGGTCCTGGCTGGATGTGATGCGTCACGCCGTTGTCAATGGCCATTCCGCGATTCATCCTCACGAGTCGATTATCGACGACCGTCTCGTGCGGACAGCCCACGCTGCTGGAATCGACGTAAATGCCTGGACCGTCAATGATGTTGAACGCGCGTTGGAACTTGCTGCACTTGGCATCGATGGTCTCATTACTGACATAGCCGACGAAGTGCTTGGAGTATTAGTCGATTTTCAATAGCTTCATCCCAGCGCTATAGAGGCTTCACCAACCTGAGTGCTTGGGGGCACCAACTGAATTTGAGGCTCTTGACAGGGCCTAAATAATCGCCATCTAGCTGATGGGGAAATGGGCCGTATCCAGTTAAGACAATCTCGGTCAGGTCGTGGGCAACGTGAACGAGATCGTTGTCCTGTGGCGATTTGCCCTTAAAGAGATCGGACAACAGGCTGGTCATGGCACTCAATGACAACGTTCGCAAAGCTACGACGCTCAGGCCTCGATCCAGAGTGGCCTCTGGAGCTAGAGACAGAGGCCGACTCCCCAAATAGGTGTATGGGTCTGTGTTCAACACCACGGTGAAGTAGCTGTCATCGATGCCGCCTTGCTCGTGTCGCACCGTCATTCTTGGCCTCGTTCGGTCATAGTGACGAAGCCAAGTATTAATGGCCGCCCAAATGAACAAAGGATGCCCTGCATAGCGTTTCAAAGCGGATCTCCGCTCCACCTGCTCGACCACTGCGGCGTCGAAACCGCTCCCGCAATGGAAAAGAAAATAGCGGCCGTCGACCTCACCAAGGCCAACAGATTCAATTGAATTTGCCGCAATTGCTGCAACCAGCTGATCCGTAGCTTCCAGCGGCTCGTCTGCCAGTCCGATGGTCCGAGCAAAGACGTTGGTCGAACCGCCGGGCAGGGCAGCTAACGCGCATTCTGTTCCTACCAGGCCGTTAGCTGCTTCATTGAGGGTTCCGTCTCCGCCTAGTACAGCAACGATGTCTGTCCCAGTCGCAGCCGCGCCTCTGGCTAATCGCGAAGCATGACCCCGGCGGCTGGTCATGGCTAATCGCACGTCGTGATGTTCAGCTAGTGCCGTTTGAATTAGCACTCTCGTCCGTGCTGTGACCGACGAAGCCGATCCGTTGACGAGGAGCAAAATCTGCACGTGGCTAGTGTCGCCGATTTCTTGGTTGATAGTCGAACCGAACACCACTAACAACGCTCGCGTGGCAGTTAGCGAACTCAGCTATAAAACTTTTTATAGTTAACATTTGGATATGTCCAAACCTCGGGGCAGAATCCACGCATGAAGGTCGTTGTCTGTGTCAAACAGATCCCAGATCCGGCTTTGCCCGGTGAGTTGGATCCCTCAACTAACTACCTCAAACGGGATGACAAATTGATCCTAGATGAGTCCGATTCCTACGGGGTGGAGATGGCGCTCCAACTCGTAGAGTCTGCCGGTGGCGGCGACGTCTCGCTGGTTTCAATGGCGCCGAATGGCGCAGTTGGTGGGCTACGGACTGCGCTGGCGATGGGTGCCGAGGATGCTGTTCTCGTAAGTGACGCCGCTCTTGCCGGAACTGATGCGCTTGGGACGGCGAAAGTACTTGCTGCCGCGATATCGAGGATGTCACCGGATTTGGTACTCGCCGGAGTTGAATCATCTGACGGATACACCGGGACAGTCCCGGAGATGATTGCAGCGGCCCTCAACATTCCATCAATAACTTTCGCCAAGCAAATACAAGTTGAAGGCGGCAACGTAAAGGTGCAACGCCAGACAGAAGCGGGATACGACGACGTCGAGTGTCCGACCCCGGCGTTGGTGTCCGTTACGGCTGGTGTTGTAGAGCCTCGCTACCCGTCGTTCAAGGGAATCATGGCAGCTAAGAAAAAACCCGTCGAGGAACTCGACCTCAGTGCCTTGGGAATCGACTCCAGTTCCGTAGGGAAAAACGGTGCTCGCCAGGAAACCGTCCAGGTTACGGACGCAGAAGAACGGCAAGCTGGTGAAATCATCGAGGACGATGGTGACGCCCACGAAAAGATTATTGAGTTCCTCGGTGAACTCAAGGTCATCTGAGGAGGTTGAACATGTCGATTGAAACCATCCTTATATTCGCCGAAGGCGATGAGGGCGGCCCCAGTGGTCTAACTCTGGAGCTAATGGCTGCAGCCCGAAGCCTCGCAGCCAACGTTGAAGCTTTCGTGGCTGGCGACGGAGCTGCGATGGCTGAAGATCTCGGTGCCCATGGAGCCTCCAAGGTTTTTAGTACCGGCCCTCTTGAAGGCAAGCTGATGGGAGTTCACGCGGCAGCAGCGCTTCAGGCCCATATCGAAGCAAGTAACCCCGATGCGATTTTTTTTGGACAAACCCCAGA
>DCYM01000156.1 GCA_002331465.1 Candidatus Neomicrothrix sp. UBA2110 | reverse complement strand
GAGATGCTCGCTCCTGAGGTGTTCCGGGTCGGCGAAAGCGGCTTGGCAGAATTACTTGACGCAAGTCCCGGAAGTGACATGGAGTCACAATGTCGGGCAGCTGAAGAAAGTTGCCCGACGCAAGCAATCCAGATCGAAGTTTGATTTAGTCCAGTTGTGACCGGACGCGCTGCTGTTCTCGGTCGGTAGCCTAAGTCGACCTTCGGGAAGTGGCGCAGCTTGGTAGCGCACCTGCTTTGGGAGCAGGGGGTCGCAGGTTCAAATCCTGTCTTCCCGACCAACAAACTCCCACAGGAAGGACGTCACGCAACGTTGACCTGCGAGTTTTAAATTGGCTTCCACCAAGAAGCGTCCTGCAGACGGTCAATTACCGCTTCGCAGAGGCTTGTGTCCATGACCCCAGGTTGGTCTTCAACGGAGACAGAGGTTACGACTCCATCTTCAGTAACGAGAGCGTACCGCTGGCACATTGGTCCGATTCCGAAGCCGGGGGGACTTGGCATGTCCATGCCTAGAGCGCGCGCCAAATCTCCTTCGCCATCTGGAATCATCATGACGTCGGGAGAACCGTGTGCTTTGTTGAAAGCCTCCATGACCCAAGGGTCGCGAACAGCTGTACAGGCGATTCTTGATACCCCTCCGCCAGCCAGTTTTTGTGCGTTTTCAACGTAACCAGGAAGATGCACTTCCGAACAGCCGCGAGAAAAAGGAACAGGTGTAGCGAACAAGATGTTTCTACCGGTACCTAGTAGTGACCTCATGCGCACACCCATAGGCGAGCCGTCTGGCCCCAGCATCGTGACCTCTACGTCAGGTATTTCATCTCCAACCTCGATCATTTGCTGGTCCTTTCAGCAGAATTGAAGTGCGCGTTGAAACTTTAGACCGGTTTGTGACACACAAGTCAGGCCGAGTTTGCGACGCGGTCGTTCGCACCCAAGTCATCGAAGATTTCTTGTTCGAACCATGCGACGAATCTCGGATCTCGTGCTGGCTTCCACAGCTGCCAAACGGCTGGCCCGAGACGCATCTGCATGAGCCCCTCCACGGCTTGGACTCGCATGTCGAGGTGACTTTTGTCGATGAGTCCTTTGTCATGCATGTCCCACGTGTCGAAGATATCGACGAGCAGAGTGTTCATCCATAGCGTCACTCTCCACTGGTCATGGTCAGCCATGTCGTCGGCTTCCCAGTCTTTCGCCATAAACATCGAAAAATCGGTGTTTTGTGCAGACGATAGGTAGCGGTCGTACATTCGCTGGGTGAGGCTGTGACCGAATTGTGCCTTCGTCAAATTAAGTGCTTGCCTGGCTTCGGTGGCGATAAAGATGACGGTGAACGAGAAAAGTATCGCTTCCATGATCTGAGCTAAATCTGACAGGTCTCCCATATTCATATATGTCTCCGATGGCGGCTGTTGTTGATCACGAACTGGCGCCCGCCTGGCTGCTCGTGTTCGAATCTTGTCTCATCGTTGACCGCCTTGTCTCTTCGGTGTCTCTGTGATCGCCTGAACATTTCCGAATCGGGCATGCCTAGGACGTAGAGGGGGGCTGCCCGATCTCGCTAAGGCCCTTATTGTTCGTGTCCTGGATAGAGGGGATGGGACATGGAATGGGATCAACTAGCGATTGTTGGGCAGCTTGTTACAGGAGTGGCCACCTTGGCGGTGGCGGTGTTTTTGTCGAGCCAACTAAGAATGCAACACAGAGACTCGGAGAGAAGTTTTGCGTTCGCAAACGAAACCAAACAACAGGATTTACTTGCTTCCTGGTACTCCGATGAATCCGCCGCCAATCTCGTGTGGAAAGGGTCTAACGCCTTTGAGTCGCTGTCACCAGCGGAGACCAACCGATACAGGTTGATGTACCAGCAGATGTATTTACATCAGTTAAATGCTTGGCGCTTAAAGCGTGACGGAGACGACCTAAGGAGATGGCGACTGCAATGGTCGAATATTCTCGCAGAGCCAGGTCAGCGTCGCTATTTCGAACAATGGGGTCGAAACATCTTGGCATTAGAGCCGTCATTGTTGGATTTCGCCACAGCGGTTCACCAAGAACTTGAGAGCCAAGCGGCCTAAAGGCACTCGCCAAAGGCGTAGGGCTACAGTTTGCTTATTCGGGTATGAGGGTGGAGGTGGGCATGCGTATAGGTGTGCTGCAACTAGATGATGTAAGGCTCGGGTTCGAATACAGAGAAGGTGATGGTGTCCCCATTGTGTTCATGGGCGGGGTGACTTCGACCACCGCAACCTGGGAACCCGTTCTTGAGCGTCTTGAAACCAGCCGCCCGATATACCTGCTGGACCACAGAGGACACGGCCGTTCTTCTCATATTGGAAGCGGCGACTATGCAAACTGGGTGGGGCAGGTTTCCGACACCTGCCAATTCCTGGAAAGAGTGAGTGGGCGTAGCGTTGTAGTGGGCCATTCACAGGGCGGAATTCAAGCCTTCTACGCGGCAGGGAAGAAGCCGCAACTAGTGGCAGGACTGTATTCAGAAGACATTGCGCCACACTTCGCCGCCAACAAGCGACACGTAGGAAGCGCCTTTATTGGCGCCTTGAAGAACATCGGTGCGGAGCTGGGAAAGGCGCTAGCCGCCGACGAAAAAGGTTCGGAAATGGCTGCCAGGATTGCAGGAGTCTCCCTTGGCGGTGACATCACCTTCGGAGATGTCAGATCGCATGAACAGCTCCAGATCATGGCCGATGGTGTCCTACAAATGGACCCTAAGATTTTTACGACCTTTTTCGAAGACGATTCTGTTCCGCCCTTTGATCTAGACGACACGATCCGAGCGATTCAATGCCCTGTTCACTTTGCTT
>DCYM01000055.1:9397-9554 GCA_002331465.1 Candidatus Neomicrothrix sp. UBA2110 | reverse complement strand
CCGCATCAACTCTCCCAAGATCGTTAGGTGAACCGAAATATTCAACGTCGCCGGCGGGATAAACCTGCCCGTCGCAATCGAGAAACAAATAACCACGACCGTCGGGAGCGGCAGCGAAATCGACCACGCGTAGATCATCGACTGGATGTTGGTCCAC
>DCYM01000055.1:0-8980 GCA_002331465.1 Candidatus Neomicrothrix sp. UBA2110 | reverse complement strand
TTAGCAGTAGGTTCAACCCGCACCGCGCCCGCTGAGCTCTCAGCCACCTGCGGCACACCTTTCATAAAATGCGCGTTACCAAAGCTGAACACGCTGCCTTCTGAATCGATCACCCAGTACCCGACGCCCGCCGGCGACGCTGCAATATCAACGGGAGGCGCAACCATATCTAGCGCAGCTAAATCACCGAACGCTCTCGCCGTCCCATGCGCCTGAATACGACCATTTGACTCAAGCACCAAACATCCTTGACCATCGCGTGTATTCGCGATCGCGACAGGGCGCGACGTGAGATCAAGCCTGATCTCACTCACGTCATCTTGGAACTGCAGTAACCGGTAATCGGAAGTAAGCATCCAATAGCCGCGCAGCGTCACTTCGCGAGCCTATGTGCCTTCGACCTTTAGTCTGCGTCACAGCCGGGCTAGTTTGGCTGCCTAATGAAGATTTACACCAAGACTGGCGATGACGGCACTACCGGCCTTTTCTATGGCGGCAGAGTCGACAAAGGTTCAGTGCTTCCCACGGCATACGGATCAGTTGACGAAGCTCAAGCCGCTATCGGCCTCGCCCGCGCCGCGGTTACCGACTCTGAACTGGACGGACTCCTCACAACCTTGTGTCGAGACTTGTACGTCGCCATGGCCGAACTCGCAACTCTCCCCGAAAACCGAACAAAACTTGAGCCCAGTGTCACGCTTGTAACCACAGAAATGGTCACTGCATTGGAGTTGCTAATCGATGATGCCAACGCCCGATTCGAAGCGCCCGCTGAATTCACTGTTCCTGGTCAGACAGAAGTTTCAGCCCGACTTGACTGGGCACGAGTCATCGTACGACGAGCCGAAAGAGCAAGCCTTGCTGCGCACCTGCCGGACTCTCAGGTGTTGCCCTATCTCAATCGACTTTCCGACCTTCTATGGACTCTGGCACGCTGGCAGGAGGGTCAATCTTTACTGAGTCGCGAATCTTGAACATTGGTCTGGCACGAAAGGAGAACTGTGCCCAACGTATTACCGATTTCTTCCATGGTTGTCGCATCAGGAGCGGACGACGAAAGTGTTGCCCGTGATCGCCCCATCACAGGAAATGACCTCGAAACTCTTGGAGTGAGTGACAATTTTCTCGCGGCAAGTGGATTCGAGGCAAAGCTAGGGCAAGCCGCGCTTCTGCCCGAACAGAGCCCTGTGGTCATCGCAATCGGACTAGGAACTGAAGAACTCACCGCCGCTGATGTTCGATCGGCTGCGGCGTGCCTTTCGCGGGCGTGCGAACAACTCGAGTCAGTCACCACATTGTTGCCCCTAGTGGCAGCCCCAACGCTCGGAGCAGAGGTGGCGCTCCAAGCAGTTATCGAAGGATTCCTCCTAGCGTCTTACCGATTCGATGAACTCAAAGGGTTTCCCGAATCTGGGTCACGCCTCAACAGAATCACCCTGATCGCGCCGGACGGGATTGACAGTGACGTTGTTCTAAAGAAGGCAGGCGCGGTCGCAGACGCGATCGCGCTTGCCCGAGATCTTGTGAACCGTCCAGGAGGTTCTCTTACCGCAGTCCAACTAGCGGACGAAGCGGTAGCAGTCGGTGACTCCTCTGGACTCGAAGTAGAAGTTTGGGACCGAGACCGACTTACGGAAGAAAGATGCGGCGGCATACTTGGAGTGAACGCAGGATCCTCCGAAGAGCCCCGTCTCGTGCGGCTGACATGGCGTCCCAAAGGTGAAAGTCGCGCCACGTTGCATCTCGTTGGTAAAGGCATCACCTTCGACACAGGTGGGTTAAACCTCAAATCATTTGAGGGTATGAAAGAAATGAAGATAGATATGGGTGGCGCAGCCGCCGTTATTGGCGCGATGAGCGCCATATCTGCGTACTCACCGGACATCACCGTTATAGGTACCTGCTGCTGTACCGACAACCAGCCCGGTCCTAACGCAACCAAACCTGGCGATGTTCTACACATACGAAACGGGAAGACCGTTGAGGTGTTGAATACCGATGCAGAGGGACGCCTGGTTCTCGCAGATGGGCTGTCTCTAGCTGCGGAAGATAAACCGGACTTAGTGATAGACCTAGCCACCCTGACTGGCGCTTGCCTGGTTGCATTGGGTCAAAAGTATGCAGGTCTTATGGGAAATGACGACGAGGCAATCTCCAGAGTTGAAACGGCGGCAACCCAAGCGGGTGAACGTGTCTGGCATCTACCGCTTCCAACCGAATACAGAAAACAACTCGACTCGCAAACAGCTGACCTTCGCAACATCGGGTCTGGCAGATTCGGTGGAACCCTCGTCGCAGGACTTTTCTTACAAGAATTTGTCGGAGATTCATCCTGGGTACATCTCGACATAGCAGGTCCTGTAACTACCGACGACACCGAAGGCGAATTTCCCAAAGGAGCAACAGGCTTTGGAGTAAGGACACTTCTAGAACTTGCGACTGGTTGGTAAGGCATGGGGAAAGACCTAATAACGCCTGCTCAGCAATGGATGGCTCAAGCCAACCGGAGCACCGAGAAACCGGAAATATCGAATGGCTGACGATCTTTCACACGACGCGAAGGTTCGTGAACTGACCCGGTGGATCGACGAATGCGACCGAATCACAGTACTAACGGGCGCTGGTATCTCAACCGATTCAGGCATCCCCGATTTTCGAGGGCCTAACGGTATCTGGACCAAAAATCCCAAAGCCGAGAAAGCTTCAAATATTCAGAACTTCATTTCCGACCCCGAAGTTAGGAAGGCTTCTTGGCGAGACCGTCTCGACAACCGGGCTTGGTCAGCTGACCCCAACGACGGCCATAGAGCACTGGCGCGGCTAGAGCGGCGAAAAAAACTGGTCGCACTAATCACACAAAACGTCGACGGGCTCCACCATGCAGCAGGCAGTTCTCCAGCAAAAGTCGTTGAGGTCCACGGAACGTTGAGAGAAGTGGCATGTCTAGAGTGCAGCTACCGCGATGACATGCAGATCGCGCTGAACCGAGTTCGCCAAGGAGAAGAAGACCTTGACTGCCCGGAATGTGGCGGAATCCTTAAAAGTGCAACGATTTCCTTTGGGCAGTCGTTAGTGCAACGAGACTTGCTTCGCGCAGAAGTCGCCGCTCAAAACTGCGATCTGATGATCGCAATCGGCACCACATTGGCTGTGTACCCAGTCGCAGCGGTTGTACCTGCAGCGCAACGAGTAGGCGCGAAGATCGCGATAATCAATGCGGAGCCCACCGAAATGGATCACTTAGCTGACTTAGTGATCCGCGAGTCAATCAGCGAAGTGCTTTCTATCGCCGTCAGCGGCGTCTCAAATCTCCCAGTCGAAGCCAATGAGGAAGAGGCGCGAGACAAGAAGCAGTCTTAGACCAGTCAATTAGTAGGATTGTCTGGGTGAGTTGTCGGTACCCGACCCCGACTAGGAGCTAGTCAATGGCCAGCTTTCGAGAGTTGCTTGCCGCAACGAAAGAACAGATCCGAGAAGTCGATACGGCAGAGGCAGCGCAGCTTGTCCAAAACGGCAGCGTTACGCTCGACGTCCGAGAACCTGAAGAGTTCGAACAAGGCGCTCTTGTAGGCGCAACCCACATCCCTAGAGGCCAACTCGAAAGCCATATCGAAAACCGAATTCCCAACCGCGATGTACCAATTGTCGCCTACTGCGCGGCGGGTACACGCTCAGCCTTCGTCGCGAAAACCCTCAAAGATCTGGGCTACACCGACGTCGTCTCAATGGACGGCGGGTTCACAAAGTGGAAGTCCGAGGGTCGACCGTGGGAGACCCCTCAAGTACTAGACGTACGACAACGAAACCGTTATCAACGCCACCTATCGTTGCCCGAGGTAGGAGAAAAAGGTCAACAAAAACTTTTGGAGGCGAAAGTACTTCTCTTAGGAGCAGGAGGCTTAGGGTCTCCGGCTGCGATGTACCTCGCTGCCGCTGGTGTAGGGACCATCGGCATTATCGATATGGACGTAGTCGACGAATCCAATCTGCAACGTCAGGTCATTCATAACACCGAACGTGTCGGACAACGCAAGGTCGACTCAGCTCGCCAGACGATCACCTCGCTGAACCCCGACGTCAATGTGGTCACCTTTGACACTCGTCTTGGTGCCGACAACATCCTCGAACTCTTATCTGGATGGGACGCTGTTATTGATGGCGCCGACAACTTCCCAAGTCGGTACCTGTTGAACGACGCTTCAGTCAAACTTGGCATTCCCGTCGTCCATGGCTCAATCTTCAGATTTGAAGGCCAAGTAACCATCTTCGATCCTCTGCAAGGTCCCACTTACCGCGATTATGTCCCGGTGCCCCCTCCACCCGAACTCGCGCCGTCATGCGCTGAAGCAGGAGTTCTGGGCGTTCTCCCCGGCGTAATCGGCAGTATTCAAGCCCTCGAAACAATAAAAGTGATTCTGAATCTTGGCGACTCACTTCGAGGACGGATTTTGGCCTTTGACGCGCTCGAAATGACATTTCGCGAATACAAATTGCGGATTGATCCAGAGAATCAGGTGACGTACGCCAACCGCGACCGGATCGAAATCGTGGAGTTTGACGACATCTGCTCACCCACAATTAGCTGAAAGACGTAACGATGCAGGGTGACCTGAAAGGATGATCCCAAAGCGGCACCGTACACTTCGGACATGACGAACAAGCGGGTTGTTGTCATTGGTGGGGGACCGGCAGGTCACGACGCCGCTACCTATGCAGCGAGGTTCGGAGCCGACGTCACGCTAATTGAACGCGACATCATCGGCGGGTCCGCCCATTTGCTTGACTGTGTGCCGTCTAAGTCGATGATCGCAACGGGCGGAGCGCTCTCGTTCGCTCGACGGCTCGATGGAATGGGATTGGCCAACGTAGAAACTGGAGTCAATGCCGACCATCTACGAGCTCGAATCCAAGGGATCGAGAAGCGCCTTGAGCAAGCAGTAACACAGCTATTGACTAGTCAGGGCGTGATAATTTATAAAGGCACTGGGCGTCTTCTGAGTAATCACGAGGTATGCGCCGATACCGCAGACGGCCCAATTGAACTCACTGCCGATGCGATAGTGCTTGCCACTGGGAGCCGCCCGCGCATCCCTGAGTGGGCTTCAATCGACAAAGAGCGCGTTCTCACCACTCGCGACGCCTACCCCCCAGACGAGATCCCAGGCCATCTGATCGTGGTTGGTTCGGGGGTTACGGGCGTCGAGTTCGTCCACATGTTTGCTTCGTTAGGTTCCCAAGTAACCCTTGTTGTCAGTCGCCAACAAGTTCTTCCCCAAAAAGACCCCGAAGCCGCCGCCCTCCTAGAGCAAAACTTTATAGATCGAGGAGTTCAGCTACTAAAAGGTGCCAGAGCCACGGAGATTATTCGAAGTGGTGATTCAGTGGAAGTCCGTTGTAGCGACGGACGAACGGCCACGGGAACCCACGCGTTGCTAGCCATCGGCTCGGAACCCAACAGCCAAGACTTAGGACTCGCCAACACCGAAGTACTCGTCGATGAATCCGGTTACATCAACGTTGACCATAATCTCAGATCGTCGGTCCCCAATATTTACGCTGCAGGTGATTTGTCGGGCAAATTGCCCCTTTCATCCGTCGCCTCCATGCAGGGTCGCAAGATTGCCGAGCATCTCATGGGGTTGCACGAGGGGCGCGAGCACCGTCATCTTGACTACGACAAGGCGGCCTCAGCGATTTTCACAGAACCAGAGATAGCTGACGTTGGCCTTGCAGAAGCGGAAGCCTTCGCAACTGGGCGAAAGATCAGAGTCACGAAAGTTCCCTTTTCGTCGAACGCAAAGGCCTTGATCAACAATGACCCGCTTGGGTTCGTCAAGATTGTTTCCGATCCCAATACCGGCCACGTTCTCGGCGGATCCATCGTCGGTCAACACGCCGCCGAACTGATATCAGTAGTCGCTCTCGCGGTCAGCGCGAACCTCAAGGTCCAAGATATTCATGAAAGCCTATTTGTGTATCCGACGTTAAGCGAAGCCCTGTTAGAGGCCGCGGAGTGACCGTCGAACCCCAAGTACTCATCACCGGTGGCGGCGGACAGCTGTCGAAAGATCTCGCCCAGGTGTTCGACACGTCCGAAACCCTCGTGCTTAGCCGCGGCGAGTTAGACATATCTCGAGCCGAAGCTGTTGATTCGGCGATGCTTCATTACCGCCCAGACGTAATTATCAACGCTGCGGCGTGGACCGATGTAGACGGCTGCGAGTCGAATGAAAAAAAGGCTCGCTTAATTAACTCTGAAGGACCAAGGAATCTCGTCGCAGCAGCCCAAAAGTGCGGTGCTCGCGTAGTTCAGATCTCCACCGACTATGTCTTCGATGGCGTCCTCGATCGCCCTTACCTGGAGTGTGACCAGACCAACCCGCAATCGATCTATGGCCAAACGAAACTAGAAGGCGAACTAGCTATGCGGAAACAGGACTTAATAGTCCGAACCTCGTGGTTATGTGGCTTGCACGGATCGAACATCCTCAAAACGATCGTAGGCCTCGCTGCATCCGAATCTCCGATGGTGTTTGTGGACGACCAAATAGGTCACCCGTCGTTTACCTGTGACGTCGCCGTGACAATCCAAGAACTGGTGAGCCTGCAGGCTCACGGAATCTTCCACGTCACAAATCAGGGTGCAGTCAGTTGGTTTGAGTTCGCACAAACAATTCTGGAACATATGGGACACCCGATTACTCAAGTCAGCCCAATCGCTACGTCCCAACTCGACCCGCCACGGCCGGCGCAACGACCAGCCAACTCGGTACTTGAAAACGCGGAGTTGCATCGAGCCGGATTAGATCCGCCACCCGATTTTCGCGAGAGCCTCCCAGAACTATTGGAGGCGCTCTGTGCATGAACGGCTACAAATGACAGTCCATCCAGTTGGCGATACGCCAACAGATGGGGTCCTAGCAGTAGCCGCTGTTCTCGCCCTTGAGTGGGCCGCTCCGTATGCCGACGTGACTCTCGGCGGCAAGGGACCATGGATAGTCGAACCTGACATAAATGCTGTGGCTGGATTACTTCGACTCAAGCCCGAGAGAGCCGAACGAATGCGACTAGCGGGACGCGCTGCACTTCAGGTAGGCGATTCAGAAATCCATCTTGTCGAAACTAATGAAGGCGATTGGAATTTAAGGGAAGAACTTGATGCATGGTGGGCCACAGGGGTAGCGCTCGAAGCTGCATCGTTTACAGCGTCCACGTCAGTCGGGCACTCCCTTGCAGAGATCTTGAACTTTTCGAGAACAGATGATCATCGCGCCGTCGAACTACTTGAGAACAGCCAACGCTGGGCTTTGGAACAAACGGATCAGCTCATCAGCCAAATAGCTAGCGAAAATCCTCGGCGCATCGCGGATCTGCTTGTTTCGCTCAGCGGCGACCTTGACATCGTCAATGACACTCACGCCGTGCTGAGAGCCCGCTATCAAGCCGACATTGAACTCATGGGTAGAAATCGATGAGTTGTGCTCCTCGAGCGACGCTGGCAATCGTCGCCTATGGTCAGCCAGATCTGGTCGAAGACTTACTTGACTCCATCGTTGATAACACACCAGAGGCACACGAAATTTTGGTGGTTGACAATGCCTCTCCAGATGACACATATGAACGGGTTCAACGTCATAGGTCCCAGCCGCGCCTAGTGAAATCTGAACGGAATCTAGGGTACGGAGGAGGAGCAAATTTAGGAGTTCGGGCTTCCAACTCCGAGATCGTCGTCATCATGAACTCGGACCTCAAAGTAACTAAGGATTGGCTGTCCCCTCTTCTTGCTCCAATCGAAACAAAATCAGCGGTGATAGCCGCCCCCCTATATGTCAACGAAAACGGCGACGTTGTTGAAAGCGGAGCCTCACTGACCGCAGACGGCCATATCCATCGTGCACAGACATTGAATATCGGTACTGTCCCGGTGGACCATGTTTCTGCCGCGTGTTGGGCCGTGCAACGTGACTGGTTCCAAAAGGTGGGGGGATTCGATCCCTCCTACGGGCTCGGCTACTACGAAGATGCTGACTTGTGCGCAGTCGCCCGCTCGAACAAAAAAGTTGTAGCAGTCGTCAACGAATCGAGAGTCATGCACCGAATTGGT
This sequence comes from Candidatus Neomicrothrix sp. UBA2110, assembly GCA_002331465.1. GTDB lineage: Bacteria > Actinomycetota > Acidimicrobiia > Acidimicrobiales > Poriferisodalaceae > UBA2110. The sequence continues at coordinate 876 of DCYM01000055.1, read as the reverse complement.
GCGTCGTTTACCTCGTCGGCAGTTCAACGGCTTTCCCATCGCAACCATGCTCGAACCGAAAACCGTTGGTACTGGATGCGCAGAGGAACTCAACAAGATGCCTGGCCCGGCGAAACAGCCGTTACCCATGGCCGGGTAGCAGTGATTGGTCGGTACCCAGAACTGGTCCGCGAACTACGCGCGAGAAACATTTCGGTCGCAGTGCTTGATAACGCCATGCAACTGCAGCATCGCAGGAATCGCGACGATGTCGTGGTAGTTGAAAATGAGGACTCGGTAGTTGCCGAGTTCGCTCCACGGGCGGAACTCACCGTCCCCGAAAATCTGGAACGAGCGCTTCGGCGGGCAGGCATAGCTCCGAGTCTTACTCCTCCCAGATCGCGGTTTTCTCATATTTCGGGCACTCGAGGACCAAGGTGGTGAACCTATGACAGACGACCCCATCGACGACACATTGACGCGAGCTGTTGCTCATCTCGAAACGTCTCGACGGATTGGAACCGAACTGAGTTCCAAAAAGCTACGCACAACCGCCATATTCAATCCCAAGGCGATCGATCAGGTTGCTGGAGAGCTTGCAGCGGCCATCGATCAGGTTGCTGATGAGCTTGCAGCGGCTATCGATCTTGTAGCTTCTGCTGTTTCTTCGGAACGAACACGAACAGATCACACCGAGGCCGCTAACCGCTTGCTACATCAATCTGTCGCTCGACTCGAACTTATAACCGCGGGTGACGAACAACTTATTGACGATTTGGGAGCTGCCATTGAGGCCGCGCAGATCGAACTTGTTCGTCTCGAACGACAACACGACCTTTTGCGTTCGCGACTCGACTCCTCTGATTAGCGATGCGGATCGGAATAGCCTCAGGCACT
>DCYM01000117.1 GCA_002331465.1 Candidatus Neomicrothrix sp. UBA2110 | reverse complement strand
AGCGTTGCAGCGTCATTTAGACAAGGATCTGGGTCCGTCGGCTTTTGCCAGAGTTCCAGCAGCGCCTGCGCCCTTCACCGTCGTTGAATACATGCCAGACCGCGCCCGCACGGGGTATCACGATCCCCGTCAACATGCTGTGAGCCTCGCGTACCTTGTCCCTGTCGAAGGAGAATGCCACCCGAGTCAAGAAGCCCTGGATTTTGTATGGATCTCCAGCGAAGAAGCAGCTGGCTCAGCGGTTTCGGCTGAAATGACCGGAGGGCAAGATCGCATTGTTCGACTTGCCCTCGCCTACGCCGGACAGTTGCCCTGACCGAGACACTAAATGGTTTTAACTGAGGATCCGGATTGGCACTGCTCGTGGACCTCGTACATGCCCGCCGCTATATGTGACTGCTGTCGCGTCAGTTAGCTCAAAGTTCGGGAAGCGCTCCATCCACATCTCTATGGCTATCTCCATTTCTAGCCGTGCCAAATTTGACCCCAGGCATCGGTGGACCCCAAGACCGAACGCGGAATGACGGTTCTCCTCGCGGTCGATTAGAACCTCGTCCGGTCGTTCGAAAAGCTCTGGATCTCGGTTCGCGGAAGGGAACGCAAGAACAGTCCAATCTCCAGCGCTGACAGGACATCCAGCTATGTCAGTGTCGTGTTCGGCTACGCGTGCAATGAAGACCGGGGAATATGCCCGAAGAAATTCCTCCACCGCAGTGGGAAGAAGCGACGGGTCGCTCGCCAGACGATGCCTATCTTGTGGGTGTGTCGCCAAATGAAGAAGACAAAATCCCAGAGCTGACCACGTCGTGTCGATTCCAGCAATCAGCAAAAGAAATAGCGTCCTGGCCATTTCATCGTCGCTGAGCTCCTCGCCGTCCACCCTCTGCTCGAGAAGGTACTGAACCAGATCGCCGTCCCCGGCGACACGACGACGATCGGAAATGAGCCCCAGCATGTAGTCCATCATTCTTGTAGTTGTCTCGCGCGCCAAGGTCGGGTCGGTAGGTCCGAGTTCCAACAGGTCGTGCAGCCACCAGCGAAATTGAGGCGTGTCTTCAAGTGGTACTCCGAGCATTCGCGCGGTGACGTCACCCGGAATCTCCTGAGCGTATTCCGACGCTGCGTCAAACTCGGTTCGCCCATCGAGACCCTCAAGTAAACCGCTGCAGATTTGTCGAATCGTAGGTTCCCAGTCGGCAGTCGCAGCTGGAGTAAAGAAGGGCAATAGCAAGCGGCGACGCTCAGTGTGGTGAGGAGGGTCAATGTTGATCGGGGGGAGGACCAACCCATGACGATCAGTAGGTACCTCACTAATTACGGTTCTGCGGCTGCTAAAGGTGTCGGTGGCGTTGGCTGCGGCCGCCACGTCGTTCGCGCGCGTCAACCAAGTCATCCCCCCGTAGCGATCGCTGTGGGCGACCGGGCATCCCCCCCGAAGCTCCTCATAGATCGGATAGGGATCCGCAATAAAATCAGGATCAAAATGATCGAGATCTGAATGCCAGTCTTTTACTGGTGGGCGTTTAGTCGATTCGCTCATCATCTTTTCCGCAGAGACAGAACAGGGCAGCAACCTCTAGAGCGTAGCGAAATATTGATGGTGGGCTCGGAGTGCCCGCTACTCTTCGCCGATGAAGTTCGCTCCATTTGTTGACTCGTTAGGCGGAGAAGGAGCCGAAGCGTGGGAAATTCTGACTGAGTCTCGCGCGGCGCAAGCGCGAGGCGAGGACGTCATTATTCTCAGCATCGGAGATCCTGATTTTGAGACACCGGCTTTCGTTGTTGATGCGGCGGTCGAAGCGTTGCACCTGGGAGACACTCATTACACAGAGCTGGAAGGGCGCTCATCCCTGCGATCTGCTATCGCCGAAAAGATGTCCCTTACTTCTGGGGTGGAAATCGGGCCCGAACGAGTCACGGTTCTTGCAGGCGCGCAGAACGCTTTTTATTCGACCTGTCGATGTTTGTTTGGTCCAGGAGACGAAGTTGTGGTCTTAGACCCGGCTTATGTCACATACGAAGCCTGTATCGCGTCGACTGGAGCAACCCAAGTTCGTGTTCAGCAGCCTGCGTGTTCAGGTTTTAGGCCCGACATTGATCACCTTGGAGCGTCGATCACTTCAGCGACTCGCGGGATTGTTTTCGCTAACCCTTCAAACCCGACTGGCGTCACATTTACCCGTGATGAGCTAAACGCGATAGCCGATATCGCAATCCGCAACGACTTATGGGTTCTGGTTGACGAGGTATACAACGACTTGGTATTTGACGGCGTCTACCAATCGATAGCAGGGCTGCCCGGAATGCTTGAACGAACGGTCACTGTGAGTAGCGTTTCGAAGTCGTATGCGATGACAGGTTGGCGGTGCGGTTGGGCAGTAGGACCTCCGGCACTGATGCATCACCTTCGGCGCATGACCTTGATCACCTTGTACGGCCTCCCAGGCTTTGTGATGGAGGCAGCAAACGTAGCTATACGCGAAGGCTCTGAAGAGGTTGCGCGGGCGAGAGAGACATATCGGCGTCGACGCGACCTAGTGCTGGAGATCCTTGCCGAAGCCCGAAACCTTCCCACGCTCCTACCAGAAGCAGGCATGTTTCTTATGGCTGATGTGCGGGCTCACAACGACGATGCGAACGTATTCGCATGGAATTTATACCGATCCACAGGAGTGTCAGTGTTGGACGCGGGAGCGTTCGGGGCAGCGGCGCGGGGATGGATCCGAATTTCTTATGGAATTGACGAAGTTCAACTCGCCGAAGCCTGTCGGCGGATTGTCGAATTCACGCAAAAGTGATTTGACACTCAAGTCGATTGACCCGCACAAGTTTTGTCGCCCTTAAGCAGGGTTGTCGCATGGTGCGTCGCGTTTATCGCGCCTGTGGAACATGCATTCTCGATGTTTCACGCGCCAGCCTTCCGATGTTTTGACCACATGGTCGTAGTACGAGCCCGTTCCGACGAGCCCTTTGCCAAGCAACGCCACAATCCGAAAATTCATGGTGACCGTCTCGCCGAGGTCTTCAACATAGATGTTGGTCATCATGTGAGTTTTAGGGTGCTGTGCCTCCACATTCATGAAATGAACGATGTCTTCGATGCCACTGAGGGGACGAAATCCGACACCTGTCAGATCGAAAATTGCATCGTCAGTGAAGATCTGACGTAGACGATCCCAGTTTCTATCGTCGATGGCGTCGCCGTAGCGGCCAGGGAGCTCATGAAGTTCTAAACGGTCGGCAACATCAATGGTCATAGAGCGATGCTAGACCCGTCGCGACCGCGTGTGGTTCGCGTTAACAACCGTAGATGAGGGGAAACACTCGATCATCAGTAATTAGGTCCCCCTCCTCTAAAGTCGTGTCCTCATCTCGGATGATCGGATCCGCCCCAACTTTTGGAGCCCAGACGGCATCGTCGCCAAGCCAACGCCAAGAAATGGCAGCGCGCCGATTGGTTCCATCATTTGGGCCACTTCGATGAAGAGTACGAAAATCGAACAGCAACACATCGCCGGGAAGTACATCGAAGGAAACCACATCGTAGAGATCTGGGTGTTCTTCGAAGGCAGGACATATATCTTCGAATGATTCGATGTATTCGGCAACGCCCTTCCAGAGGGCTCGTTCAACCTCTTTCGGAGGAAGGCCTTCCAAAGCTGGGTATTCGGGCCTAAAGGTGCGATCCCAAAGATGGGACCCGCGAACAAACTCAAGAGCGCTTGATTGTGAATTCGCGTCGGTGAGA
>DCYM01000104.1 GCA_002331465.1 Candidatus Neomicrothrix sp. UBA2110 | reverse complement strand
TTACCTCACCAACTAGCTGATAGGCCGCGAGACCCTCCCAAAGCGCCGGAACCTTTCCTGAATGCGCCATGCGACGCTCTCAGGGTATTGGGCATTAATCCAGGTTTCCCTGGGCTATTCCCATCTCCGGGATAGGTTTCTCACGTGTTACGCACCCGTTCGCCACTCTCCCATTGGGACCGAAGTCCCGGGATCGTTCGACTTGCATGTATTAAGCACGCCGCCAGCGTTCGTCCTGAGCCAGGATCAAACTCTCCGTCAAGATCTCGCCAGGCTGACCAAAGGCCTACCTGACACGATCGGAAAGCCCCTACTACGCTTCAAAGGGGTGGAATTACCCCCAAACGCAGCAGCTGGCTGGAATTGATGCAGCATCATTGCTTGGCGAACCAATCAACAACGCTGCGGGTATTGATGCAGCATCATTGCTTGGCGAACCAATCAACGACGCTGCGAATGATGTGTCAGACCATGAATGATCTGACACGATTGTGTGGTTCGACCAGCGGTCACCGAAGTGACAGCCGATCGCCCGCACTGGCGTTTATCGTCCTCTGTTCTGTTGTCAAGGAGCGCTGCGACCACGAATAGCGGCAGCATGTCGGCACACGCTCAGCCCCTTTTAAGGGATGAAAACGGAGGTGCCGAATCCCCTCAACATTGTTTGACCAGCGCTAAGAGGCGAAGGGCTACCCTACAGGCGGCGATGGGGTCGAGACAACCTTTAGCCTAGAAATTAGGGATATTTGACACCCTGTCAGTTCTCAGCCCACAACCAGTAAATGCCACAGTTTCTTGCCCCGCCTCAGAAGCAGATATTTGCCGTGGAGAAGGTCTTCACTTGTCGGTGACAGCTCGGCATCGGTCACTCGATCGCCGTTGAGGTAAACCCCACCCTCAGAAATAGCCCGTTTCGCTTCTTTACGACTCTTGGAGAGCTGGGTTTCTACGAGTAAATCGACAATTCCGTTGTTGAGCTTTGGACGCCGAGTTGAGGGAATCTCTCCGCTCACAAACTCCAATGCTGACTCCGAGACCGAGGTGAGGTCTGCGCCGAGTTCGAACAACACTTCCGATGCCTCAACAGCGGTCATCGCAGCGGATTCCCCGTGAACTACCGCTGTCAGCTCGCTAGCTAGCCTTCGTTGACCCAATCGAAGATGGGGCTCGCGTTCATGTTGAGCAACCACTTCTTCGACTTCTTCGGGAGATAGGAACGTGAGTTGGAGAAGTAGTTTGCGCACCTCGGAATCGTCCACCCCGATCCACGCTTGATAGAAGCGGTAAGGACTCATCTTTTCCGCGCTAAGCCAAATAGTTTCACCGCCCGCTGTTTTGCCGTATTTGGATCCATCGGGCTTGGTAAGAAGCGGCCAGGTCAAAGCATGGGCTGACCGGCCAAGCTTCCTGCGTATCAGGTCAACTCCGAGCACAATGTTGCCCCATTGGTCCGAGCCACCGACCTGCAACTCGCAATGTTCATTTTCTGCGAGCCACAAGTAGTCATACCCTTGCAACAGCATGTAGCTGAACTCCGTGTAGGAAATACCGTCTCCCTCGGCCATGCGATTACGAACAGACTCTTTTGCCATCATCTGGTTCACAGTCACGTGCTTGCCTACATCGCGAAGAAAGTCCAAAACTCCAATGCCTACCGTCCACGCTCGGTTGTCGAGCAGCTTCGCTTGAGGGTCGCCTTCAAAATCCAGAAACTGACGTAGCTGGGGAAGAATCCCTGTCAAATTACGGGCGAGACCTTCATCGTCCAGGAGGTTTCTTTCGGCGCTTCGGCCGCTGGGATCTCCCACCATGCCGGTTGCGCCACCAGCGAGGCTGATAGGGCGATGGCCGGCGAGCTGAAATCGTCGGAGAGTCAACAGTCCAATGAGGTTTCCGACATGGAGACTGTCAGCCGTTGGGTCAAAGCCACAGTAAAGGACTATCGGTCCTTTATTGAGCTGAGCGGCCAAGGCGTCGCGGTCAGTCGTGTCATGGATGAGCCCGCGGGCCTCGAGATCAGAAAGAATGTCCACACCGACAGTGTGCCAAGACACGAGGTCAAGGGTGAAGAACTTTTATGTGTTATCCATCCGCTTCGGCCACACCGTCAATAACTTCATAACGTTCGGGGTGCACGAGGTGTTGTCTTACGGTGCCAAAAAAGAGCAGCACTGCCAATGGCCCAAAGAGCAGCATCAGCCAGATCCAATTACTTCTGCGTCGACTTAGCTCAGTCCACGCAGAGCGCGGAACAGCAAATACAGAGGCAATTCCGTAGAGAACAACAACGGCTGCAACGACCAGCGATATCCATACGACAGGGCCTGAGCGCACGATCAGAATCTACCGGCAATATTCAGCGAATCACCTCATAGATCAGGAGCGTTGCGGCAGCTGAACTGGACAACATAAGCCCAATTCCCAAGGCCTGAAATGTGCCATCAAAAACAAACCGTCCACCAAGTGCCAGGAGCACTGTTGCTAGAGCGACTGCTGGCAGCCAACGCGGACAAGAAGCGACAGTTATCTGACCCGGCAGTGACGCTACTAAGTACCAGCCGAGGGCGAACCCCATGGCAAGCAACAACAAATTTTCTAGCTGAGTCACCACAAAGCGCATCACGTTGAAACTACATGAGGGTCAAGCTAAGACCTGTTCGGCCAGAGCGAAACCGCAATGGGCGAGTCTTTGAGTGCTTTCATCGAGAGAGAGTTCAGAATCTGTTAGCTCCGTTTTCTTGATCCACCTAAGCGCCTGGGATTCTTCATTGCCGCGGACTACTGCTTCTCGTGGAGCTTTGACGAGATATCGAATATCTAAATGTAAATGCGAAGGTTCCGATGCCGATCGATTGACAAAAAGATGAACATCAATATCGATGGGGTCAGTCCATATTTCGAGATCAGCTATTCCTGTCTCCTCCGCCGCCTCACGAAGAGCTACTGATCCAAGGCAACCATTGCCATCTGCATGACCTCCAGGCTGTAGCCATCTATCAACCTTCGTATGCAATAGGACAAGCCCCGAACTGCCACTGTGATCAACAACCCAACTTGAACCGGTGAAGTGACCATCTAGGCATGAGCGATGCAGAGCGTCTTGATGCTTTGCAGCAAAATCGAGGACGGTCTCTTGCGCTCGCCTCTGGATGTCGTCTTTTGGTACGAAGTTTTCAACGGTTGCTACAGCTACTGCTAAGCGGTCGTCGGGAGCGACAGTTTGGTCTTTAGCGCTGCACCAATGAGCGGCGTCGTGGGTCACGGCAAGGCGTCCACTAATTCACGCAAGTTATTGAGTTGCGTCGCAACGGCAATAGCCCCGCTGCCGCCGTGGCTATTTCTTCGGTTTCGACCAATCCCGGGTTGAAGAAGCTCGGCAGCTTCCGGGCCTAAATCACTATGCGCCTGCACTAGCTCAGTGAATTTGGTTCCATCGGCAAGAGATTGGCGGACCAAACTCGCGATGGTGGCGTGGGCCTGTCGAAAGGCCACTCCCCGCTCAACAAGAAAGTCGGCAAGGTCGGTCGCCGCTGCATATGGCGAATTAGCGCTGGATTGCATTGACTCGATGTTGAAACGAAGCGTGTTGATCATGCCGGTTAAAGCTAGAAGTGTGAGCCGGACCGTGTCGCAACTATCGAACAATGGTTCTTTGTCTTCTTGCAGGTCTTTATTGTAGGTAAGCGGAAGGCCTTTTTGGGTCGTTAGGAAACCGGTCAGATTCCCGATGAGCCGGCCGGCTTTGCCTCGAGCTAGCTCAGCAATGTCTGGGTTTTTCTTCTGCGGCATCATCGAAGAACCAGTCGAAAATGCGTCGTCAAGTTCGATGAAATTAAACTCGCTGGAGGCCCACAAACACAGTTCCTCGCCCATTCTCGACATGTGCACTCCGACTGCGCTTAATGAGTAGAGCAAATCTGCGACAAAGTCCCGGTCTGAAACTGCATCGAGAGAATTATCGAATAGTTTTGAGAAACCGAGCTCATCGGCAACCATTTTTGGGTCGATCGGTAGAGAAGAACCTGCTAATGCACCGGCCCCTAACACC
>DCYM01000060.1:7334-7754 GCA_002331465.1 Candidatus Neomicrothrix sp. UBA2110 | reverse complement strand
CGGGTGGCTCTCGTGTTGAACACGACAGACTATATGGAGGTTGCGCAGCGTCTCTACCGTAGGCTCGGATTCAGCCCCTACCCCGAGATCGGTTATCAGATCGGTGGGAGTCAGCCCGTCGAAGTTTTGGGTTTCCGGTTAGAGCTGAAGGATTGAAATCTTGGGTAGCCGACGTGCTGTCATCATTACTACCTCTGTCTTAGTCGTAGTCATTGGAGCCATGGTTGCCTACGGAGCGTGGCGGGTTTTGAGTGCGGCTCCCAACGAGGTGTCGCTTGACGCGGCGGTGGCTTCTCTAGAGGAACAAGGAGCTTCACAACCCACGACGATTGAGGTGGCTTCGGACCAGTTACGAGTGGACGGCGCTGGGGTTACAACGGTCAACACGTCCAACGACGGTATCTGGTACGTGGATTCAAA
>DCYM01000060.1:0-6992 GCA_002331465.1 Candidatus Neomicrothrix sp. UBA2110 | reverse complement strand
GGGAGTTTCACCTTTGATGAATCCTCAGGATCATTTGTTGGATTCCGAGTTGAAGAAGAACTTGCTCAGATTGGGTCTTTCACAGCGGTAGGGCGGACCGGTGAGATTCAAGGTGAGCTTTTGATTGAAGATGATCAACTCGTTCAAGTTTTGGTTTCAGCTGATCTTTCCGCCATCGTGACCAACGATTCGCGACGCGACCGAGCCGCACGTCACGCGCTGAACGTAAGCGAGAACCCGATGGCCACTTTTGTGCTTGCTGGGCCAGTACCTCTACCAGAAACTGATGATTCGACCGTATCGATAGAAGTACTCGGTCGGCTAACCATCAATGGCATAGCTCGTGATGTTCCCCTCGTCCTTGACGCCCAAATGGTCGACAATACGATCGTGGTCGTGGGCTCCATGGAGGTCACATTTGCTGACTATGACGTCACGGTTCCCTCGGCCATCATCGTGGTATCGGCGGAAGATCATGGGATTGTTGAATTCCAGTTGCTGTTCACGCGCGGTTGAGTTGTTATTCGCGCATCATTTCTGCTCGACCCAGACCGTGTCCATCGAGAAGTTGATCGTCGGCTAAATCGATAGTCACTTTTACGAGATCACCTGTGAAGCAATTTGGTGCTTCATAATTGGACACGGCAGTTCCTCGATCGAGACCGATATCAAGTCCAGACCAGGAAATCATGAGGAAAAATATGTTGTCTGTTTCTTGCGTCGCCACCACTTCACCGTCGATAACTAGCTGTCCCAATCCGCGGTGGCTTTGTTCATCTCGCGACATGTAGAACCCTAGGTTCGTTGTTCCTACGGGAACTGGTTTAGGTGAGCGAAGTATCTGATGACTTCCACCAATGTTCAGATCGTGCACCAGATGGCCGCGATCGTCTAGGTAAAGGCTGTAGCCAGAAGTTGCGTCGCCGTGAGCGATCAACACTCCCGAAACGTTGGCTTTGATCGGTTCAACCTGGGCATCCAAGCGGTAGCTTCGACTACGCAAATCAGGAGCCACATCGCTAGGTAAATGCCCCATTCCTTTCCAGAATGTGAAAAAAGTGCGGCCTCCCAAATGACGGTTAGCGTTTTCGGCGAAGCGTTCGGCAAAGCGGTCATCGAGAGGAAGTACCTGATGCAATTTCGCCTGCTCCCACCACAGATCAATCATTTTGCTGAGCCGAACCGCTTCGACTGCTGACAGATCTTTGGTTTCGTTGAAATCGTCTACAAGATTGAACAATTCCCACTGATCGTGTTCGTAGGGAGTTCCAGGGGGGTGAAAAGCGACTGCTTTCCACCCATCGTGGACTAGCCCTCGATGGCCGAACATTTCGAAATATTGAGTCGTTTTCCCGGTTTGTGCGTACCTGTCTGTCAATGTTGACGCGAAACTTATGCCTTCGATCGGCTTTTGCTGAACACCGTTGATTTTCTCGGGCGCCGCCACTTTTATACAGTCAAGCAACGTGGGAACAATGTCAGACGCGTGGCAGAACTGGTCTCGCAATCCGGGCTGTGTGATCTTGCGCGGCCAGTGCACAACTAAAGGGTCTCTGACTCCGCCGCCATGAGTGTTTTGTTTGTATCGACGCAGCGGTGTGTTGGCGGTCATTGCCCACCCCCAGGGAAAGTTGCTGTGGGTGTCGGGTCCTCCGATGTCGTCAATTCGGTCAAATTTGGCTTCCATGGATTCAGGGAGACCGTTATAAGGCCCCATAGCATTTACAAAGCCGAGCGGTCCGCCCTCCTGGCTTGCGCCGTTGTCTGAAAGAACCATGATCACGGTGTTGTCTATTTGGCCCGAAAGTTCCAAATGATCGACCAGTCGAGCGAGGTGTAAATCAGAATGGTGAAGCATCGCGGCGTATGCAGCTTGGAGTCGTGTAGCTACTTGACGAGTGATGTCGTCAAGTTGGTTCCAAGCTTCAACGAAGTCGTTTCTGGGCGGTAACTGAGTTTCTGGGGGCACTATGCCTAATGAGATCTGTCGCGCTAGCCGTTCGGAACGCTCGATATCCCATCCGCGGCGGAACATGCTGTCATAGTGGCTAATAAGTTCCTTTGGGGCTTGGTGCGGTGCATGACACGCGCCGAGCCCTATCAAGGTCATCCACGGGTTGTCAGGGATAGTTGCCTCATGTGAAGCGATAAATTGGATCGCTTGATCGAAAAGATCTTCTGTGAGGTGATATCCGGTGGAGAAAGTGCCAGGCGGTGCAACGTGGCTGTTGTCACGAATCAGTTCCGGCGAGTATTGGTCTGTCTCGGCATCGAGAAAGCCGTAGAACCGGTCGAAGCCCCTGCCTAAGGGCCAGCCGTCAAATGGCCCGGTAGGTCCTGATTCGGTTAAAGGAGTGACATGCCACTTCCCGATCATGTAGTTCCTGTAGCCATGCGGGCGCAGTATCTCGGCGAGAGTTCCAGCGTCTGGACTGATTTTTCCTCTGTAACCCGGGTAACCGCTGTCGAAATTGGCGAGGCATCCAACTCCCACGGAGTGATGATTGCGACCTGTTAGCAGAGCGGCACGCGTAGTTGAACACATAGCTGTCGTGTGGAAGCCCGTGTACTGAAGACCATTCTTGGCAAGTCGATCAATGGTGGGAGTAGAGATAGGGGAGCCGTAGCATCCAAAATCAGAAAACCCCACATCGTCGAAAAGAACAATCAAGACGTTGGGGCTTCCGGCAGGTGGTGTTGCACTGACAGGCCAGCTTGGAGCAACTTCTTCTCTGGAATTCACACCATAGATCCTATGAATAATCGAAGTGGAGGTGTGACCGCGTAGTTGATCTAGTTGTCCCTTTCGATTCGGGGTAGACGCCAAGCTGCGAGAGATGCGAAGGCAAAAGTCACCGCGAGAAGAATATAAGTGAGTCGATACGAGCCAGTGATATCGGCTAACACACCGCCGCTGATTGGGCCGATTACTGAGGCCGGTCCATAAAAAATCGTCATCGCACCGAAGACGGCCGTGAAGTCATGTTCATCAACCTGGTCGCGCACAAAGGTTGCAGTCAACGATGGTACGGCCATCGCAGAAGTGCCGTAGATCACGGCTGCTAAGGCTGCAGCCCACATGTCTCCCACGAGGACCAAGAGGCAGGTAGTTGCACCGGCGGCGGTCACAATACACATGGTTCGGGGTCGCCCAAGACGATCGCTGAGCCGGCCGAACGTAAGAGCGCCTAAGACACCTCCTATACCCATCAGCGCCCACATATGGGTCGTAAATTCCCGCGACATGTTGTGGTCATTTTCGAGAGATAAACCAAAGAACTGAAACCATGAGGCGGCAACGAAAGCAAAAGCCATATAGAAAAAGACAGCTGTTTTCCAACCCTGTAGACGCTTAATTGCTCTGATCCCGGCGCCTAATGGAAGCCTTGGTGAGACGTCATCGCGCAAAACCACGTAAAGCACAGCGAGAATTGCTGAGGCCGCGAGCGTCTCGATGAGCCAAATCTCACGCCAGGCCCCGTCATCATCGACGATGCCGCGGAGGCCAGATGTAGCGACCGGCACAACAATTGACGCCACCCCCATCGTTGCGGTGAGGGAACCCATCACCATTCCCCGCTTAGCGGCAGACACACCTGTTGTCGCGATCACAGGCATCGTTAACCAAATACCCGCGCCGCCCAAACCAGCTAACCCAGTGCCGATCATGACCTGCCAAGTGTTCTGAGCTGTGCCAAGGGACAACAAACCAGCCAGGATTGTCCACAAACCGATCTTCATTAAAAGAGAAGGCGCTAATCGGTTCGCTAGGTAAGTGACCGCTATTACTCCACACAGGTAGGTAGCCATATTCACAGACCCGATCGCGCCCGCTGTGGTGGCGCTTAAACCGAGGTCATCCGAAATAGCGGGGAGTAGCAACGGCATCGTGCTACGCCCAAAGGTGTGAGAGACCACCCCTGCGAGGGTCACGAGAATAACCCTTGACCACTTCAGTTGAGTCGCAGGTTCTACTGCGAACACTGAAGGAAAATTAGTGGTCCCCCCATGTAGTAAATGTGGAGTGGCGCTGGGATTGGACGTGTCCTTCACTTAGCGCTCCCGCGGTTTCCAACACCACCTTGGCGTTGTTCGCCCCTTCACCCTACGATCGTCGCCGTGCCTATGTACTCCTACCACTGTCCCATATGCGACGAGACTTTTGATCAACGTCGTCCTATGTCTGAATCCGCGCGCTCGGCGACATGTTCGGCTGGGCACACGGGGGCGAAACGTCGGTTGTCCACATTTGCTTCAGTCGGAGCAACTAATTCACAGGTTCCCTCCGAGAGCGCGTCATCGTGGACCGGACGCGATTCGTGTTGTGGCGGGGGATGTCACTCCCAGTAGCACCTCTACGCGTTGAGGGTTCCCATGTCGGCTTCTAGTTCCCTCTTAGAAAGGCAATGGGAAGATTCTCCGGACCCCAGATACCGTTCTTCAGTGGTTTCCAAGAAATCTCGCCGTCAAGCCTGAGGTCAGGCAACCTGCGAGCGATCACTGTGAACGCTTCTTGGAGTTCAGCGCGCGCCAAGAAAGCACCCAAACAAAAGTGAGCCCCGCTACCGAATGTCAAATGTGGGGCACCTGCTTCACGGGTGATGTCGAAGTCGGTCGGATTCGCAAACTTTTCGGTGTCGTGGTTCGCCGCCACAAAATTCGGGAAGATCAACGTCCCTTTAGGGAACAACACTTCCCTGTAAACAATGTCCTCGCTGGCGAAACGTCCAGTTCCTCGAACAGCACCGAGGCAACGCATGACTTCCTCTACCGCTCCGGGAGTTAATTCCGGATTGTTGCGAAGAAGCTCGAACTGATCTGGATGTTGAGCGAACAAAGCCACCGCGCAGGCCAACTGGTTTCTAGTGGTATCGGTGCCGGCTAGCAGCAGCGCGTTGGCCATCGAAAGCAACTCGTCAGTCGAGAGCCGATCTCCCTCTTCTTCTGCGGCTATTAGATCGCTGAGCAGGTCATCGCGAGGGTCAGAACGTCGCTCCGAAATGAGATTGAGCATGTAAGCGTCCATCTCTTCGCTCGCGGCGATAATTTTCGGAGCGTCTTTCGACAGGTTTCCATTGAACACCCTGAAAATATCGACAGCTAGTCGACTGAAAAGTTCCCAATCTTCGCGAGGGGCGCCCAGTAACTCGCAGATAATGGGGATCGGGTAAGGCTCGCAGACATCCGTCACAAATTCGGAGCAACCACGTTCGCAAATGGGGTCCAGCAACTCGTTCACTACATCTCGCATGAAAGGGCGTAGCCGATCGGCTGATTTTGGAGTGAATGCGGAACTAACGATGCGCCGAATTCTTTGATGATCTTCACCTTCGGTGGACAAAATGCTCTTGCGATCTCGCTTGGACCACTCAGGGTCGTCATAGTTTTGGGTCTCTGCGATTAAAGAGAGGGCGCTGAACCAGCGTCGATCACGCAACATGGCCGCACAATCGTCGTGGGTGGTGATCACGTATCCAAGGTCAGCTCGAGCAATCCAATGTCCTTCTGTTAGTTGTCGAAGACTTTCACGTCGTTCAACTTCTGAGACAGGTTGCTCGGTCGAGATCACTGGGATGTCAGCATCGCTGATTAGTGTCGGCATCGCTTCAGCCTAGTAACACAAGAGTTAGGTACCGAATAGTCGTGTAAGACCATGCAAAAAGTTGGGTGTGGAGCTACCGTCCCAGCTATGGCGAATGACTCACTAGTCAGCGAACGCATAGACAATGTGCTCTGCATCTCCGTTGATGATGGTCGGGCGAACGCGTTTTCTCCTCCGCTGCTGCTTGCCCTGAGCCAAGAATTAGCTGAAGCCGAGTCTGATCCCAATATTGGGGCGGTTGTTCTAGCAGGCAACGAGAAAATCTTTTTCGCAGGCTTCGACCTTGACGTCATCAAGTCTGGTGACCCCAAAGCAATTACTGAAATGGGTAGCGCCGGCGGTGCTTTGATTCGACAGGCGTATGGGGCTTCAGTTCCAGTCGTCGCCGCTTGCACCGGGCACGCAGTTGCCGCTGGTGCCCTGATGCTGTGTGGATGTGACTACCGAGTTGGCGTCGACGGTCCCGTGAAAATCGGACTTAACGAAGTCGCAATTGCATTGACTTTGCCAAGGTGGGCGTTGCTGATCGCATCAGAGCGGCTTTCCAAGAGGCATCTGCAAGTGTCGGTTGCTAATGCCCGAATAGTTGACGGGCCTGGCGCCGTTGACGCCGGGTTTCTTGATGAAGTGACATCCCAAGATCAAGTGTTGGAGCGAGCGTTAGAAGTCGCACAGGGCTTCGCTAAGGAACTCGATAGAAAAGCCTACGCGTCGACGGTGCGTGCCTTGCGAGGAGATCTCCTTGCCTCGATGGACGCTGCAATTGCTGCCGATCGAGCCGCTGCCGGCTTGTAGACGTCTCAGCTGTGGACACCAACGTTCGAGCGAAGGCCAATCGGACACTTTTGGTGACCTCCCTTGTCGGTTTCATGGTCGCGATGGAAATCACCATCATTTCTGTGGCCCGCGACGAGCTTGCCAGAGCGTTCCCCTCAGCGACGGCTGCGACCCTTTCTTGGGTAATCACTGGCTACAACCTCGGCGTCGCCTCTCTCTTATTGCCAGCTGGATGGCTCGCCGATCGATATGGGCGCAGGCGGGTGTTTCTTATCGGGCTTGTCGGATTTGCTGTCGGTTCGTTGCTGTCAGGATTCGCCCCGTCAGCTTCTTTTCTTATCGGTGCTCGAATACTGCAGTCCATCGGTGGAGCTTGCCAATATCCGGCCGGGCTGGCTCTGTTGCTCAGCGCTTTTCCTAGGGATCGCCAGCAAGCCGCTATCGGCATCTGGGGTGCAGTCGCAGGGCTTGCAGCTGCTCTCGCTCCCTCGCTTGGAGCTCTACTAATTCAGGGGTTCGGCTGGCGGGCGGTGTTTTTGGTAAACGTTCCTGTTGCGGCGTGGGCATTTTTCGCCGGCCGGGCATGGATCGAGGAGAGTGTGGGGGAGGGTGT
>DCYM01000210.1:3327-6169 GCA_002331465.1 Candidatus Neomicrothrix sp. UBA2110 | reverse complement strand
ACCCTGGCGGTAGATGGCACCGAACGCTCAATGTTCGGCGGCGCCTATGTCGTTGACGACTTCTCACTCGTACTCAAAGCTCTATTCCTTATATCGGGATATGTCGTTGTGTTGATGTCGGTCGACTACATCCGCGACGGCGATTATTACGAAAACGAGTACTACACCTTGATGCTCACATCACTGCTTGGCATGCTGATGATGAGTAGTTCGCGGGACTTGATCAGCGTATTCGTCGCCCTCGAACTCCTTTCGATCCCCGCATACATGCTGGCTGCCTGGCGTAAGGGAGGCCCGCGTTCCAACGAAGCGGGCCTCAAGTACTACCTGATGGGCGTTTTCGCGTCGGCCGTGATGCTGTACGGGATGTCCCTCGTATACGGTTTGACGGGCTCTACTACCTTCGACGCCATCGCCCAAGAAATTGGATCGGGACCTTCCAACCCCATTGCCATTCTTGGCATTCTCTTTGTCCTGATCGGATTTGCCTTCAAGGTTTCGGCAGTTCCCTTCCACACATGGGCCCCCGATACATATGAGGGAGCTCCAACACCAGTTACTGCTTTCCTAGCCGTCGCGTCGAAGACCGCCGGGATGGTTGCACTTATCCAACTCGTATTTGTTGCCTTTCTTGGTCGGGACGATGTTGTCCAACCATTCTTTTGGTTGATTTCAGCACTGACAATGACTGTCGGCAACCTCATCGCGCTCCGCCAGACCAACATTGTTCGACTCCTCGCATACTCAGGTATCGCACAGGGCGGATTCATGTTGGTTCCGTTCGCCGTGGCTGCTGATGCCCCAGCACGCGCGATTGAAGCAGTTGTCATTTACCTTGCCATTTACGCATTTATGAATCTAGGAGCCTTCACCATCGTGTTGGCCGTAGCCCGCAAAACCCGATCCGGAGAAATCGACAGCTATGCGGGATTGTTCCAGTACGCGCCCGGCCTCGCAGTGGCAATGACTGTCTTCCTCGCAGCGTTGGCAGGTATCCCGCCAGCCGGTGGCTGGTTCGCCAAATTCGGCCTGTTTCGAGCGCTGCTAGACGCCGGCGGGGGATGGGCAGCAGGCCTCGCGGTGATCGTGGCAGTTAATACCGTGATCGCCTTTGCGTATTACGGACGAGTACTGACGCAAATGTGGTTCCAACCAGTAGCTGATGGTGACGAACAACCAATCGTTGTGACCGGGGCTTTAAGCGCCGCGCTTACGATCACGCTGCTTGCAACTCTGGCTTTTGGCGTACTACCAGGCCTAGTAGGCCACTTTGGCGAGGTCTCCGTGTTATCCGCCTTGGGCGGATAAGGGACTAGGGACCAAAGCCGGAAATGAACCGGTCAATGATGCGATTCGATCGATTCGTTGAGGAAGCCCTGTACGGACCCCAGGGTTTCTACACACAAGGAGGAAAAGCCGGCGAAAACGCGGGCGATTTCATTACCTCACCAGAGACCAGCACCCTCTTTGGCGAGTGCATTGCAACCTACCTAGACCAAGTGTGGCAGGAGCTTGATCGACCTGATCCGTTCATAGTGATCGAGGCAGGATCGGGTTGCGGAACATTATGCAGAGATATTTTTCTTTCAGTTCAAGAATGCAGCAGCGCTCTTCGCTACGTGATGGTGGAACGCTCCGAAGTTCAACGTGACGAAGCCTTTGCCATCGTTGCCGCGACATGTTTTTTAGAAGCAGAAGAGGCCCCACTAACCGCCGTGAAAGATTTGCCCACCGGACCCTTCACTGGCGTGGTTTTGGCTAATGAACTTCTTGACAACCTTCCACCACGCGTCGTTCAAAAAACCCGAACCGGTTGGTCAGAACTGTATGTAAATAATGGCCGCGAGGAATGGCAGCCCGCTCCCCCAAACGCCCAGAACATGGCATCGCTTCTCGTTCCAAATGCCCCACCGGGAACTTGTCTACCGTTGCATCTAAAAGCCGCGGTCTGGGTAAACCGAGCGTTGAATCTTCTCGATCGCGGCAGAGTGCTTCTCTTTGACTACGGCGTGCAACAAACCAAAGATTTCGTAGAACGACCATTTGGTGAATGGATACGGACGTACAACCAACAGCATCGCGCTGGCAATCCCTACGCAGAACCCGGTAGCCGCGACATCACATGTGATATCGCGTTTGATCAACTTCCCGGGTTTCCACAAATTGTCGCTCAGCGCGATTGGCTTCTGGCACAAGGTCTTCACAGCATGACCGAATGGGCGCGTGGACAATGGCACGACTCGGCCGTGGCCCCTGATTCGGGGGCGTTAGGAGCTAGAGCGGTACTACAAGAAGCGGCTGCGCTTACCGACCGTGAAGGACTCGGAGCGTTCCTTGTCGCCGAATGGCGGGTAGGGGAGTGAGTCGTCCACTTCCGAACTGAAGCCGGTCAGGAGCTAGGCTCGCAACCTGTCGAACCCAAGCCGGGGTGCCTTCCACAGAGAGGGATTCAGATGTCCGAACCAACGATTGAGGACTACTACGTTGAGAACCGTACGTTCCCGCCTTCGGATCACTTTCAAGCTAATGCGATCATCGCCGATCGAAGTTTGTACGAAGAAGCCGAAGCTGACCGGCTGGGTTTTTGGGCTCGCCAGGCACGAGAGCTAGTCACCTGGTTCGACGACTTCGAAACGGTTCTCGAATGGGATCTGCCTTTCGCGAAATGGTTCGTAGGAGGCAAACTGAACGTCTCGTACAACTGCCTTGATCGACATGTTGAAGCAGGTCAAGGAGACAAGGTCGCGTTCTATTGGGAAGGCGAGCCTGGAGATACAAGAACCATTACCTATAACGAACTTTTCGAAGAAGTATCAAAATTCGCGAATGTCCTAAAGGACCT
>DCYM01000210.1:0-2939 GCA_002331465.1 Candidatus Neomicrothrix sp. UBA2110 | reverse complement strand
CTTCCTGTGGCGATGCTTGCCTGCTCGAGAATAGGCGCCCCCCACTCCATCGTCTTCGGCGGCTTCTCCGCAGACTCCCTTTCAGACCGCATTGACGACGCAAGCGCCAAAGTCCTGATCACCGCGGATGGCGGATATCGGCGAGGCGATCACTTTCCCCTTAAAGACACCGCAGACGCGTCAGTTTCTGCCACCTCAACCATTGAGAACGTGGTCGTGGTTCGTCGCACTGGCCAAGATGTCGAATGGAATGAGACAGTCGATCACTGGTACCACGAATTAATGGAGACAGCATCGTCACATTGTCCGCCAGAACAACTTGAAAGTGAAGACCTGCTTTACCTTTTGTACACCTCAGGTACAACTGCGAAGCCAAAGGGCATAATGCACACGACGGGTGGCTACCTCACTCAAGTGGCCTTCACCCACAAATACATCTTCGACCTGCAACCTGAATCAGACATTTACTGGTGCGCCGCCGATATCGGGTGGGTGACAGGACATAGCTACATCGTCTACGGCCCGCTTGCTAACGGTGCCACCTCTGTTATGTACGAAGGAACGCCTGACACCCCCCGCCCAGAATTTCGCGAAGGCGACCGAGCAGACTGGCCCAAAGACCGCCTGTGGGACATAGTCCAGCGTTACGGCGTGACCCAGCTCTACACGGCCCCTACCGCCATTCGGACGTTCATGAAATGGGGTGCCGAAGAGGTGGAGCGGCACGATTTGTCAAGCCTTAGAGTTCTTGGCACCGTTGGGGAACCCATCAACCCAGAAGCTTGGATGTGGTACCACAAACACATTGGAAGCGAACAATGCCCCATTGTTGACACATGGTGGCAGACCGAAACTGGTGGCCACATGATCACACCGATGCCAGGCGTCACCACCACCAAACCAGGATCAGCTACCCACGCAATTCCCGGCGTCGTCGTAGAAGTTGTAGATGACAAAGGCGACAAGGTCGAAAAGGGTGGTGGCTATTTGACTATTACCGAACCCTGGCCGGCAATGCTTCGCGGAATCTGGGGTGATCCGGATCGTTATAAAGAAACTTATTGGTCCGAATACCCTGGACGTTATTTTGCTGGTGATGGCGCGAAAATCGACGACGACGGCTATATCTGGCTTCTCGGTCGAGTCGACGATGTGATGAATGTGTCTGGCCACCGGATTTCCACGACCGAGGTTGAGTCCGCACTCGTTGACCACTTGTCTGTAGCAGAAGCAGCAGTGGTTGGCGCCACCGATGCCACCACCGGTCAGGCGATCGTGGGTTACTGCATCTTGCGGGGAGGAAATGAACCGAGTGACGAATTACGAGAAGAAATTAGGCAACATGTAGCCACAAAACTCGGAGCTATTGCTCGACCCAAAGTAGTAGTTTTGGTTCCCGATTTGCCCAAAACGCGCTCCGGCAAAATTATGCGGCGACTTCTTCGCGATGTTGCTGAAGGACGAACGCTTGGGGACACGACCACGCTCGCCGACGCCACCGTCGTTGACGAGATTCGTCTTCGCGCCGCAGAGGCACCGCAGGAGGACTGACCTCTGCTCCCAACTACATGAGTTCCACCCCTCACCATTGGCAATGGAGGCACACCCCCGGACAACCAGGGGACTGTGTAATCGTTGACATTGATGGTGTGCTCGCCGACGCTGGCCATCGACAACATTTCCTCGACCCACCTTGGCGCGACTGGGATGGGTTCTTCGCGGAGTGCGAAGGAGATGGAGTTTTCGAAGAAAATAAAATCCTGGTCGAACTTCTTGCTTCGGATTTGACCGTTGTGCTGTTGAGTTCGCGTCCTACCTGGATCCAAAAACCGACGTTGGACTGGCTTGAGCACAACCGGATTAGATACGACCTTCTGATCATGCGCCCACTAGGCGATTTTCAAGCATCACCAGGGTTTAAACGGGACGAAACTCAGACCCTTCGCCACCACGGTTTCAATCCGGTTCTCGCGATCGACGATGACATGCGTAACGTCCGTATGTACCGAACTCAAGAGGTCCCTACCCTCTTCCTTGAAAGCGGTTATCACCCGCACTGAATCACAATGTCGGCGCCGAGATAGTGACCGCCGGAGCCGATACGTTTACGGGTAAGCGCCGACCACGCAGGGAAATCCGATGAAAAACACCCTCAAAACCACGATGTTGCTGGCCTCCATGGGGGCCCTCATCATGTTTATCTCTAGCTTTTGGGGTTCAGGTGGCTTGATCATCGGACTATTTTTGGCGCTTGCCATGGTAGGGGGCAGCTATTGGATGAGCGACAAGCTCGCAATCCGATCCGCCCACGCGGTCGAAGTCGAAGAAGGTCAGCTACCTGAATATCGGTCGATTATGAGCGAGCTGTCTGAGCTATCGGGCCAACCAATGCCCCGCCTCTATGTCAGTCCTGACCCACAACCGAATGCATTTGCTACTGGACGCAACCCTGCAAATGCAGCCGTCTGCGTCACTGAAGGCCTCATCCAACACCTTCCATGGGATCAGATTCGAGGTGTACTCGCGCACGAAATGGCTCACATAAAAAACCGGGACATTCTTATCGGGTCGGTCGCGGCAGCTATGGCAATGGCCATCAGCTTCGTTGCCAACATGGCACAATTCGCCATGATTTTTGGTGGAGGTAGTCGCGATCGGAATCGCAACCCACTGGTTGGCCTGCTGCTAATGATCGTGGCTCCAATTGCCGCAGTGCTAATCCAAATGGCCATCAGCCGTAGTCGAGAATTTCAGGCTGACCGCACTGCCGCGCGGATGATTGGTGANNTCTATGTCAGTCCTGACCCACAACCGAATGCGTTCGCTACTGGACGCAACCCAGCAAATGCTGCCGTCTGTATCACTGAAGGCCTCATCCAACATCTTTCATGGGACCAGATTCGAGGCGTACTCGCCCACGAAATGGCTCACATAAAAAA
>DCYM01000238.1 GCA_002331465.1 Candidatus Neomicrothrix sp. UBA2110 | reverse complement strand
CCAATTCGGACTGCAAGCGTGTATTTGCCAGCAATTTTGTCGCCTGGCAGGTCTCGAAGGTTATTCGTGATTAGTAAGGCGACTGTCAACAAACCAACCGGGACCGAAGCCCCTATTGCCAACGCCGTGAGGCGTTCGTCTTGCAAGTACGTACTCCCACCAGAAGCAACTAGGCCGAAGAAAACAAACACAAACATTTCGCCCCAACCTCTGTAGCCATACGGCTTTGGGCCGCCGGTGTAACACCACGCCGCACCAATAGATAATGCTCCCACCAAGAGCAACCACACGCTGGTTACCAAGGAGAGATAAATTCCGGGGATAGCTGCAAGTGCAAAGGCCCCTAGCGCCGCTCGCTTAACAGCCCCAGGGGGCGCTACTTCGGATGCAACCAACCGCATGGGACCTATCCGGCGGTCGTCTGTACCCCGGATTCCATCGCTGTAGTCATTGGCGTAGTTAACGCCGATCTGAAGCGATAAAGCGACTAATAGCGCCAAGACTGCCCGCAAGATATCTACGTCACTCTCCGCGGCAGCTGTCCCTACGGCGACTGGCACAATCGCCGCTGGCCATGTCCTCGGTCGCGCCCCCGCGAGCCACTCCCGTGATGACGTCATATGGTTGGCTCGGATTTAAAGGCAACGAGCCCTCTTCCGGCCACTGCAATTGTTCGGCCCGCAACCCAGCTACCCAGGGCGTTGGAAGCTATCCATTGACAGTGTGTTCCAATCGCACCGCTGGCCTCTTCGTAGGTTTCTGCGCTCCGTGAAACAATCATTACCTTTGCCCCTCCGCCGGCAAAGCCGGCAGTGATACCTCGACCAATGCTTCTCGACTCGCCAGTAGCAAGCGCAACCTTTCCCTCGAGTCTCAAATCCATGAAGCGAACGATAGAAGACGCGGCCTAGCTTGCCCTGTTCGTCCTAGGATTCATTTATGAAGTTCGGATACTTAACAGGGAATCACGCCGGTGGGATACTTCCCGGCCATCTAGCAAGAGAACTCGAGTCACGCGGTTTCGATTCCGTGTGGTTTCCAGAACACAGCCATATTCCAGTGGAACGGCGAAGCACCTACCCCAATGGGGGTCAACTTCCAGAGACCTATTTCCACATGATGGACCCATGGGTTTCCATTTCAGCAGCAGCGGCTGAAACTACGACACTGACTTTAGGAACGGGTATTTGTCTCATTCTCGAACACGACCTTCTAGATCTTGCATGCACAGTCGCCACCGCTGATGTCCTCTCAGAAGGAAGAGTTGTCATGGGTATCGGCGTTGGATGGAATGAAGAGGAACTCGAGAACCACCGACCGGACTTACCGTTTCGAAAACGGTATTCGGCGATGCGCGAACGCGTCGAGGCTCTCCGCGTTGCCTGGCGAGACGATGAAGCAAGTTTCCAAGGCACTTGGGATCGCTATTCCCCTTCCTGGGTATTCCCAAAGCCCGCAGCAGGAACGGTGCCAATCGCTCTCGGGAATGCAGGTCCACTCGGTATCCAACATGCAGCTGAGTATGCGGATGAGTGGGCGCCCATAGACGTAGGGATAATGAATGTTGATGGAAAGCCAGATGTATTGGGGGGAATTAAGCGATTTCGCGGCTTAGCCGACGAAGCTGGCCGCGAGGGCTCCTCGATTCCCATCAGCCTCTACATATGGGGACGTCCCCGACAGCAGCGACTTGAGGCGTATGCCGAGGCTGGTGTAACTCAATTCGTTTTCACACCCGTGAACTTCGACTTGCCACCGGCGGATGACACGCTCCGCTATCTCGATGAACTAGCCCCGACCTTAGAAGCGTTTGATTCCTAATATTTGGAAGGCTCGGAGATCGCCGAACACCGCCAATGGAAGCAATCTCCTCCGGTATCTAGGCGATCCAATAAGTCCAAACGCAAATCTGGGCTCGTGACGCTCACGACGCCTTCCCATAAGCCCCGTAACCCATCCATCCAACCGGGCAGACTCTCCGCCTCTAAACCGTTCATCAGTTTCCAGGTGGTTTGCGTGATCTCATTTTCGCGGACGGAGACCTCGTCTCCTTGGGCTCGAAACAAGGCTCCAAGAACTTCCGCAGGATTTTCTAGTCCGAGGGTTGTCCGTATTGATTCTGAATACTGCATCCCGATCAGCCGGCCAGTGCGGTAGAGGACGCCTTGGGCAACTAGAGGACCTAGTTGCTCACACATCACTGGAACAATGTTTCTGATGTAATCCATCGCGTAATTGCGAGCTGCTTTGTTGAGCCGCTCATTCGGCCATTGCTGGGTATCAAGTTTTGGTAGAACCCCATCATCAATTGCCGGGCAGCTTTCACCGAATCGAAATCTAAGCCTTTCTTCGGGTTCGAGGATCCCGTCTTCCTCTATGTAGTAGCCCTCAAGCCCGGGTGCGCCATCCATCGTTTGTCCGGTACAGACAAACCCGAGGCGTGGATTACCTAGCAACACCCCACTGTTCGCGTGCCAGCCCCACAGCATTGCCCTAGCCACTTGTGTCGGGATAGCGGCGATTGCTGTTCCGTCGAAGATCCAGCGCGGGGGGAGATATCGAATCCAGGCTTTGGTGTCGGACTCCGCGATATATGCCACTGAAACCCCTCCGACCTGGTTAGAGAGGAAGTGATATTTCGCGCATGCGACGGCATCCGGTTCCTCAGAAAGGCCCAGCTTTTTCAAACCAGGCAAGAACCGTTCTCCTTGCTGACGGCGAAACAGTCCCTTCATCACATCGGCAGCTCTACCTTCACCAAGTTCAACCACCATCGCGAGTATTAGACCGGTCAGGTACCGGTGGAATAAATCACTGAGAGCATCGATACCGAGCTCTTCACTTTCGGAGGATTGGTTCAACTGCACATCTTCTTGCTTTCGAATTCTTCACCAGCCACCACGATGAATAACGCTATCGGCCGCCCCGTCAAGTGTTCGTCGATCATTAGTTGCTGAACGTCCTGTTTCCTCAGTATCTGGATCAGGCCATCCCACGGCAATGGCGCCTACCGGCACGCGATCGTTTGGAACTCCTAGAGCGTTCGCGACAGCTTCAGTGTGTTCAAAGATCCCAAAAAAGAGCACCCCAAGCCCCTCATCGATTGCCGCAAACTGTAAGGCCATCGCAGCGAAAGCGCCGTCTACTAACCAATAGGGCGTAGCCCATGCCTCAAGGCTTTCACCCAACCCTGTATTGATTTTGTCTGGACGGCTATAGCGGCGCAGGTATGCCTGCGGGTCAGCCCATACGGTGATAACGACTGGTGCTGCTAGCAGACCTTGCCACCGAAAGTTTTCCCTACGTTTCCCTGAGAGCGTCACTTCCCAATAGCGAGCGGTTTGTGGTCCTTCAAGGACAACGAAGTCGCAACCCTGAGTGTTTCCTGCCGATGGCACACGACGCGCCCGGTCTAAGACACGATCTAAAACGGCGCCCGGCACAGGCTCCGCACGAAAAGACCTCGTCATCTGGCGCTTACGAATTAGGTCTGCGAAGTCCACAAGTTACCCCGCAGAGTCAGAGCAACTTAGCGAGCTTCTCGCGGGTCGCCCAACCAAAGGCCACTAGGGCATCGCCCTTCAACTGATCATGCCCCTCGAAAAGGGCTGCTACCGCCGGATTAATGGTTTCAGGTTTCGACGAACTGTGATTCAGAACCAACGATGGAGCTCCCTCACCGTAGACACGGAACTCTTTTGCTTTGTATTCGCCCCTCACATCGAAACGTTTCGCCAGTCGGCGTCCCCACGCTCTGTCTTCACCGTTGGCTTCATAACCCGGACGGGGCACAACGCGACTGAGTGGTTTGTACGCGTCGAAAGCTGCGGGGTCGGCAATTTGTGCTGCTACCAGCACGTCCTCGTCTGGAAACGCAAGCACAGCACGTCGCATCTGGTCTGCAATCATTCCTTTTAATGCACTCTCGCGACGACTTGTACGTCGTACCGCGGCGAGACCAATCAACACTGTTGGATCGCCACCGACGCGTTCAAGGGTGCAGAACCCGTAAGCGGCCAGTCTGCTTCCATCTCGCACCTGAGTCACTAGCACCCAAGCATCACGTTGCTTAGAGAGCTCCCCTACGTCAAAGATGACTGGTTCATCATCAATAAGATCCGCCATCTCTTCAATTTCGGCATCACTTAATGCCGTGCAGTCTTTAGTCTCGACCGTCAGAGCCATCAGGGAGTTCCCTCTATCAGTGCGCGTCGTCGACGCATTAGTCCAGCCGATGAACAGTGTTTGCGCAAAACGAAGGTGTTCTTCATAGGTAAACGCCGCCCGGTCGTGAATCTTTTTGACCTATATCTGAGCTATCCCCGGTTCCCACTCCTGGAGGCAAGGCACCTTGGCGCATCTCCATAAGTTGACGCTGTGCCATCATTTGTTGAGCCGCTACGGCGGCTTGAATACCGTGAAATAATCCTTCTAGCCAACCGACTAGTTGCGCTTGAGCTACTCGTAGCTCAGCTTCTGAGGGTGCCTCCGAACTGAACGGCAGCGCTAAGCGGGCTAGTTCCTCTCGAAGCTCAGGTGCAAGAGATTCTGACAACTCAGCCACTGACTGTTCGTAAATCTCTCTCATACGGTCGCGACTTGCCTCATCAAGCTCAACTTCGCGCACCTCATCAAGCATTGTCCTGATCATCGAACCAATACGCATGACTTTTGCTGGTTCCGAAATAGCAGGCTGTTCTTCTTCGCCTGGGGAGGCGGAACTTGGCTCAATTAACTCAACATCGTCATCAAGCACCTCGGGTGGAGATTCGAGGGGAGAGACTGGGTCCTGCTCAACCATGAACCGATTCTACCGGCGGGGCCTCGTGTCGCATCCTGAAATTAGCGAGAGAACCTCAAAAACGGAACAAACATTTCTTCTTGGGTTAACGAACCATGCCGTCCGATCAGCTTCGGTGAATCGGGCAGTCGGGGGTCAAGAAGAGCTACCGGCTCTCTCGCCACCAAAGCGACGTCACCCAATCTGGCTCTGGCTTCAGGGGTAACAAATGGACCAAACCATTGCTCATCAAGAACCTGTTCAATGCCAACAACCCACGCAACGTCTGAATGAACTTGGGAGGCTTCGATAAGTCCTTGACTCGATCCGTCTTTTGCGTGAAGCCACAGGAACCTGGCTTCACCCGAGGTGCTAGCGGTTCTATTTACCAAACCAGCATCGAGATCGATGAGGTTGTCCCCAACCTCAACCATTCCGTGGTCAGCGGTAACCAGCAATGTCACTTCGTCTGGAAGCTCATCAATTAAGCGAGCCACCAAGGCGTCGATGAACCGTAACTCATCCAAATAATGTCGTTGGAGTCCGTGGACGTGAGCAATTTTGTCAAGACCGTCGTAGTAGGCGTAGACGAAGGGCGCGCCCTGGTCTACCTGCTCAACAATTTCCGTCACCATGGTTGCTGGTGACCACCACCCACAAAATTTTCCATTTCGTAAATGAGCTTGAGTAAACCCGGTGACCTGGAACTCTGCTCTCGTCACCACAGGAGGCCGAGCGCCAAGAAAAGGTTCGACCGGCTGGAAATCAATCGGCGAAATGTCGAATGTGGCTGTCTTTGAACCAATGGTCCAACGTAAGCAGTTGAGTAAGCCAGATGGTGTTCGAACCTTGTACCCAACAACTCCGTGCTCTCCGGGGGCGACCCCGGTCGCAAGTGAAGTCAAAGCTGTAGCTGTTGTACTCGGCGCCACCGTCGTGATAGCAGTGGAGATCGCTGTATTAAGGCACGGAACCTTGTCTCTGTTGCGTTCGAATTGACTCCACCCCAAGCCATCGACAACAAGCAACACGACAGGGCCTGAATCCAACACTTCATCTGGGATCAATTCGTTGGCATGTCCCATAACGATCGCTGGCACAATTGACGAAATGGCTAATCCCGAATGGGAGGGAATGATCATCTCGGAATTTGTGCCCACAGTGGCACCTTAGGTCGCGGTATCTGCATCCACTTACCGCCACCGAAAATTGCCGAAAATCGAACAAACTTCAAAGTTCTCAACGCCAACTGAGCACCCAATACCGTTAACCGGTCGAATTGGACCGCCGAAATATCTCAACTGCACCCGCAAAATCACTTGGAGGCTCCGAGGAAAACTTCACAAGCTCACCCGTCGCCGGATGAAGAAAAGACACTTCTGCAGCGTGAAGTAAAGGTCGTCCGATGTTGAACGGATCGGGCTTTCCATAAGTACGGTCACCCAACACTGGCAAATCGATTGCCTTCAAATGGACCCTGATCTGGTGAGTTCGCCCGGTATCCAGTGTGCACCGCAAAAGAGACGCAGGTATCGGTTGATGCCAGGTTTCCAGAACTTCATAATGCGTGCGAGCCTCGCGACCATCCTGAGTGACCGTCATTTTGGTTCTCGACCGGCGGCTTCTACCAATTGGTGCATCAACGGTGCCGGTGGTCGCTTCGGGACAGCCGGCGACAATCGTTAAATAGCTGCGGTGCATTGACCTGTTGGCTAATTCTTCGCTCAAGTAAGAAAGAGCAGCGTTGGTACGCGCGCAGACCAGTAAGCCACTCGTGTCGCGATCCAGGCGGTGAACTATCCCGGGACGTTCAGGCGGGCCTACATCCGCCATTTCAGGAAATCGGGCTAACAAACCGTGAGCCAAAGTCGATGATGTAGTTCCCGCCCCGGGATGGACAACCAAACCAATCGGCTTATCGATTACGGCCACCGAATCATCAACGTACACCACTTCAAAAACCACTTCAGGGTCCGGAACCAGGTGTTTGTCGACATGTTCCTGTGCGGGAACTTCAACTTCGATCCAATCCCCCTCGACAACACGTTGAGACCCGGCGACAACCACTTCATCGTTACGGGTCAATTTCCCTGCCACGATTAGCGACGTCACCGTGCTTCGGCTCAGCCCGGTCATTAGTGAGGCGACGCGATCTACGCGTTCAGCATCCAAGGCAGCGGGGATCTGCTCACGCATTGTGCTGATCCCCGCGCTGTTCGAACCACATGTTCGCACCCAACATGACTACCCCGGAAACGATTGCCGCATCCGCCAGGTTAAAGACCGGCCAAAATCGGAAGTCAATAAAATCTACGACAGCGCCACGTCCCCATCGCGGAACCCGAAAAAGCCGATCAGCTAAATTTCCGCACGCGCCTCCGAGCACCAAACCCAGTGCAAAAGTACCTAGACGCGAAGAGAATTTCGTTCGCATCCTCCAAAGTAGAACGACTACACATGCTGCCAAAAGTCCAAGCAATGGGCCTAGACCTTTACCGGTACTGAACGCGAATCCCGTATTCGTCGTCAGATGCAAGCGCAGCTTCCACAGGATCTGAATGGAATCGCTATCAAGAGCGGAAACAGCCCACGCTTTAGTGATTTGATCTAAAGCAAATACCGTAAAACCGGTGACGGTTATCGAACGAGCGCTAGGTACTTTGGTAAACATCGGCACAAGCTCAGCGCCACGACATGCCGGTGGCTTTCTCCTCAACACGCATGTCGGCATGTGGAAGCGCTTCTAGGCGCTCCTTGGGAATCGGAAGCCCTGAAGCTACGCAAATGCCGTATGTATCTTTCTTGATTCGCTCAAGCGCACGGTCAATATCTTGGATAGCCACCCGCGCCTGTGCCGACAACTGGAGATCCCGATCGCGTTCCACTGCGATCGAATCACCTTCACCGGACTCTTCGTCGAACTGGACATCACCTGGTTCACGATCTCGTGCGAGCTGATCAGCCTCGGCTTCGAGAAATTCTGCATGTTGGGTATATCGGCCCCGTTCAGCTAAGAGTGCCTCACGTTGTTTTTTCAACCAGGGAGCGCTGAAACGAGCTTTCGCCGACACCTTTTTTGCGGCTGCTTTCTTCTTCACAGGGCTTTTC
>DCYM01000194.1 GCA_002331465.1 Candidatus Neomicrothrix sp. UBA2110 | reverse complement strand
GCCATTTTGTCCCTCAAAGCTGTTGTTACTCCTTCAAAGCCAAGGTCTTCGAATTGGAAGGCATAGTTAGGAGTGGTGCCATAGAAAGCAATTTGTGTTTTGGCTCGATGCACCCAAGGAGAGCGCTCTTCGGGAGTATCGCCAGCTATGGCAAACACGGGAACAATCAAATCAACATCCGCTCGTTGGCGACCAGCCAAAACAGCGCCCTCTTCAATTTCGGGTAACAAACGATGCTGGATGTAATGCATGGAATGCATCGGATGCACATGCACCCCATCGGCCACCTGTCCAGCGACCCGGTTCATTAGCGGTCCGACTGATGAAATATCAACCTTGATCTCGCCGAAATCATGGCTTCGAGGCTTCCATGCATCGGGAAGTAATGACAGATTGTAAAATTCTCCTTCGTGGTTGAGACGTTCCTCGCCACGAAACGCCCTGAAGCACGCTTTGACAGCAAGCACATAGTCAAGCAACCGTCGAGCTGGCCTATCAAAATCCGCGGAGTAACGCCGAACAACGTGTCCTTTGACTTGGCTACCTAACCCCAGCCGAAACTTTCCATGAGTTTCGTCGGCCAACTCCCACGCCACCTGCGCAGAAACCATGGGGCTTCGAGGAAACGCGACTGCAATGCCAGTAGTGAAGGTCAACGATGGGGCTGCCATTGCGGCCGCCGCGATTTGCATCCAAGGCACCTGCCCGGTCTCGGTATAAAGCATTCCCGAAAAGCCCTGACTTTCAACAGTGCGCGCTAGCTCATTGGCGTTACTCCAAGTAGACGAACCGGTCATCAGATCAAATTCCACGTTGACCCCTCTCTGTAGGCCCCTATTTGAGCCGAAACAGCGTCACTCGGCCAATGCGTTGACATCGCATCTATCGTTGCTAGCTATGAACGATGACTGGTTACTTATGGGAGACATCCCTGATCGGGCTGCTCGTCTATGGAAAGACAACATCGCTTTGCTGTTTCAGGGAGATCGATGGACCCACGGTGAGTTTGCTGCCGACGTGGAGAAAGTAGCGAAAGGGTTGATTGCGTTAGGTGTTGAGCGCGGTGACCACGTAGCTGTATGGATGACAAACCGCCCAGAATGGTTGCATCTCATGTATGCGATACCCCGTGTGGGAGGGTGCATCGTTCCACTTAACACCAGATACCGCACTGATGACGTCGCATATACCGTCGTGCAATCGGAGAGTAAATTTTTGATAGCGCTCGACCGTTCCGGCCCAATCAACTACGGCGAAATGCTTACTGAAGCTCGCGAAGAAATAGATAAAGGCGGATCTCTTGAAACCATTGTCATGCTCGGAGAGCAAATAGAAAACAGTGTCAGCTGGGAAACAATGTTGGATGGCGGCGATGCTGTCAACGCCAAAAAAATGGAACACCGTACCTCCCAAGTCAATGTCGAAGATCGAATGATGTTGGCGTATACGTCAGGTACGACTGGTCACCCCAAAGGCGTCACCCACTCCCATAAACCGGTCCGGAACACCTACGAAAGGGCAATGTTGTTAGGTCACAACCGCAACGATGTCCATTTGAGTTACCTCCCGCTGTTCCACGCCTACGGATTCAGTGAAGTGGCGATGATGGTTGCGTTGACTGGCGCAAGTCAGGTCTTGTTCGATGTCTTTGACCCAGACGAGGTGTTGGATGCGGTGGAGAGTGAACGAGGAACGGTTCTCCATGGCTTCGACAGCCACTGGGCAGATCTCATTCGAGCACAAACCGAGCGTGCTCGCGATGTGTCGTCGCTACGGGTAGGCACACTTCCAGCTGGCATGGAATCGACGATTCCAACGGCTCGATTGGCTCAAGACATTTTTTGTCCCACGACAAGTGGATTTGGCATGAGCGAAACATGGGCCTTTGTCGCTGCAAGCCATCTCAGCGACTCGCTAGAGCAACGCACAGAAGCTTCTGGGTATCCGATGTACGGAATCGAATTTCAAGTGCGGCACCTCGATAACGGAGAAGTACTTGGGGCGGACGAGCCCGGTGCTCTCTACGTCAAGGGCTACACAGTTATGAGTGGCTATTGGGGTAAACCCGAAGCCACCGCTGAAGTATTGGATTCCGATGGGTGGCTAAATACCGGAGATGTGGCTTTGATTCGACCAGACGGACACGTCGTCTTTGTCGGCCGCCACAAAGACATGTTGAAGGTTGGGGGTGAAAACGTTTCACCTGCCGAAGTGGAGGGCTATCTACTTGAAGTGGATGGGGTAGAAGAGATAGCTGTAGTTGGCTATCCCGACGAACGTCTCGTTGAAGTCCCCGTAGCATTTGTTGTGAGTTCAACTCACCTATTGGCTGAAGATCTGATCGAACGGTGCCGTGGCAAGATCGCCAGTTTCAAGATTCCTCGTCATGTCGTTTTCGTCGAAGAGATGCCGGTAACGCCATCGGGGAAGATACGAAAAATAGAACTCAGAGAATGGGCGTTAGACCAAATCAAATGATTTGGTACGGCAGCTAATTAGTTATAGCTGAATTAGACCTGACACTAAAAGTCGATCGACCCGATCTAGCTCATCCTGGTCCGGCGAACGTTGGGCCACCCAAAGTATGGGTAGTGGCTTCACCAGCGGAACGCTCACCTTCACGAGTTTTCACCTCTGCTCTAGCTACAACGTGGTGATGTACCTCGTCAGGACCGTCCGCAAGACGAAGCGTGCGCTGGCTATGCCACATGTCGGTGAGAGGGAACCACTGAGACACTCCGGCAGCACCATGCATCTGAATTGCCTCGTTGATGATGTCGCAACACTTTTCGGGCACCATTGCTTTCACAGCGCTCACCCACACCCGAGCCTCGGCATTTCCCAGCGTGTCCATTGCTTTTGCAGCTCGCAAAACCATTAAACGCATGGCTTCAGTTTCGATACGTGCGCGAGAAATAACTTCCATGTTCTTGCCAAGATTGATCAACTTCTTGCCGAAGCCCTCTCTTGACAGGCCACGATCGACCATCATTTCTATTGCTTTTTCTGCACTACCGATCGAACGCATGCAGTGATGAATTCTTCCAGGGCCGAGACGCAGTTGGCTGATCTCGAACCCTCGCCCTTCACCCAAAAGCACGTTGTCGCGAGGGACACGGACATCTTCGAGCATGATGTGCATGTGGCCGTGCGGAGCGTCATCGCTTCCAAAGACATGCATGGGACCGAGAACGTTCACGCCCGGGGTATCAAGAGGAATAAGAATTTGGGATTGCTGTTTGTAGGTGTCCGCGTCTGGATTCGTGCGGACCATGGTGATCATTATTTTGCAACGCGGATCCCCAGCACCTGAGATGTAGAACTTCTCGCCGTTGATAAGCCATTCCTCGCCGTCGAGTACAGCTGTGGTGCCAATTTGTTTGGCATCAGAACTCATGACACGAGGCTCGGTCATGCAGTACGCGGAGCGGATCTCTCCGTTCAATAGCGGCTCAAGCCACTCTTCTTTTTGTGCCTCCGTGCCGACGCGTTCTAGAACCTCCATGTTGCCGGTATCTGGAGCCGAACAATTGAGACATTCCGAAGCGAGACGGTTCTTCCCCAGTTCGTTGGCGATATAGGCGTAATCGAGGTTGGTGAGCCCTTCTCCGGTTTCGGCATCAGGGAGAAAAAAATTCCACAAGCCTTGTGATCTGGCCTTCTCCTTAGCCCCGGCAAGCAGTTCGAGCTGACCTTCGCCGTACGCCCACTTTTCGGTTCGAGCGTCACCGAGCCGGTGGTACTCCTCGGTAATGGGGTCGACTTCTTCTCGGATAAAGACCTTGACTGCCTCATATAGAGGACGAACTTTTTCTGACATTCGCAGGTCGAAATCGTTGATTCCCGCTGACTTCAATGCACCACCAACCACGGGGCACCCCTTTCGTGCGTTGCTCTGGGACCGATTGGTCGGTCGCTCACCTGGGTTTGA
>DCYM01000102.1 GCA_002331465.1 Candidatus Neomicrothrix sp. UBA2110 | reverse complement strand
CTACAAGGATGGAATGATCCTCAATGGCATCGGTCGCCTGGTGCGTGATTATCCACATGTACCTGGGATCGATTTTTCAGGCGTTGTTAGCAAGTCCGCTGACGCGCGTTTTGTCGAAGGAGACAGAGTTGTCCTGACAGGTTGGAAGGTCGGCGAAGTTCACTGGGGCGGCTATGCCGAACGGGCTCGAGTCAGTGGTGACTGGTTAGTCAAACTCCCAGCAGGCCTTTCTGAACTCGAAGCGATGAGTGTGGGTACCGCTGGGCTCACTTCAATGCTGGCTATGCAGACTCTCGAAGATCACGGCATCGGTTCCGGACCGGTGCTCGTAACGGGCGCTGCTGGCGGAGTCGGAAGCGTCGCTGTACACCTACTTTCCCAAGCGGGCTACGACGTCGCGGCGTCGACAGGGCGTCCTGAAACAAGCGACTATTTAGCCAACTTGGGCGCGAGTCAAATCGTGTCGCGCGACGAGCTCGCAGAACCCGCGGCAGGGCCACTTGCGTCTGAGCGCTGGGGTGGATGCATAGATGCGGTCGGCGACACGACGCTCGCCCACGTTCTTACGGAAATGCAATATGGGGCAAGCGTCGCTGCTTGCGGACTTGCGGGGGGCCACGACCTCAGCACGACAGTGATTCCTTTCCTTCTCCGGGGAGTCAATCTGCTGGGAATCGACTCGGTTATATGCCCCTTTGAAACCCGGAACAGAGCATGGTCAAGGCTCGACGAACTCCTTGACCGAGACATACTTTCCCAGATGACGACCATGGTTGGCTTGGCTGATGTTCCAAAGTTGGGTTCAGACATCCTTGCCGGTCAGGTGCGCGGGCGCACCGTTGTTGATGTCCGGGCTTAGTTTCGATATCGCGTCCAGCTAAGTGGCTGCTCTTCCCATTGGGATGTGAGGGATCCCATCTTCATCGAACTCTGGACCACTTGGAATAAAACCCAGCTGGGTGTACCAGTCACACAAATATGCCTGTGCCGAGAGCACCCAGGGTCCATTCGTCGTTGACAGTACGTGGTTAATGAGTCGCCGACTCAACCCTCTGGAGCGAGCATCACGTCGAGTGACGACCCGACCGATTCGTAAACAGTCGAGCTCCTCGATGATTCGTACATATGAAGCAAGCCCATCGTGATCATCAATCCAAAGATGTAGCGCTTCGCTATCCAATGCATCAATTTCGGAATAAGCACATTGTTGTTCAACTACAAAGACCTCGACTCGAAGCCGAAGGATCTCATAGAGACGTTCCAAGGAAAGTTCTTCGAAAGCTGAAGAGTTGACATCATTCACAATGCGGCCATCAGGGCCGAGAAGCCAGCAAGAACCATCGCTGCTGACACCAACACTGCTGTCCAGACAATCAGCGGCCGTCGGTGGCGCAAAGACCGCAAGTCACCGCTGGAGTCATGTGTTCGCCGGTTCATATATCGCAGGGTAGCGGAGCGTTTAAGTCCGTCCTTCAATCTCTTCCGATATCGCAAGCCACTGATTTTCAGTATTTTCTAGGCTTTCCAAGGTCGAAGCCAAAGAGCGGTACATCTCTTGTTGCGAACTATGCGTAATCGAATCATCTGCCAGTGAAGCGCGGCATTGATCTCGCTCTAGGGCGAGTTTCTCCATCTCGACTTCCGCTTCTTTCAACTCGTAACGGAGCGTCGATAGAGAGCGACCGGATCGTTGCCTCTCCTTTGTTTTGGCTTTTGATCGAGGATTGTTTGGCTGGGATTTCGATCGGACTTGTTCCCATACCGCGTCACCCGCGCCCAAGTGACGGAACCCCTCTTCGCTGAGGGCGACGACATGTTCGACTGTTCGCTCGAGGAGGGCGCGGTCGTGAGTCACCACTACTAGCGCTCCACGAAACGTGTCCAACCATTCTTCGAGGGCCCGGAGAGTGTCCAAGTCAAGGTCATTTGTCGGCTCATCAAGGAGCAGGACGTTCGGTTCGGAAGCGAGGACAGACATGAGTTGCAACCTTCGCTGCTCGCCGCCTGAAAGGGTCTTGACCTGGGCTCGGTGTGTCGCTGGTTCAAACCAAAAACGCCCAAGGAGGTTCGTTTGACGGTGGTCGAGTCGTGAACCTGGACCTGCGACGATCTCCTCCACACTGGCATCTTGGTCAAGGGTTTGGCCCGTTTGGTCGAAGTAGCCAATTCGAATAGTTGAGCCGTAGTTCACCGTCCCTGTTGTTGGAATCCGTCGGCCAGCAATCACGTCCAGCAGAGTCGATTTTCCGACTCCGTTTGGTCCTACAACTCCCAAGCGTTCCATTGACGACATCAAGAGATTGACATTGTCGAAAAGTTTCTTTCCACCGACCTCTGCACCTACGTTCTCAAGGTCTATGACCTGCCGGCCGAGCCGCTGTTGACCGAAATCATTTAGAGCCAACGGACCGATTCGTTGTTCTTCTCGCGCGGGCGCTGTGAGAGTTCGTTGTGCGATCGCTAGACGAGACTTAGATTTTCTTCGTCGAGCCCGAGCACCTCGCTGTAGCCACGCAAGTTCCTTTCGCTCCAGAACTCGCCGTGTTGCTTCGTCGCGGTCGGACTTAGCTTGCCTTTCAGCCTTAGCGAGTAAATGAGATTGATAGCCCCCCTCGACTACGAAAGCCCCATCCGATGACAGTTCGATTGTTTTGGTCGCAACGCGATCAATCAGATACCTGTCATGAGATACGAATACAACTCCCCCGGCAAAGTCTTTGATGACGCGTTCTAGGTATTCAATTCCCTCAATATCCAAATGGTTCGTTGGTTCGTCAAGGATCAGAAGACCCGCTTCACTATTTTCCAGAACCGCTGCTAGCGCAGCCCGTTTTTGTTGACCCCCGGAAAGAGATGCGATGTTTCTGTTCGCGATTTCTGTCAATCCCAGCCGGTCAATGGCGGCTTTAGCTTGCCAATCTGATCCGACGGCGTCGCTCACGGTTCCTTCGCCCAATTCAGGGCGTTGACTTAGAAATGAAATCGCAAGGTCCGCCCGACGTCGTATCACACCTTGATCGGCGGTTTCAGTACCGGCAAGCACGTTGAGTAATGTCGATTTGCCGGATCCGTTGATGCCCAAGACTCCAACTCGGTCTTTTACATCGACAGTAAATGAGAGATCAACAAATAAAGTCTTTGTTGGCCAGACGAGCGAGATACTACTGACATCCACCAGGGTCATTGTTTGCATCCGCTCGCGCTGCGGAGACTGATCAAGGCCGCAGAAGGGCCCAAGTCAACCGACCAACCTCGTCGCGGAGCGTAACTTCGATATTCGCTTGGGCTCCGCCTTCGACACGGGTTGCGACGCAGTTGAATGTACTGCCAATCGGCGCCACCAGGTATTCACCGTCGCCGCAGTCAATCATCAGGTCAAATCCAACTCCGTATGCAACTTCGTTGGCCAAAAGTGCCTCGGTGTTTACTAGCTGAAGAGGGTGGTGCTTATGAACGTATCCATATTGGCCTTGTGCATCGATTATCCGAACTTGAAGTTCGTAGTACTGGCCCGCCACCTCGCTGGCGCAGATAAACACCGACTCCGGGGTCATTACTACGTCTTCAGGACAATCAACCATGCCCAGTTCTACTGGGAGGATGTCACTGCCAGCCCTATCTTGTAGTTCGCGCTCAAGTTGAGTTTGATCGGGTCCTCCACCGCAAGCAGAAATAAGCGCAGCAATGGTTATCAACGGCACGGCGATCAGCTTTTGAGGGTTCAGTTGTAACATCAGTTCCTCGTCAACCAAATTCGCTCTGGTTGACAATAGCCCGCTTCACGGCCCAGATAGACCGCTCTGTGTCGTTCAAATAAATGGTTTTTCTTGGTATCGCCCAAAGACGTCAGCGAGAGTCGTCATGATTTCGCCAACTGTGGCATGTGTTCTGACCGTTTCGATCAGCGACGGCATCAAATTCGCATCAGTCTCTGCAACGCGACTCAATGCAATGAGAGCTTCATCTACCGCCGGCTGACTCCGGTCACTCTTAATTTGCTGAAGACGCTTTATCTGACGTTTTTCATCGTCAGGAGTGATTTTTAGAAGATCAATTTGGTCTTCTTTATTTCCCTCCGTGAAGTCGTTTACACCCACGACAACACGCCTGCCCGAGTTGATCTTTTTCTCAAAGTCATAGGCAGCATCGGCAATGCTTCCCTGGTACCAACCTTCATCAATCAGATGAAAGGCACCTTCGAGCATCGACCCGCCTCCCGCCTCAGCGATATGGCTAAACATGGCCTCGGCTTCAACCTCGAGTTGATCGGTGAGTTCCTCCACGAACCAACTCCCACCGAGGGGGTCAACAACATCCGTTACCCCGGTCTCGTGGGCGATGATCTGTTGGGTGCGCAGAGCGATGCGAGCTGCCTTTTCCGTCGGCAAAGCAAGTGCCTCGTCCATCGAATTCGTATGCAGACTTTGCGTTCCGCCCAGAACACCTGCAAGAGCCTCAATCGCTGTTCGAGCGATGTTGATTTCGGGTTGCTGAGCGGTTAATGAAACGCCAGCAGTCTGCGTATGAAAGCGCAGCATCATCGACTTCGGATCTTGAGCGCCATAGTGCTCTTTCATCCAGCGCGCCCAGATTCGGCGCGCTGCTCGATACTTCGCGATCTCTTCGAAGAAATCAATGTGAGCATTAAAGAAGAAGCTAAGCCGCGGAGCGAAATCGTCTACTTGAAGACCTCGCTGCAATGCTGCTTCAACGTATGCAAAGCCGTTACCAAGAGTGAAAGCGAGTTCTTGAGCCGCCGTCGACCCCGCTTCTCGTATGTGATAGCCACTGATTGAAACAGAGTTCCATCTGGGCATTTCGTTTTTCGAGAATTCGATGGTGTCAGCTACAAGCCGCATTGAAGGTCGTGGCGGGAAGACCCATTCTTTCTGAGCTTGGTATTCCTTAAGGATGTCGTTTTGGAGTGTTCCTCCTAAGCGAGTTCTATCTGCCCCTTGGTCTTCTGCATTTGCTACGAACATCGCCCAGATGGGCGCAGCGGGAGCGTTAATCGTCATCGACGTTGTTGTGTCCTCAAGATCAATACCGTCGTAGAGAACTCTCATATCTTCGACGGTGTCAACCGCTACGCCACAACGACCAACTTCTCCCACGGAGAGAACATCGTCACTATCGAGACCCATCAACGTTGGCATGTCGAAAGCAGTTGACAGCCCGTCTCCTCCAGCAGAAAGGATTTCTTTGAACCGCGCATTCGTGTCCTCAGGGGTTCCGAAACCAGCAAACATGCGCATGGTCCACAGGCGGCCCCGGTAACCACTCGAATGAACTCCGCGGGTATAGGGGTATTGGCCAGGCCACCCGATGCGTTCGTCGGGTTCAGCATCCTCTGGGCTGTACAGCGGTTCCACTGGAATGCCGCTCATAGTTTCGTAGTCCACGTCGCGGGTCCGATCAGCCTGGTGCTCTAATTCCCACTGCTCTCGTGTCACACGTTTCTCCCAGCTACCCAATCGAGGGTTAAGCGTTATCAGTCTAGGTCGGCTTAGCC
>DCYM01000177.1 GCA_002331465.1 Candidatus Neomicrothrix sp. UBA2110 | reverse complement strand
ATTGGTGCGCTGTCGGGCCGTCTGCGGAACGCCGAGTAACCGTTCCAACCAAAGGTGATTAGCACGTTGGTGGCAATACCCGAGCTCAACGCCATTACCGCTGACTGAAGAGCCGCCGTAGGGCTGGCGCCACCCATGCGAACTTCCACCGCGTATCTCACCTCGGGAATCCCCAAATTCGCCGCTATCTCTTCCGTACTTAGATAACCCGGCGGCGGAATGACAGCGTCAATATCGCTTGGTTGCAAGCCTGCATCATGAATGGCTTCCATCGAGGCGCTCAACACAAGTTCTGGAACGCTCTGTTGCGACCCGCGGAAATACTCGGTCTCACCAATGCCGACAATGGCAGCTTTAGCCGAAATGTTCATTTGTCTCCCCTTGACCTAACGAGGACTCAGTCATCGCTCCATTCGCGCTGCCCATTATCAAAGTATGAAGTTCGGGCGGTACGAGAACTG
The DNA here is from genome assembly GCA_002331465.1 of Candidatus Neomicrothrix sp. UBA2110. Taxonomy (GTDB): domain Bacteria; phylum Actinomycetota; class Acidimicrobiia; order Acidimicrobiales; family Poriferisodalaceae; genus UBA2110. Next base: position 2,280 of record DCYM01000177.1, on the reverse strand, counting down.
TCACTCTTACCCATATAGCCAACCGCGACATGGTCCATATGTTGAATAGAGCGACCGAGAGGCATCGATTGCGCATTTATAGATGCTTTGGTCACGGTGACAGGTACTGGTGGCTGATTGACCACTTGCGCAGCTAGCTCCTCCCCCGCAGCCACCAAAGCAGAGTCATCGTTCACCGTCTCGGTGAAGTATCCATAACGATCCAGTTGGTTTAGGTCGTAACTTCGCCCCAGAATCAACATTTCTTTGGCTCGATGTGGGCCGACTAAATTCATTAATGCCGGGAGCGAATGCCAAGTCAAATTGAAGCCAATGCTCACTTCGTTCAGGGTGAGATTTACCGTCGGGCTACCGATCCTGAAATCACATGCGGCTGGAAGTACCGCCCCGCCACCGATCATGTATCCGTGACACAGCGCAATCGTTATGGGATTCAAGTGCAGCAAGGTGTCGTACATTTTGGCCCCTTGCTTCGATGCGAGCATTGCGTCTTGGGGACTCGTCCGGGGTTGTTTCATGTCCGCACCTGAGCAAAAGGATTTGCCCTCCCCTCGGACTATGACCACGCGCACTGATGAATCGGCATCAAGCAAACTAACTGCTGCCTGTGTGTCGGCGATCAATTGGCCGTTCACTGCGTTGTGAACTTCGGGGCGATTAAGCACGAGGTGACGGACAGGGCCTTCGCCATCGATCCTGATGGTCTCAAATTCCATCGTGAGAGTCTCCCAGACCCTTAACAACTTCGCTCACCGTGCACCTTCTAGTATTCGAAACAGGCCAAGAGCAAAGGGAGTGGTCCATGACCTACGACGGATTCGATTTGACCGGGAAAGTAGCGGTCATCACTGGAGGAAACGGTGGTATTGGCCTCGGATTCGCTCGCGCTCTCGCTGCAGCAGGTGCTGACGTAAGCGTCTGGGGGACTAATCAAGATAAAAACGCTGCCGCGGAAAAAGAGCTCCAAGCAATAAATTCATCTGCGTCGGCTGTGAGATGCGACGTAGCTAACGAACAAGAAGTTGAAGAATGCATGGCATCGGTTATCGAAAGGTACGGAAGAATTGACGCCTGCTTCCCCAATGCAGGCATCGGCGCGCAAAATCAGAAACCTTTTTTCGAACACTCGAATGAAGATTGGTTTTCAGTACTTGACGTTAATTTGAACGGGGTCTTCTACACACTGAGGGCGGCAACTCGTCAAATGGTCGCGCAAGGCGAGGGCGGGACTTTGGTTCTCACCTCAAGCGGTACTGCAATCCAGGGGTCACCCAAAGGTCAGGCCTACGCAGCATCCAAAGGTGCGATGCTGGCGATGATGATGGGCCTCTCAGTCGAAATGGCGCGTTACAAGATCACTGCGAACGCAGTGATTCCCGGATGGATCGAAACTGACATGACCGCAGGGCTCTTTGGTTGGAAAAAATTCGCCGACAACGTTATGCCGAGGATTCCTATGCGACGGTGGGGTCAACCGGATGACTTTGGTGCCATCGCTGTTTATCTCATGAGCGACGCCAGTAGATGGCACACCGGCGATGTCATAAAAATCGACGGTGGATTCAGCATCTTCTAGTGAGCGGCCAGTCGTTAAGTTCTCAAGGCGAGTTTTTTGATGAACCAACTACTCACCGAATCGATTTACCAGGTGCCGACATAGTTCTCCACCAGCAAGTGTGGTCCCCAGAGCGCGGCGACCAACTCTGCAACCAATTGGTGCAAGAAATCGAGTGGCGCCAAGACAAAATTTCGATGTTTGGCCAAGTGCACGATGTACCAAGACTTAACGCTTGGTATGGCGATCCCGACTGCTCCTATGCCTGGTCAGGAATTCAGATGAACCCATTTGCCTGGACGCCAACTCTTCAGCAAATAAGAGAACAGGTAAACAGCCTTGCCGCAGTTCAATTCAACTCTGCCTTACTCAACTTCTATCGGGATGGAAACGACAAAGTTGATTGGCACGCGGACGATGAAAGGGTACTTGGCGTCAACCCAGTGATCGCCTCAGTCAGCTTGGGAGTAGCGCGAAAGTTTCGTATGCGACGCAAGGACCGGTCGCAAACACCGACCGACATCGTTTTACAGTCGGGCGACGTTTTGATCATGCGAGGCTCCACACAACAGTTATGGGAACACGAGGTACCCCGTTCAAAACGGATTACTCAACCAAGGGTGAATCTGACGTTCAGAGTGGTCGAATCATCGTCGTAACAGTGGCCACACTCCCGTACCGTTACAACCCGTGAGTAACCAAACTGCCTCTTCGCTGCGCTACCT
>DCYM01000085.1:21727-23340 GCA_002331465.1 Candidatus Neomicrothrix sp. UBA2110 | reverse complement strand
CGCTCGGGTAATTGATGGGTTTGCCGTCCTAGCTAACGCAGACCCAGATCGGTGGATCGTCGTTGACGGCGACGGATTGATCGCGGAAGTAGCTGAGAGGGTCGCTAACGCAGTCGGTGTGAAATGAGTGATGCTCTCAGCGACGTCATTGGTCAACCAGCTGCCATATCGATGCTGCGAGCAGCAGTTGCGAACCCATTGCCTTCCTATCTCCTCGTCGGGCCAGCAGGCTGCGGGGCGCGAACAATAGCCACTAGCTTCGCCGCGGAACTCTTAGCTCACGAAACCGACGATGCGGAACGTCACCGAAGACTCGCCGTTTTCGAAGAGCACCCGGACCTGATTGTGTTCGAACGCAACGGCCCCTCACTCACCGTGGAACAAGCCAGGGAGATTGTTAGAGCTGCAACAACGAGCCCGTTTGAAGGCAAACGAAAAGTCATTCTCGTTGAAGACATCCACCTAGCCTTCGGTGCTGCCCCAATGATTCTCAAGGTTCTAGAAGAGCCCCCACCATCGACCTATTTCATCTTGACTGCGGAAGAAATCCCCACCGAGTTGGCAACTATCGCCTCTCGCTGCACTCAAATCGACATAGCTGCTGTGAGCCCCCAAGACCTTATAGAACTCTTACTTGAAGCTGGAATTGATGAGAAGCGTTCATCGGTCATCGCCGCGGTCTCCAACGGATCAATCGATCGAGCGTTACTCCTGGCTTCAGACGATGCTGCCCTTGAACGTTGGGCTTCATGGCAACAACTTCGAACAACACTGGAGGGAAGTGGGAACACAGCTACGGCCGCTGTAGATCGCTTACTGACAATGATCGATGACGCAGCCGTCCCTCTCCAGGATCGACAAGATCGCGAACGCAAAGAACTTGATGAACGCGCCGACCGTTTCGGCGAGCGAGGTTTAGGGCGTCGAAGTCTGGAAGATCGTCACAAAAGAGAATTACGGAGGTTACGGACAGACGAACTTGTAATGGGCATCACCGCTATCGGTATCTCCATTCGTGACGACGTTGCGACAGGCCTCATCGATGCTGCGCGCGCTTCAACATCGTTAACTGCGGTCACTGAAGCTAGTGACGATCTGCGTCGCAACCCAAACGAACGCCTGCTCCTGCAGAAACTATTCATGAATCTCCACTAGTGAGGGATGCGGTTGTGTCATAAACGATGGAGCCCGAGGCGGGGATTGAACCCGCGACCTGCTCTTTACGAGAGAGCCGCTCTGCCACTGAGCTACTCGGGCGCTGACGCACTGACGCTACCAGCCGCCTTTGTTGACACGGCCGGCATATTCGCGGGATTCACCACGAACCTCTACTCAGATTGAAGGTGTCTACGGCACGGTTAGATACGATGGCCCCATGAACGCACTTGCTGCTCAAGTCTGGCATTTCTGGCTAGCTGTGCCCCTCGCTATAGGCACCGTGCTCGGAGTCCTCCAACTCGTCGCTGGGTACATCGTCAAAGTTGTGGCCCCCCGATATCCCAAGCGCTGAGTTCAACAATGACGGACGGGCCCGTCGACTGGGAGTTAGCCCGCCGGATTGCGGTCCGCGTCGCTGGCGAAGAACCCTTGTCGCGTTCCTATTTAGGTAACTC
>DCYM01000085.1:9349-21338 GCA_002331465.1 Candidatus Neomicrothrix sp. UBA2110 | reverse complement strand
GCAGAAACTGGCCTGATTTCCAGCGAAGGTTCCGCCCGCGCTCAAGTGATCGACCGCGCCGGATGGATCGATGCAAACATCCGGGCCTTCCGCCGACTGCTACGCCCAGTCTTGGCCGAGTCCGGTGAAACAAACGCTGCTAGCAAAATCACCGGCAAAATCGCTGCTGCCGAACTAGGAACGGTCCTGGGTTGGATGTCTCGACGCGTGCTGGGCCAGTACGACCTGTTACTTGCCGAAGACGAAAATCGAGATGAACAAGACCTCGTGTACTACGTCGGGCCGAATATCATCTCAACTGAAAAAAAATTCGCCTTCGACCCCAAACAATTCAGGCTCTGGCTCGCATTGCACGAGTTAACGCACCGGTCACAGTTCACAGGAGTTCCGTGGCTGCGTCCCCGTTTCTTAGAACTGGTAAATCAAATGCTTGATGAAGTCGACCCAGACCCCGACCGAATTAAACAAGGCTTACAAGAATTCATAAAGTTACGTCGAGCGGGGCAAGACCCGATGGCTGATGGGGGAGTCGCCCAGCTATTCGCAAATGAGCGTCAGCGAGAACTGTTGGATTCCGTTGGCGGCATGATGAGCCTGGTTGAGGGCCACGGTGATGTCACCATGTCTCGCGCAGCGGCAGGTCACGTACCTCACGCCTCGCGCTTTCACCGAGTTATGCAGGAACGGCGAAATGGGGCAACGGGCGTGGCGCGGATCATGCAAAAATTTATGGGGATAGAAGCCAAGCTGGCGCAGTATCAAGCGGGAGAGGACTTCATTGCAGCTATCGAGTCACAACGCGGTCGCCGCGCCGTGGATGTCATCTGGCGTGATGCAGGTCACCTCCCATCAATGGTGGAGATCCGGGACCCGTCCGCATGGATGCAACGAGTGCCAGCCGGGTAACTGAGGTTCTCACATGGCAGATCTCGATCAGATCGATGCACTCCTCCAAAATTGCACCTTCCCCTCTAGCGGCATACTGCATTGCGCTGTCTCAGGTGGCGCGGATTCCTCAGCTCTTTTGATTCTTGCCTCGTTGACCGGATCGCCGGTCATCGCGTATCACGTTGACCACGGGATCCGACCAAATGGTTCAGAAGAACGCGACCGAGTGTCAGAGCTTTCCGACCGAGTTAACGCGGGTTTTGAAGCCCTGACTCTCGAACTGAAAGACGGACCGAACTTTGAAGCTCGCGCCCGATCAGCACGATTCGCAGCGCTACCCCAAACGGTTCTCACTGGACACACATCTGACGACCAAGCGGAGACGATCTTGCTGCACCTTCTTCGAGGAGGAGGTCTTGATGCGTCCGCTGGTATGCGGCCAAAACACCACCCACTTCTCTCTCTTCGACGCGCAGATACCGAACGAATATGCGATCTGTTCGGTTGGGAACCCGTTAATGACCCGACCAACGCCGATCCCCGATTTCGACGAAATCGAGTTCGCAACGAGGTCATACCCCTCCTAAATGAGATCAACGAACGAGACGTGGTTCCGTTGCTGACGCGCGCCGGGAAAGTTGCAGAAAACGACCGCGACTTCCTTGACGAACTTGCAGAAGAGATTGACCCCACTGACGCCGCTTCCTTGATAGCAGCACCCCTTCCCTTGGCACGCCGCGCAATTCGAAAGTGGCTCCGAGATGAACATCCCCCGGACTTTGCCTCCGTTGAGCGAGTTCTCGAAGTCGCTCGGGGAGAGATTCTCGGCACCGAAGTAACCGGCGGTCGGTCTGTACGACGAACCGGTGGCACCTTAAGAATAGAAACCTTGTCTAAAGGGAGTAGAAAAGTTCGAGATAGCGGCTAGGTTCCGACCTTGTGACGGATCAGAGCGCCCTAGACCCCGACCCCGCCCTCAGCGAAGTCCTTGTAACCCATGCTGAAATCAGCGCTCGGGTCCAGCAACTGGGTCAAGAGATCGCGAACGACTACGCCGGACGAATCCCCTTGCTGATAGGCGTGCTTAAAGGCGGGGCCATCTTTACCACTGACCTCGCCCGTGCCATCGACCTTCCCGTCGAACTCGACTTCATGGCGGTGTCCTCCTACGGAAGCTCTACCCGCACCAGTGGCGTGGTTCGAATCATAAAGGACCTCGATGATGACATCGAAGGTCGAGATGTGATCATCGTGGAAGACATCGTTGATAGCGGCCTAACTTTGCGATACCTCAGAAAAACCCTTTTAGCGAGGAACCCGGCAAGTTTGGAATTCTGCTCTCTTTTGGTCCGAGAGGAACAACAGGCCGACCTAGATGGCCTTGTCAAATACGCAGGATTTCGACTTCCCCAGGTGTGGGTCGTGGGATATGGACTCGATGTAGGCCAGCGTTACCGAAACCTTCGCGATATTTGGGCGTACGACAGATCAGGTAACTCCTGAACACCGCCACAGTGTCAGTGGCCCCTCCGATATCTGACAAGTAACATCTGCTTCGCATCAGCGTTTCTTAACGCATGCGGAATAGGGGACCGTGAAGGCAAAATGGGCAGAAGGTATTGAGCCCAGAAACTTTGTCTGGGTGATCAAGGACTCCCTCGCTATCTGTGAGCGTCCAGGGGGCTATGGGGAACACCACCGGCGTGTTCGCCGCCAAGAAGAAATCATTTGGATTCGCCAAAACGAATTCGACGTTCTCTATTCACTCATTTCCGGATCACACAACCTCCACAATTATGAAGAACTTGGCATGCCATTCCGGCATCGGCCCTGGCCTGCACATGACCAGCTTGCTCAATTCATGGAAGCCATCTTTATTGAGATCCGCAGCGCTATATCGGCAAGCCAAAAAGTTGTCGTTCACAAGGAACTAGTCGGAGAACGTTTGTGTGGGTTGATGGCGGCCTACTTGCTGTGGGCTGGCCTTGTTCCTACCGGACCGCAAGTCACAGCGATAGCCGAACGTATCTTCCAGCAACGATTGGGACCGCACGGCCGGGAACTAGTTGAAATAGCGATCGGTATGGAACCTGAGCAGGAGACCACATAGCAGTGACACAACCGAGCAATAGCGATTGCATCCAACTACGCGGCCTGCGCGTCGTGTGCGTCGTGGGTGTACTGCCAGAAGAACGCGAGCGAGCTCAGCCGTTGGAACTCGATATCGATATCTATGCCGACCTGTCCGCAGCCGGTAATTCCGACGACTTACAAGACACGGTTGATTATGGATCGGTGGCTCGAACGATTGAAGAAATATGCCTTGGGGCGAAAGTCCAACTCCTCGAACGCCTAGCGCAACTCGTAGCAGAACGTCTGCTCGAACTTGATGGTGTCTCAACGGTGGAAGTGACTGTTAAGAAGATCCGCCCACCGGTGCCATCGGACCTAAATTTCAGCGCTGTTCGAGTGACCCGTCACCGTCAATGAAGATGAGGACGAAATGTCCCAAACCGTAAGAAGCTTTATAGGTCTGGGATCCAACCTAGGTGACCGTAGAGAAATCTTGACGAGAGCAGTGCGAGACATTCCCGACAAGCACGCTGTCTCAGGGGTATACGAAACAGCGCCAATAGGTGGGCCGTCCCAAGGGGCGTTTCTCAACTTGGTGGTTGAAATTCAGACCTCCGTAAGCCCCTACGACCTTCTTACCGTTTGCCAACAACTTGAGACATCGGCCGGACGTGTCCGCAAAGAACGTTGGGGCCCGCGGACCCTCGACGTTGACGTTCTGCTGTACGGCGACCTAGAACTCAACGACCCAGAATTAACGATTCCGCACCCGCGAATGAACGAACGAGCTTTCGTCCTCTTCCCTCTGGCCGACTTAGCGCCCGAGTTAGTGCCCCCACTGTGGCGAGAAACAGTTTCAGACCAGGTGATCGTGCGGGTCGGCGACCTGCTTTGCAGCTAAATCTCAGCATCCAAGATAGAAGGTGACGTCGCTATCCGAAAAAGGCGCGGGTTGACCCAACCAGACGCCAAACTTTTAAGACGAGGGATGCTTATTTCACAATTGATCGCACCACTAGAGCGATTAATGAAGCACCATGAAGCATGGTTATTGCGCGAAGTTGAGTGCGAAGCCAACGAAACTGAGCGTCATTGAGGAGACATGGCCGAAATTCCCTACCGATTCGTCACTGACAGCCGAGTTGAGGAACTGATCGCAAACCACGTTGACCTTGAACCGGGTCAAGAAACTGACCATGTGGTGACTATTGCGGGACGGCTAATGCTGCGCCGGGTTCAAGGCAAGCTCGCCTTCGCCACCCTGGATGACGGTTCCGGTCGAATTCAACTCTTTGCCCCTTCAAAGACCACACCAGAGTTTGACAAGTTCTGCGATCTCAATCTCGGTGACTGGGTTGGAGTAACGGGTGTCGTTATGACCACCCGACGCGGAGAGCTGAGCGTAAGAGCAGATTCATGGGTTCTTCTGGCCGAGGCCCGCCGCCCGTTTCCCGACAAATGGCACGGCATCACCGACGTAGATACCCGATACCGACAACGGTACGTAGATCTGTGGGTCACTCCAGAAGCGAGACGAACTTTTCTCATGAGAAGTCGGATGATGTCGCTTACGCGATCTTTTATGGAGCACCGGGGCTTCATTGAAGTAGAAACCCCCATTTTTCATCCGATACCGGGAGGAGCGAATGCTCAACCCTTCACTACCCACCACAATGCCCTCGACCTTGATCTGTACCTAAGAGTCGCGCCTGAGCTGTACCTCAAACGATTAACGGTCGCAGGATTCGACAAAGTGTTCGAGATCGGCCGAGTATTCCGCAACGAAGGAGTCTCAACTCGTCACAACCCAGAGTTCACGATGCTTGAGCTATATCAGGCGTACGCCGATTACGACGACATCATGAATCTCGTGGAGGAACTCGTAGAACATCTTGCTCTTGAGCTCACCGGTTCGACGGTGCTAACGATCGGTGACCAGGAACTTGACGTTGCTCGACCTTGGCGGCGAGCGACGATGATTGAACTAATAGAAGAGTCGATTGGGGTGACCTTGTCGCTCGATATGTCGATTGAAGAACTCCGAACTGTTGCAGTGGAGCACGGAGTGCCGTTCAAAGATTCGTTCGGGCCGGGCAAGGTCATCTTGGAGATCTATGAGAAAACGACCGAGAGCGCTCTTTGGGGTCCCGTATATGTGACCGAATACCCAGCCGAAGTTTCGCCTTTAGCGAGAGATCACCGAAACAAACCAGGTATGACAGAACGTTTTGAGGCGATCCTGGCCGGACGCGAACTCTGCAATGCGTTTAGCGAACTCGTCGACCCCGAGCAGCAACGTTCCCGGTTTGAAGATCAGGCAGCTCAAAATGCTGGGGGTGACGCCGAAGCGATGGTGGTCGACGAAGATTATCTGCGTGCTTTGGAATACGGACTTCCCCCTACAGGAGGGTTAGGTATCGGCATGGACCGTTTAGCGATGTTGCTGACTGGTGCCACAAGCATCCGCGACGTGATGCTGTTCCCAACTCTTCGCCCTGAACGCTAGGGACCCTAGGGTCCACTCAGGCCGCGCTACGGACTCGGGAGGGATCCCTCGGGTTGATCTTCGCGCTGGACGAATAAGCCCTCTGCTTCCATGAAGCGACCTTCAGGGCCCTCTCCCGACCCTTTCAAATAAATTTTCCTACCATCGGTCTGATCGACCCAGGCACGAAACGTCAGATCCACGCCTAAAGGTGCGGGACCCCGATAGTCAACATGAAGGTAGGCAGTGTAAGCCTGGCGGCCCCGCATACGATTGAGAGCGCCCATTACCTCATCAATGATGAGCGCCTGAACGCCGCCGTGAACGCGCTCAGGAGGCCCTGCAAACATCGGATCAATTGCGCCTGTGCTGACAACACATTCATCCGATTCCTTGATGAATTTCAGCCCGATTGACGCCGGATGAAACTCACCGCCCGCAATGGAAAAAGGGTCAAATTCGATCTCTTCTCCAACTTCAAGGTCAAGCGGTGTGTACTGACCGGCATAAATCGCAGCGAGGTGAGGGCGCGTCAGCATGTCGTCGAGTTTGCTTCTATCGGTTCCGGCACTAAAGCGATCCCCAAGATCGTGGATAGTGCCGGTGATTTCATCGAGAGCTTCGTCAGGGAGTTGACGGCCAGAAAGTGCACGATTTAAGCGGCGCATCGCACTGGCGGCTCGACTCACTGCATCCCAGGTGCTCATGTCTCGCACGCTACCGTGCCAACTCGTCTCGCAGGCAGGCACCTTGACCCAGTACGGTCACGGCATGCGCCGCGTCATCTTTGATGAAGAACACGACATGTTCCGCGACTCCGTTCGAGCGTTTGTGGAGCAGGAGATCGTTCCCAACCACGAGAAATGGGAACATGACGGAAAAGTCGACAAAGGAATGTTTCGAAAGGCGGGATCGCTTGGCTTCCTCGGTATGGCAGCCCCTGAGTCCTATGGCGGAGGTGGGGTTGATGACTTTCGGTATAACTCAATCATTAATGAAGAAATTCAACGAGCCGCAGTGGTCGGCTCGGGCATGTGCATCACGTTACACAACGATGTTTGCCTGCCTTATTTTCTGAACTACTGCAACGAGGAACAGGCAGATCGGTGGATGCCGGGTCTTGTTAACGGCGACCTGATGAGCGCAATTGCTATGACCGAACCCGCAATGGGTTCAGATCTAGCGTCGATGGGAACAACAGCTATTCGCGACGGAGCTGGCTACGTCGTCAATGGCTCCAAAACTTTCATCACCAACGGCATCAACAGTGACCTCGTAATCACGGCCGTGAAGACCGACCCTTCGCAAAAGCACAAAGGAATCTCTCTTGTTGTTCTTGAAGAAGGAATGGAAGGGTTTGAACGAGGACGAAATCTCGACAAGCTAGGTATGAAGAGCCAAGACACTGCAGAGTTATTCTTTGATGACGTATTTGTGCCAGAAGAAAACGTTTTAGGTGGAGAGGGAGCAGGCTTTTTGAGCCTCGTGAACAACCTTCCACAAGAACGGCTGTCTATCGCAATAACGGGAACAGCTTCGGCTCAGGCTGCGTTCGATTGGACAGTCGAATACGTCACTGATCGCGAGGCATTCGGTCAAAAGATTTCATCGTTCCAGAACACTCGGTTTGAACTCGCCGAGATGAAAACCGAACTTGATATGGCGTGGGTTTTCATAGACCGCCAAATCGAAGCTCTCAATGGGGGCGAGTTGACAGCGGAGGACGCCGCTGAAGCTAAATGGTGGTGCACTGAAATGCAGTTACGGACCATCACACGATGCCTTCAGCTGTTTGGTGGCTACGGATTTATGAACGAGTATCCGATTGCTCGTGCATATGCCGATGCGAGAGTCCAGACGATCTATGGCGGCACGACGGAAATAATGAAAGAGATCATCGGACGACAAATTGTTGGTCGATAACGCTGAAACGAAATTTGTTGCCCGCTGAGTCGAATTTTTCGGAGGAATACATCTTGTCTCGATCAATTGAATCCGTTGCTGTAGTCGGCGCCGGAACCATGGGTGCCGGCATCGCCGCAGCGAGCGCGGCTGCTGGATGCCGCGTCCTATTGCTCGACATGAACGCAGATGCTGTCAAGGCCGCTCTGCAACAAGTTGACCAGGACGCTCAGCATTTAGTGACAACAGGCACCGTAGAGACCGATCTGGAAGCAGTTTCAGATTACGACTGGGTTTGTGAGGCTGTTGTAGAAGACCTGACAGTAAAACGAGAACTTTTTAACCGGTTGGAACTGATCCGAAAAGACGGCTCGGTTATTTCGTCGAACACCTCGGGCATCCCCCTGCGGCACATATCTGAAGGAATGACTCCTCGGTTTCGTGCCGACGTCGCAATCACGCACTTCTTTAATCCTGTGAAGGTGATGCGCCTATTCGAGCTTGTCCCCGGTGAAGACACTCATGATGATGTGATTGCCGCGTTTGCCGAATTCGGTGACAAGCGTCTCGGCAAAGGTGTCGTGCACGCAAAAGACACCGTCAATTTCATTGGCAACCGTATTGGCTGCTTCTTCATGCTCTCAGGGTTACATCTCGCAAAACCCTTCCTCCGCGAAGGGATGAATCAAGAGACGGTAGACGCGATTCTTGCGGCTCCCGTAGGCCTTCCTCCCACCGGGCTTTACGGGCTGATTGATCTCATTGGTCTCGACGTGATGGAACTCGTAGGGAAAAACCTTGCAACTAACTTGCCTCAAGCGGATGCGGGGCACGCCTACACGGCGTTTCCACCAGCTGAACAACGGATGCATGACAACGGCCAGCTCGGCCGAAAAGCCGGTGGTGGTTTCTCTCGCCAAATCAAGTTAGATGACGGTACCCGTAGCAAAGAAACCTTCGACCTTCTCAACGAAACATGGCGCGATGCGCTACCAGGTGCACTCGAAGGCGCTGCGGCAGAGCTTGGCGAGGTGATCTTTGAAGATTCCCCAGCGGGAGAACTCGCTTGGAAAGTTTTTGGTGGAACTCTGAGGTATGCAGCGGGCTTAGTGCCCGAAATTGCTGATGACGTCGTCAACATCGATAACGCGATCCGGTGGGGTTTTAACTGGGTACACGGCCCATTCGAGATGCTGGATCATCTGAACCCAAAGCGGGTGATCGATCGAATACACAGGGAGGGTGGCCAACTGCCGTCGATGCTTGCGGTTCTAGAGCAAGCAAAGGCTGCTTCCTTCTACCGCAACGATGGATCTGAGTATCTTGGCTTCGACGGTGAATACCATTCCGTTGATCAGGCGGTGAACTGACTCAGTTAGATCGCACAATTGCGTCTGTCATCATTACAACATCACGCATTTCGGCTCCATCGTGAACTCGGATCGCGTCAATGCCCCCACAAATTGCTTGAGCGACACTTGCCGCTGTGCCGAACAATCGTTCTCCGATATCGCTGCCTAACACAGTGCCAATAGATGACTTTCGCGACGTGCCGATGAGCAGCGGCAACTCGAATTCGGTCAATTCTGGTAGCCGACGCAATATTTCCAAATTCTGTTCAACTGACCATCCGAATCCAAAGCCCGGGTCCAAGATCAAATTTGATAGCTCAATCCCAGCGGACTCACATACAGCGAGAGTTTCATCGAAGCCGGCAACGATGTCATCGATCACATCGCGATGCTCTCGCCCTCGCTGGTTGTGCATCACCACGGCGCCCACTCCGCGCTGAGACACGAGTGACGAAAGATCGGGATCTAGGAGGAAACCAGTGATGTCGTTAACCACCGTGGCTCCCGCGTCTAACGCGGCCTCTGCGACGACCGCCCAGGTTGTGTCGATCGATATGGGTAGATTTACCGCGTCGCGCACCGCTTCAATTACGGGAACAACACGAGATTTCTCCACGGCAACAGGTGTTGGTTCAGCACCGGGGCGCGACGACGCACCTCCAATATCGATCACGTCGACACCACAGGCCTCGAACTCGGTGGCTAACAGCACGGCTTTATCGATTTGGCCATCAATGCCATCACCTGAAAAAGAATCGTGAGTAGCGTTGACGATCCCCATGACATACGTGCGGTGGCCCCAATCCCACACCGGTCCGCGTCCCGGATCGAAACTCGTTGCTTGATAGCTACGGTTGATTGGCCACACCAGAAGCTCCGCAGACGTCGCTAACGGTCAAGAGCCGACAACAGATTTGTAGCTGCGTCGCGCATCCCCAAAACACCAGGCGTGTCAGGCAAAGCGTCGAGTGCTTTCACGGCATCACCAACGAAACCCTCGGCAGTTACTTTCGACGTTGCGATTTCGGTCCCGTCAACCACTGCTCTCCTAGCTTTGTCCAGCGTCTCTTCGTCTAACGGTTGACCTAGTAGGGCCGTCACCGGATCGTCCGACGCGATCATCCGAATCACGGGCAGGGTATAAACACCTTCTCGCAGGTCGTTGCCCGAAGGCTTACCAAGTTCCTCATCGGTTGCCACGAGATCAAGAATGTCGTCGACAACTTGAAATGCCATACCGTACGCGTGACCGAATTCGGTCAATCGGTCGACCACCCCCCGGTCTGCGCCAGCTACTAACCCGCCAATACGACACGAGGTGGCATAAAGTGCAGCCGTTTTTCCAGCAATAGCCTGCAAATACTGTTCTTCTGTTCGGGTGATGTCATAAATCAGTTGCAACTCACGAACCTGCCCCTCGCAGAGCCGCCCAATTGTTGCGGCAAGTAACTCAGCGACTTCGGTCCCCAACGAAGCAGCCAATTCCGAAGCTTTTGCGAGAAGAAAATCACCAGCAAGAATTGCTGTCAGGTTCCCCCAACGATGGTTCACCGCTTCGATGCCCCGCCGCGTTTCGGCTTCGTCCATTACATCATCGTGATAGAGGGACCCTAAATGGACCAGTTCAACCGCTACCCCGCCCCGCACCATTGCGTTGGTCATGGCCTCGGCGCGCTCACCCTTAGAGTCCAAAGAAAGCGCTGCTGCAATTACAAACGCGGGCCGCAATCGTTTGCCACCAGCCGGTATGAGGTGAGACGCCACTTCAGTCAAGAAGTCATCGTCAGTCATCGCGGCATCTCGTAACGCCGTCTCCACTCGCCGTAGATCCTCGCTGGGATCCTCGCGGTGTTGAAGGGGAGTGAGGGAAACCACGATGCAAACTTAACTGCAAAGCTAAACGACAACTCGATCTAGCCTGAAACGTTTCATTTGAGTGTCGGCAAAACGGTTTCCTGCGGTTTGAGAGACAACTGCTGCAAGACAACAGCATTCGCCCGGTTACACTCCAGTAACGCCCGTCACCTGTGGGCACACTTGCCTCCTGGAGGATTCAGTGTTTGAAAGGTTTACCGATCGAGCCCGCCGAGTTGTTGTGCTTGCTCAAGAGGAAGCTCGCCTTCTCAACCACAACTACATCGGAACAGAGCACATCCTTTTGGGGCTTATCCACGAGGGTGAAGGTGTCGCGGCAAAAGCTCTCGAATCGTTGGGGATTTCGTTAGAAGCGGTTCGCAGTCAAGTTGAGGAAATAATTGGGCAAGGCGGGTCGTCGCCGAGCGGTCATATTCCCTTCACCCCGCGAGCTAAAAAAGTTCTTGAACTATCACTCCGTGAAGCCCTCCAACTCGGTCACAACTACATCGGCACCGAACACATTCTGTTAGGTCTAATCCGAGAAGGCGAGGGAGTGGCGGCCCAAGTTCTTGTCAAGCTAGGAGCTGATCTATCTCGTGTTCGACAACAAGTGATTCAATTGTTGTCGGGCTATAGCGGTTCGGGCCAAGGGGAAGGTTCTGAACCCGGAAAAGAAACCGTTGGAGGTTCAGCAGATCGCGGTGATGGCCCACAAGGCGGATCAGCTGTACTTGACCAATTCGGTCGCAACCTCACTCAGAATGCTCGAGACAAGGCACTCGACCCAGTTATCGGCAGGATGCGCGAAACCGAACGCGTGATGCAGGTGCTCTCCCGACGAACCAAGAACAACCCGGTGCTTATCGGTGAACCAGGAGTTGGCAAGACAGCAATAGTCGAAGGGCTGGCGCAAAAAATTGTTGCGGGAGAAGTCCCGGAAACCCTGCGCGCAAAGCAGCTGTACACCCTTGATCTCGGTGCGCTCGTAGCGGGGTCGCGTTATCGGGGAGATTTCGAAGAACGACTGAAGAAAGTCCTAAAAGAGATCAAAACGCGTGGTGACATCATCTTGTTTATTGACGAGTTACATACGTTGGTGGGAGCGGGAGCTGCCGAGGGAGCGATTGACGCAGCCTCAATTTTGAAGCCGATGTTGGCGCGTGGCGAATTACAAACAATTGGCGCCACGACCCTTGAGGAATATCGCAAATATCTCGAAAAAGACGCTGCTTTAGAACGGCGCTTTCAACCGATACGAGTTGAAGAGCCAACAGTCAGCCACACCATCGAAATTCTTAAGGGACTGCGTGATCGTTACGAATCTCATCACAGAGTGACGATCACCGACCAGGCATTAGTAGCAGCAGCCAATTTGGCTGACCGCTACATAGCGGACCGCCATTTACCGGACAAAGCAATCGATTTGATTGAC
>DCYM01000085.1:0-9033 GCA_002331465.1 Candidatus Neomicrothrix sp. UBA2110 | reverse complement strand
AGCAATCGATTTGATTGACGAAGCCGGGTCCCGTTTGCGAATCAAACGCATGGAGACGCCACCCGATTACAAAGAAATTGAAAACAAGATTGCCGAAATCGTTGATAAAAAAAAGCAGGCCGTCGAAGAACAAGACTTCGAGCTGGCGGGTTCGTTGCGTGACGAAGAGAAAAATCTGTTGGATCGCCGCACCGAGATGATGGAGCAAATCAAATCCGACGGCGTAGATCTCTTCGACGAAGTTGATGAAGAGGCGATAGCGGAAGTTCTATCGATTTGGACAGGCATTCCCGTCTACAAACTCACTGAGGAAGAGACCCAAAAGCTCCTCAAGATGGAACAGGAACTTCACAAACGAGTTATCGGTCAGCAAGACGCGGTTACTGCGGTTAGCCAAGCAATTCGCCGTACGCGCGCTGGACTGAAAGATCCCAAACGTCCGGGAGGTTCGTTCATTTTTCTTGGACCTTCTGGCGTAGGGAAGACAGAGCTGGCAAAGACCCTTGCAGAGTTTCTATTCGGGGACGAAGACGCATTAATTAGCTTGGATATGTCGGAATACATGGAAAGGCACACCGTAAGTCGCCTCGTAGGGTCGCCTCCTGGCTATATCGGTTACGAAGAAGGCGGCCAGCTAACTGAGGCAGTTCGACGGCGCCCATTCTCGGTGGTTTTGTTCGACGAAGTTGAGAAAGCCCACCCCGATGTATTCAATACTTTGTTGCAGATTCTTGAGGAAGGTCGCCTCACCGACGCCCAAGGCCGCTCCGTTGATTTTCGTAACACCGTTTTGATCATGACCTCAAACCTTGGTACTGCCGATCTTCGAAGAGCCAACGTCGGATTCACCAAGGCCGACGAGGCAGTCAGCTACGAACGCATGAAAGACACTGTTAACGATGCTCTCAAAGCTCACTTCCGACCGGAGTTCCTAAATCGTGTAGACGACACCATTGTGTTCCACGAACTCTCCAGGGATGAAGTCACTGAGATTGTTGACCTGATGATCGCGAGAACAGCAGAGCAGTTGCGAGCCCAAGGCCTCGGTCTCGAACTCACAGACGCTGCAAAAGCCTGGCTTGCTCGAAAAGGCTACGACCCGACCATGGGTGCACGTCCGCTCCGACGAGCCATTCAACGACACGTCGAAGATGCTCTTTCTGAGCGGATCTTGTACAAAGAGTTCGACGCCGGTCAAATTATCGTCGTCGACACCGACGAAGACACCGACGAAATCGTGTTCCGGTCAATTGACGGATTCGACCCGGGACCTGTCGAACTTGAGGACGCTGCAACCTCAGATTGACAGACTTCAACGGCGTGTTGCCCCTGAAGTGTTCACCTTGAAGTGCCGTTGCGAACCCTCTTTTTCTCGAATCGTCCTATCTAGTGCACGAATTGGACTCGACTAGTGCCAGAGTGGTCATGTGGAAGGCGCATGGTCGATTGTCTTAGCGGCTGGATCGGGATCCCGATTTGGTGGAAACAAGCAACTCGCGCAGCTTGGGGACCAGCGAGTAGTCGACTGGAGCGTGACCAGAGCGCGATCTTGCTGCGAAGGAGTTGTTCTCGTAGTGAATGCTGAAATGATCGGGGAATCGGAGTTGCCCCAAGTGGATATCGTCGTAGCTGGTGGTCCCACCCGGAGCGAATCAGTGCGCAATGGGTTAGAGGTGCTGCCGCAATCGGCAGAAATTGTCGTTGTCCACGACGCCGCTCGGCCAGGTGCCCCAATTCAGATGTACCTATCGGTGATCGATGCTGTGCTTGGCGGTGCCGATGCAGCTGTTCCCGGACTGCCAGTAACGGACACACTTAAACGAGTTGTGGACGCTCCTGTGGGAAAGAAAGTGGAGGCTACGGTGGATCGCGACACTCTTATGGCGATTCAGACTCCGCAAGCTTTCAGTAAAAGAATGTTGGAGAAAGCCCATGCTGGTGGGGGACAAGCGACTGACGACGCCGGTTTGGTCGAAGCAATTGGTGGCACCGTGATGGTGGTTCCTGGTGATGCTGCAGCGATCAAAATCACACATCCTAGTGACATCAGCATCGTCGCCCAATTGATGGGACTTGACTCATGATGCGAATTGGACAGGGATACGACGCTCATCGATGGGCCAACGACGACCGTCCGTTAGTGATTGGTGGAGTTCACTTCCCAGGACATCGCGGACTTGATGGTCACAGCGACGCTGACGTTGTGACCCACGCAGTCATCGACGCTGTGCTCGGTGCCGCCGGCTTGGGAGATATCGGTCAAAACTTTCCCGACGACGATCAGGAATTGGATCGTGTCAACAGCATCGAATTACTTGAACAAGCTGCGCAGCTTGTCCAAGCCGCGGGTTGGGGGATAGTGAACGCCGACTGCACCGTCATCACCGACGAACCACAAATAGCCCCTGCCAAGGATGAGATGGAATTGAACCTATCCAGAGCAGCGGGAGGACCAGTCACGGTGTGTGGGAAACGAACGGAAGGTATTGGCGCTCTGGGCAGAGGCGAAGGCATCGTATCGATTGCGGTTGCACTGTTGGAGCAAAGATGAGCGGTTCTCGGGGACGTTCAAAGGGACCAAGTCGGGGCGCCAAACCGGACAATCGAAAACCTGCTGGCAATAATCATCGAGGGCATCGAAACCGAGGCGGTTCATCTGCTCGCAAGAACACATCCAGCCGAAATGACGCTCAAGGTAAACCCCGCCCGCGGTCCGGTGAACTGGGTGGCGATCACATCGAAGGACGCCAAGCAGTTCGGGAACTATTACGAGCTGGACGACGCCGAGTTGAGCAGGTTCTTATTAGCGAAGAGGTGCACGATACGGCAATCTTGGCTGAGATCGCTGATTTATCGGAGGAACGTCGAGTTCCCATTCGGCAACTCACACGACGAAAACTCGATGAGCATGCCCTCACCGAATCTCATCAAGGAGTAATCGCTACAGCGGAACCGATTCAACCCGTAGACCTCGACGTGTTGTTATCGACCCAGCAGGACGAGCCTGCGCTAGTTGTTGCACTTGACGGTGTCACTGACCCTGGCAACCTCGGCGCGATTCTCAGAACAGCGGAAGTGGCCGGAGTAACAGGAGTGGTTCTCCCCCGCCATAGAGCGGTTCGTCTAACCCCTGCAGCGGTAAAAGCTGCCGCGGGAGCAGTGGAACATTTGCCCATAGCGCTGGTGGGTGGCTTACCCACCGCGCTCCGGCGAATGTCCGATGAAGGACTATGGGTGATCGGCCTTGATGGAACCTCAAAAGATTCCATATATCAGTTACGCGTGGCCAAGGAATCGTTAGTGATTGTGCTTGGCGCTGAAGGCCGAGGCCTCTCACATTTGGTGGCCCAGAGATGCGACCAGCTCATATCGATCCCTCAAAACGGGCAACTTGAATCACTCAATGTGTCAAACGCGGCGGCGATAACAATTTACGAAGTTCGACGTCGCAGAGAAATGGATCAGTGAACGACATCAATAGTGACCCATTGGGGTTTACGCTGGGCGTGCACTGCCCGAGTAGCTCAACGGCTAGAGCACCGTTCTTGTAAAGCGGGGGTTGTGGGTTCGATTCCCACCTCGGGCTCCGCGAAACCGGAAGGAAACTGATCGACGTGGAAGAAGCGCCTCATCAAAAACTTAGCCAGCGAGACCGAGCCATCCTCGACTTTGAACAGTCGTGGTGGGAGTCGGCCACCCCGCGAGATCAAGCTGTTCGGGAACAGTTCCAGCTCACTGAGTCGGAGTACGCAGAGGTGTTGAACCAACTCGTAGCTTCCGAAGCTGCCCTACTGGCCGAACCGCTGCTTATTCGACGACTCCGACGTCTGCGTGATCGCCGACGTCAACAACACATCGCCCGCCGTACTGCCGACCAGGAGGTCGCTCGATGAACGGTCCCATGTCCAGACCAAGCAATGCTGCCGCGATACGAGGGTTGTTGTTGGTCATTGTTGCTGTTGCAGTAGGGATTTATTTGTTGAGAGGGACGGATACGCCCACTCTTGACACAGCGTCGACCCCGACGACGGCAGCGGCCGCACAAGAGGAAGTAGCTAGTGAACAAGAAGAAACAGTTGCTTCGACCGACACCACCCTCCCTGGAATCGCCGTAGCCACGTCAGCCCCGGAAAATGGAGCTACCACAGATGACTCTGGTGCCGGGACGATGGTGGGCTTTGAAGGTCGACCAAATGAAGAGGTCTCAATCCAAGTGGCTAACTCAACGACAGTACGTGGGGCAGCTGGGCAAAAAACAGACTTTCTCAAGACCAAAGGGTTCATTATTAAGACCCCAATCAATATGGATGGCACACCGCTTGACCGCACACGAGTTCATTATCAACCCCGGTCGATGCTCGAAGCTCAAAATATTGCCCTTTTGTTAGGACTCGACGATCAAAACGACGTATACAAGATGCCCACCGATTTGAGTGCCTACGACGGGTATGACGAGCCCGACGTTCTCATTGCGTTGGGCATCGATAAGGCCAGCGCCGGATAGTCAATAGCATCGGTTATTTTCCTGTGCGCATAGTCATATGCCCTGACAAATTTCGTGGCACCGCGAGCGCATCTGGGGCCGCTCAAGCCCTGGGAGCTGGTCTAGTGGCATCCAACCTGGAAGTCATCTTTATGCCCCTAGCTGACGGTGGTGAGGGCACTCTTGATGCCTTAGGTGGAGCCAACCGAAGTAGTCAGGTAACAGGTCCCCTCGGAGATCGCGTAGAGGCTAAATGGAGGTTCTCTTCAGGCCAGGCAGTTATTGAAATGGCGCAAGCAAGTGGGTTACTCCTCGCAGGCGGTAGCGACGGCAACGACCCTCTCCTTGCGAGCAGCGCTGGGACAGGTGAGTTGATTGCCGAAGCAAGAGCATCAGGAGCTCGGCGCATAGTTGTTGGTGTTGGAGGCTCAGCGTCAACCGACGGTGGGTTAGGCGCAATTCGCGCTATGGAGCCACTGGTGCGTTTCTCTGGGGTTGAACTCATCATCGCTTGCGACGTCCAAACCAGATTTCTTGACTCCGCACTAGTTTTTGGACCTCAGAAAGGAGCGACCTCTGCCCAAATAGAGCTACTGCGTCGTCGACTCTCGCGTTTAGCGGAGATTTACCTGAATGAATTTGGCGTTGAAGTTCGCGACATACCCCGTGCAGGTGCTGCTGGTGGTTTAGGTGGCGGACTTGCCGCTGTTGGAGCTCAACTCGTCGACGGATTCGGCCTAATCGCCGAAGAAATTCAGCTGGCTGACGCAATTTCAGAAGCAGACCTCGTCATAACTGGCGAAGGACGCCTCGACGAAGAGTCATTTAACGGCAAAGTTGTAGGTGGTGTTGCCTTAATGGCAGACCGTTACCAAGTTCCCGTCGTCGCCGTGGTGGGGTCAACTACTCCGGGCACCACGATTCCCAAAAACTTGGCGACCTACTCGCTTACAGAGATTTTCGGGCCAGATCTAGCTTTTAATGACACCCAAAGATGTCTCACACAAGTCGCGCCCCAGCTCTTAATGTGACAATCAAGAAGGCCAATAATCCAACAGTGACACGACAGTCTCTACATTTGACTGACCACGCCGACAATTAGTTTCGAGGCCCAAAATCGTTGCCGTGAGGAACGGGTCTCATCAACGCGTCGACAGTTGAACGAAATGTGGTAGCTCTACAGCTTGGTAATCGCTCAGGTGCCGAAATCGAAAAATCTCAGTAAACCAGAAAATTTGACACAGAATCCTGGTCCTCAGGTTGCAAATGGAGGGTCTTGGCTGATTGGCTGTTAGCACTCTCACTAGGAGAGTGCTAACGCCAAAAGCCTCAACGACGACCTAGCTACCAGCTAGTTCCGGTTGTAGGTCACCGACTAACACACCAACGGAGTCAGATCCAGATGGCAAAGATGATCTTGTTCGACGACGAAGCCCGCCGGTCTCTCGAAGCAGGAATGAACCAGCTTGCCGATGCGGTTCGAGTAACCCTCGGTCCTAAAGGACGCAATGTCGTTCTCGACAAAAAATGGGGCGCCCCCACCATCACCAACGATGGAGTATCAATCGCGAAAGACATCGAACTCGAAGATCCGATCGAACGAATCGGCGCGGAATTGGTGAAAGAAGTTGCGAAAAAGACTGATGACGTGGCTGGCGACGGCACCACCACTGCGACGGTCCTCGCATGGTCAATGATCCGTGAAGGAATGCGAAACGTTGCAGCTGGCGCCAATCCGATGTCGTTAAAGAAAGGCATTGAAGCTGGAGTCGTCGCAGCCGTTGAAGCCATAGAAGGCATGGCAGTCAGCGTCACGGAATCCAAAGAGCAGATTGCTCAGGTTGCAGCCATCTCTGCTGCTGATCGCGAAATTGGGGATCTCATCAGTGAAGCCATCGAAAAAGTTGGCAAAGATGGCGTCATTGCGGTCGAAGAAAGCCAGACGTTCGGGCTCGAAATGGACCTCGTTGAAGGTATGCGCTTCGACAAGGGATACATATCGCCATACTTTGTCACGGACCCAGATCGACAAGAAACAGTCTTAGACGAGCCCTATCTTTTGTTTGTCCAAGGCAAGATCGCTGCCGTACGAGACGTCGTGCCCGTCCTCGAAAAGGTCATGCAGGCAGGGAAATCGATGGCCATTATCGCGGAAGATGTAGAAGGCGAAGCTCTTGCGACGATTGTTGTCAACAAGATTCGCGGCACCTTCAAATCGGTCGCAGTCAAAGCCCCTGGCTTTGGTGACCGTCGAAAGGCAATGCTTCAGGACATGGCGATTTTGACGGGTGGTCAAGTGATCAGTGAGGACGTTGGACTCAAACTTGAAAACACGACCCTTGACCTTCTTGGCACAGCACGCCGGATCATCGTGACGAAGGACGAAACCACGATCATCGAAGGCGCTGGTGACGAAGCAGATGTGGCGGGCCGCATTGAGCAAATCAAGAACGAAATCGATAACACCGATTCGGACTACGACCGCGAAAAGCTTCAAGAGCGTCTGGCGAAGCTCGCTGGTGGAGTTGCCGTGCTGAAAGTCGGTGCTGCTACTGAAGTCGAACTCAAAGAGAAGAAACATCGCATCGAAGATGCGGTAAGTACAACTAAGGCGGCTATCGAGTCAGGGGTTGTTGCCGGCGGCGGAGTTACTTTGCTGCGAGCCCAAACTGCTGTTGATGCGTTAGCAAGCAGCCTTGAAGGAGACGTTGCGACAGGAGCCAGGCTCGTTGGGCGCTCGCTTGAAGGCCCGCTCAATCAAATCGCCGAAAATGCTGGTCTCGAAGGTGGAGTTGTCGTAAGCCGCGTGAAGGCTCTGAGCGGTTCCCAGGGTCTGAATGCAGCGAGTGGCGACTATGAGGACCTTGTTGATGCTGGCATCATCGACGCCGCCAAAGTAACTCTCTCGGCGCTGGAGAATGCGGCATCGATAGCGGCGCTGTTCTTAACAACTGAAGTCGTCATCTGCGAGAAGCCCAGTGAGAATGGCGGAGGCGGTATGCCTGCGATGCCTGATATGGACTTCTAGGCAAACTAATTTTATACCGACAAAGTCGAACAGGGAACGTCGCGAGATGAACCTTTGCCGGCTTTCTGGCCTAATCTGAAAGCTGTTTCTCAGCGGGGTCTCGGTGCAGCCACTACTTCACGAAGCGTGCGAGTCATTATCGATCGTTCTTGGCGAATGGCATGGTTCAGGGAGCGGCCATTATCCGACGATTGACGACTTTGAGTACACAGAAGAAGTCATCTTTGGTCACAGTGGAAAGCCATTCCTTGCATACGGACAGAAGACTAAAAACGCTGTAAATGGTGACCCGCTTCATTCTGAACAAGGCTTTTTGCGTGCTACGGGCGAGACAGCGTTAGAGCTAGTGGTCGCTCAGCCTTCAGGTATCGTTGAAATCCACCAAGGGTCCTTTGCTTCGAACGAGTCGGCTTGTGTCATTAACCTCGAATCGATCTATGTGGAAACTAGTCCCACTGCCAAATCAGTGGAACGAGTACATCGCTTGTTGAGAATCGAGGGTGACACGCTGACGTACGACGTATCTATGGCCGCGATGGGGCAGCCTCTGCAGCATCACCTTGCTGCGACCCTCGAACGCCAATAGCGATAGCTAGGAATCGCGACCGCCGACTCTTGCCATGAATTCCCAGGTCGGCGGTACCCTGTCGGCATGCGACGCGGCCGGAGCGAAAAATATTTTGTGCAGCGTATCCGCCGCGGCGAAATCGAACGATTCCCTGACGAGGTCGTCGTTGAGGAACCGCTTGAGATTCGCCTTGACGGAAATTTAGTTGCCACGACGATGCGAACACCTGGCCACGACTACGAACTTGCTGTCGGTTTCTGTTCCACCGAAAACCTTCTCGGAGACGCTGCGGTGACGCAGGTTCGATATTGCGGAGAGGGTCCCGCAGCGGAGTATGAATACAACGTTGTCACTGTCGACACTGGTGGGCGGGCCCCAGTCCCTCGACCGCGGCTCGGCAACGTGAGTTCATCTTGTGGTCTGTGCGGATCGGCCACCCTTCTTGAGTTGGCAACCCAAAACGATCCGATACCCGACCCTGTCGTCTTCACGGCCCAGACCATCACCGACGTCTTAGAAACCGTTGGTTCTCAACAAGAGATGTTCACTCGGACCGGAGGGTTACACGCAGCCGCCGTGTTCAACTCTGATGCAGCGATCGAACTACTCCGTGAAGATATCGGTCGCCACAACGCTGTTGACAAGATCATTGGTCGCCGCGTACTAGACGGAGAACTGCGTTCAAACCAACTCGGCCTTTTCGTCAGTGGACGGGCCAGCTTCGAGATGGTTCAAAAGGCTTGGACTGCTGGGTTTGGAACTCTGGTGGCAGTATCGGCGCCGAGTGCCCTCGCTGTGGACATAGCCAAAACTGCCAACATGACCTTGGTGGGATTCGCGCGGAGTGACTCAATGAACGTATACGCCGGCCACATTGATCAATAGACCCATAGGATCACCAACATGACCCAACCCCAATATGTCACCACTTCTGTTGGCTGGGGTGTGCTCCAT
>DCYM01000202.1:2067-3553 GCA_002331465.1 Candidatus Neomicrothrix sp. UBA2110 | reverse complement strand
GGCAAGGTAGCTTTCTCTACGTCCGGAACCCGCGGAACGAGGCACCGCGCTGGGTTTTGGAAAGCCCGGAAACCCCTAGCTAGCCTCGCTTATCGTGTCGGAACTACTGCGGAGCTACCTGACCGTCGCCATCTTTGGTGTTGCGGCGATAGCTATGGCCGGAGCGATGCTGACTGTCGCACGGATTCTTCGTCCGCAGCGCCCCACCCCGCAGAAGCTGATCGCCTACGAAAGTGGTGTAGATCCAGTAGGGGGAGACTGGGCCCAAAGCCAAATTCGGTACTACGTCTTTGCAGTTCTGTTCGTTCTTTTCGACGTGGAGGCTGTGTTCATCTTCCCGTGGGCGACTCGGCTAGAGATCTACGGCACGTTCGGACTTGTCGAAATGGCCATCTTTATTTTCATCCTTGTGCTCGGCTTGTTCTACGCCTGGCGCAAGGGCGTTCTGCGGTGGGTCTGAGGAAGGCTGTCTAAATGGGACTCATCGAAAAAGGCAAAATGCCAAAACCCCTCAGTTGGTTGCTCAACTTTGGGCGCGCGCGTTCATTATGGGTGTACCAGTGGGGCTTGGCCTGCTGCGCGATCGAAATGGGAGCGGCTTTTGGATCACCTCGCTACGACGTGATGCGTCTAGGTGTAATCCCGTTCCCAGCTAGTCCCAGACAAGCTGACCTGGTCGTAATTTCAGGAACCGTTACCGACAAAATGGCTCCAGTGATTCGTCGCCTTTATGAGCAGATGCCAGAGCCCAAATACGTGATTTCTATGGGCTCATGTGCGAACTGCGGCGGGCCCTATTGGGACAGCTATTCGGTGACGAAAGGCGTTGATCAGGTCATTCCTGTTGATGTGTACGTTCCGGGATGCCCTCCCCGGCCCGAAGCACTACTCGAAGGGATAGTGCTGCTACAAGAACGAATCCAGGCTGAGGACATAACCAAAAGATGGCAGGGCGAGCCCATAGTGGTGGAGGGATGACTAATGGGTGACCAACCGACCCCTGCACAGACTCCGCCTACGGACGAAGACAGAGAGGGTTTGTTAGCCGGGTTTTCCGAAAGTCTGGGTGAAATACTCGTCGACTCTCATCTACGTCCCCACGAGGACCTTTGGTTGAGAGTGAAGCGCCCAAAACTGGCAGGACGCGGCGCGAACTGCCAAGGCTGCTGGTTTCACATACTTTGGCTTTCTTTCGGCAATCGATTGGCTCATAGCGCCAGAAGGTCGGTACGAGAACACCGAGTTTGACGTCGGGGCTGGTCGAAGAAGATGAGGAACCAGTCGAACTTGATGCTTCCACTGGTTACGCGGGTGGAGATACCCGGTTCCAATTATTGATGCAGTTGTATTCGCTTGATCGTCAACTGGGGCTGCTTATCAAAGCTGATCTTGGCGACGATATGACCGTCGATACCCTTCGTGACGTGTTTCCCGGCGCCGACTGGCACGAACGCGAAACCCACGAAATGTTCGGCATTACGTTTCG
>DCYM01000202.1:0-1772 GCA_002331465.1 Candidatus Neomicrothrix sp. UBA2110 | reverse complement strand
ACCTCAGCATCCAGCGACTCACGGAACGCTGCGTATCGCCTGCCGATTGGACGGGGAACAGGTAATCGTCGCTGAACCAATCATGGGCTACATGCACCGCGGCTATGAAAAGCTGTGCGAAGTACGCACGTACCCCCAATGCACCACCCTCGTCAATCGAATTGACTGGCTCGGTAGTTTCGCTAATGAAGTTCCCTTCATTCTTGCGGCAGAACGCCTAATGGAAGTCGAAGCTCCGCCTCGAGCCCAATGGATTCGCACAATCCTTTTCGAACTCAGCCGGATCGCTAATCTGTCGCTTTTCTTGGGTGATATGGGAGTCCAAATTGGGGCTCTTACCCCCGTTTTCTTCGCGTTCCGAGACCGCGAGCGGGTTCTGAACCAAATCGAGGAAGTAACCGGCGGCCGGTTCCATCCCAATTTCAACCGAATCGGTGGGCTCAAGGATGATATTCCCAAGGGGTGGGTTGACGAGACTCGCTCTGTGATGGTGAAAATGCGGACCTTCTGCGATGAGATGGAAGACCTGTTGGTTGGCAACGAGATCTTTCAAGCTCGGTGCCGCGGTGTTGGTGTCATCCCCGCTGACGTGGCTCTCGGCCACGGACTTTCCGGCGCAAACCTTCGTGCCAGTGGAATCGATTGGGACCTCCGCCGAGACGCTAACCCCGGTCTCGCTTGGGATCAGATCGATTGGCGGGTGTGGACTCACCCCGATGGCGATTCGTTTGCCCGTTACTGGGTTCGTTTACAAGAAACACGCGAAGCGACGCGAATTGTTGACCAGCTACTCGACGGAATTCCCGGTGGGCCGATCATGGCCAAGGTGCCAAGAATCATCAAAGTACCCGCTGGCGAGGCCTATATCTCGACGGAAAACCCGCTCGGAGAAATGGGTTATTACATCGTCAGCAAAGGCGATTTAGGGCCGTTCCGAGTCAAGATACGTACACCTAGCTTCAATAACATCTCTGTCGTTCCATGGGTGATGAAGGGCGTGTACGTGCCCGATGTCATAACCATTCTGGGTTCCCTGTACTTCATCTTGGGGGACATCGACCGGTGATGTCGCTTCTCGCTCTCCCGTATTGGCAAGAAACCGCCATAAAACTCGGTTTAGCCTTAGCGGTAATTCCGGCGACTTCGCTAATTCTTGTATATCTCTTCCTTTTCAAGATGATGGCCTTCATGCAAAGCCGTCTTGGGCCTAATGACACGGGTCCCTACGGTTCACTTCAGCTCATAGCTGATGCGATCAAGTTTCTTCAAAAGGAAGACATCAACCCAGCGCAAGCGGATCGGCGCGTTTTCCGAATGGCTCCGGTCGTGGTGCTGGCGTCAACATTCTTGCTCTACGTGGTCATTCCCGTCGGTCCCGACGCCGTTGTCCAAAATCTCGATACAGGCGTTTTTTACGCATTGGCAGTTTCCTCGCTGTCAGTACTCGGCATTTTGATGGCCGGGTGGGCATCGGCAAACAAGTACGCCCTTCTAGGCGGCTTGCGTGCTGCGGGACAGCTGATCGCATACGAACTACCGCTCATTCTGGCGGTCATGGGTGTAGTTATTCAGGCAGAAACCCTGAACCTGCAAGGGATTGTTGAGGCACAAGCCACGGGAGAAATCTTCGGATTTGGCGCAATCGGAAACCCATTTATCCTTACTCAATTTTTCGCCTTTCTCATTTTCATGATCGCAGCGCAAGCCGAACTCACTCAAACTCCGTTTGACATGCCTGTCGCTGAAACAGAACTTGTGGGTGGATTCCACGT
>DCYM01000185.1:2199-21712 GCA_002331465.1 Candidatus Neomicrothrix sp. UBA2110 | reverse complement strand
AGCGCAGGCATGCATGACTTGGACCTTACTCAACGCTATGGAGGCTCACGCGATCCAGGGCGCTGACGTCCACAGATCAGGAACCCTGATTCGTCTTACTGAGATACCGCTGCAGATTCGAATCGAAGCGTCAGATGGATGGCTCATAGCGTTGAGCAGGGGGCAGACAGCCAAGGCTCTTGGCCCCTGGTTGATCGAAGAGCACTTGGTTGAGCCAAGTTGGTTAGACGAAGACTGGGACACCCTGGATCACCGAGTCCTCAGCGGCGAGGATACCGGGCACACATTTTCAGACATCTTCGACGCGGTAAGCGCCTTATGTCTGCGATACCCACGTGACGTGCTCATGCGCCGAGGCCTCGAGCTAGGCGTGACCTTGGCGCCCATCAATGATGTCCAAGATCTGCTGAACTTCGACCATCTGGAACTTCGGCGTTTCTGGCGAACAGCCGCTGACAATAGAGGTTTCGCAGATGAGCGAATCCCAGGTGGGTTCTTATCTTTCGATGGGCAACGATTAGCTGGACCCCGACGACCACCACACTTAGATGAACACCACGAAGAGATACGCAGCGAACTGGAGGGCGTCCAACAGAAACGAAACAGACGGACCGTTCTCGCCTCAGAACTTCCGTTAGAGGGACTTAAAGTCGCGGATTTTAGTTGGGTGGGAGTGGGGCCGATCACGGCAAAAGCCTTGGCAGATCATGGGGCAACGGTGGTGCGGGTTGAGTCCGGTGGGCGCCTAGACCCTCTTCGAGTCAATGCCCCCTTTAAAGACGGAATTTTTGGCGAGAACAGATCGCATTTTTTTGGAACATTCAATACTTCGAAAATGAGCATTGACATCGATTTAAAGCATCAGAGCGGGATTGAAATCGCCCACAAATTGATTGCATGGGCCGACGTTGTCATTGAGTCTTGGAGCCCTGGGGCCTTTTCCCGAGCGGGCTTAAGCGATGAGGTCATCAATTCGTTGAACCCATCAGCGATCGTGGTCCACACCTCGTTACTCGCCAGCGGCGGTCCGCTCTCACCGTTGGCTGGCTACGGCTATCACGCTGCCGCAATTGCTGGCTACTACGAGGTAGTTGGCTGGCCAGACCTTCCGCCCGATGGGCCCTACCTGGCCTATACCGACACTATTTCCCCGCGGTTCATCACCCCAGCGGTCTTGGCAGCAATCGACCGGCGGAGACAAACCGGCAATGGTTGTGTAATCGAGGCAGCCCAGCTTGAATGCGGGCTGCAGTTGATGGCACCCGAACTACTCGATTTCCAGGTGAATAATCGCAAAGCGACCCGAAGAGGGAATCGCGACCTCGACATCGGACCGCAAGGTGTGTATCCGGTTCAGGGAGACGACCGGTGGATAGCGATCACAGTACAAAGTGATGAAAATTGGGATTCACTTCAAACGCTCATGGGAATGCCGCAATGGGCTGCAGAGAAAAGATTCGAGACAACGTCGGGACGGATTGACGCCCATGACCTTCTCGATAGGGGAATCAGCGAATGGACTGTCGAGCTAGAGGGCCACGACCTTGAAACCAAGCTTTTAGCCGAAGGAGTCCCAGCAGGTTTGGTGGCACGAAGCAGCGACCTACTCGCAGATCCGCAGTACCAGCACTTGGGGTTTTACCGGTGGCATGATCACCCGGAGATGGGCCGAGTCCCATACG
Organism: Candidatus Neomicrothrix sp. UBA2110; assembly: GCA_002331465.1. Taxonomy (GTDB): domain Bacteria; phylum Actinomycetota; class Acidimicrobiia; order Acidimicrobiales; family Poriferisodalaceae; genus UBA2110. Next base: position 20,030 of record DCYM01000185.1, on the reverse strand, counting down.
CCGGTCACCAATACTCCATCGAAGGATACGATCACGGCCCCCGAGCAGCCGCACCGCTTTTAGGTGAACACACCTTCGAGGTTCTATCCGATTTCCTCGACTTCAATGCTGATGCGATTGCTCAGCTGACAATTGACGGAGCACTGGGATGAACCTGATCACATTCGGCGACTTAACTGAAGCCGGGAAGGACCTCGCAGAGGCGTTGCGGGCACAGCAGGAATCGATTGCGGTTTCGGAATCAGCGGCGGGGGGATTAATTAACGCAGCACTCGTCGCCGTCCCAGGCGCGAGCGATTTCTACAAAGGGGGAATGATCGTCTACACCAGTGCTGGAAGGAACCTTCTAGCGATTAACGAGCCGTTGCCATCGAACCTGCGTGGTGCCACTGAGGCTTTCGCTGTGGTGCAAGCGAATCGGGCGAAACAGATGTACGAAGCGGACTGGGGCATCGGCGAGACCGGTGCCACCGGGCCTTCAGCAAACCCGTATGGCGATCCAGCAGGCTTCGGGTGGGTGGCATGCAACGGAAAGTCGGAAGCGACTCTTCAGTTACAGACCGAAATCGACGACCGAGTGGCCAATATGCACGCTTTTGCGTTGGCGGCATTGCAACTCGCTGTCGAGACTATTAAGGCGTAGATTTTAGTGGTGGATTCCATACCGTTATCGGTTCTCGATCTAGCGACTGTTGCCAGTGACGCTACGAGTTCACAGGCGCTTACCGAGGCGACTCTCGTCGCCCAACGGGCTGAAGAACTGGGATATTTTCGATTTTGGGTGGCTGAGCATCACAACATGGACACCGTGGCCAGTACCTCGCCAGCGGTACTTATCGCTCACGTCGCGGCATCAACTAAACGAATTAAAGTGGGCTCAGGTGGCGTGATGTTACCCAACCACGCACCACTAGTTATTGCGGAACAATTCGCTCTTCTTGAGGCACTGCATCCTGGTCGTATCGACTTGGGCATAGGTAGGGCACCTGGCAGTGACCGTCAAACGATGGCGGTGATTCGAGGATCCGCAGCAGCCCTGTCGGTTGAAGACTTTCCCCGCGATCTCATTGATTTGATGGGCCTGCTGGGTGACGTTCGAACGGACCACGGATTGTGGAACAAGTTCTCAGCGACTCCTGTGGCCACCTCGTCTCCGGACGTGATTCTTCTTGGCTCAAGTGGGTTTAGCGCCCAATTGTCAGGGGTATTAGGCCTCCCCTTCACTTTCGCAAACCACTTCGACACCGGAGGTACCTTCGAAGCTGTTCAGATGTACCGCGAAGCTTTCCGGCCCTCACCGATTCTGGATGAGCCTTACACCATTGTTTCGGCATCAGTAATTGCTGCCGGCACCAAGGAGGAGGCAGAAAAACTTGCTGCCCCAAGTCGATTAAGGAAATACGGCATGCGGACTGGACGATTTCTGCCCCTCTGTGCACCTGAAGAAGCGATCTCGCATCCCGAATGGGAACGAGCGGCAGCGATGCCGAGCAACGCGATTAACGGAACCGCCGACCAAGTTGTTGCTGGCCTCAGCCAACTTGTCGAACAAACCCAAGCGAATGAACTCTTCGTTTATGGCGCCACCTACGCGATTGAAGAGCGCATCATGAGTCTCGAATTGATCGCTAAAACGTGGGGACTCGAACCCAGCGCAATAGATGTGGGAGGCAAAGTTTCTAAATGACTGACACCACGACCACTGCGGTGGGAACACATTTCGGTCCATATCGAGTAGATACCCGCGGAAACAAGATCACAGCGGTAAGGGGTCACGAATTGGACCCGCACCCCTCTCCTATAGGACAGGCGTTCCTCCACAGCAACGAGCTTCGTATTATGCGTCCCGCCGTTCGCCGTTCCTGGCTCGAAGAGGGCCCCGGATCGCGCAACGAGCTCCGCGGAAGCGAAGCCTTTGTCGAAGTCGAGTGGGATGAAGCAATTGGTCTCGCCTCGAGTGAGTTGAAGCGAGTGCATGCCGATTACGGAACAGAATCAGTGTTTGCTGGGTCTTACGGTTGGGGATCCGCTGGCCGAGTCCATGCTCCAAGCGCATTGCTATTCAGATTGTTGCGCATGTGCGGCGGCTACACCGACGTGTGGGGTACTTATTCTTCTTCGGCCGCTGACGCGATCGTGCCATATTTCTTGGGAATGAGATACCACGCTGCAATTGGCAAGGGCACCAGTTGGTCAGTAGTTGCCGAGCACACCGATTTGTTCGTGTCGTTTGGCGGGCTCCGACTTTCCAACACCGACGTTACCTATGGGGGGCAAGGCACCCATCACACCCAAGACTGGATGAGGAAAGCGCACCGAAACGGGACAGAGTTTCTCAACGTCGGACCACTTCGTGACGACCTGCACTCTGGAGTCAGTCCACGTTGGCAACCCATTCGGCCAGGTACCGACGTCGCTTTGATGCTGGGTCTAATCCACACGCTCATTTCCGCGGATCTAATAGATAGAAGTTTTGTTGACACTTACGTTCATGGATGGGACCGCTTCGCTGATTACGTGATTGGGCAGACAGACGGAATACCGAAATCAGCAGAGTGGGCGTCAAAAATCACAGGAATCGAAGCAAAGGCAATACAAAAATTAGCTAACGAAATGTCGAGTCGACGCACCTTGATAAACGTTGGTTTGTCGGTGCAACGGGCCGACCATGGTGAACAGTCCTATTGGGCCGCAGCTGCCCTGGCTTGTGCTATTGGTCAGGTAGGACTTCCGGGTGGTGGCCTCGCCTTTCCATTCGGAGCTCAAGGCAACGTTGGGTCCGGCCAAGTTCGCAAACGAGTGCCTGGTATGCCAATACCTCCGAGACCCAAGGGCTCTCAAGTGATCTCCGTGTCGAGATTTAGGGAATTGTTGGATAAGCCAGGCGAACGGTATGACTTCAATGGCGAAACGGGCAAGTTCCCTGACATCAAAATGGTTTGGTGGGCCGGCGGAAACCCGTTCCATCACCATCAGAACTTGGGTGAGCTATCCAGAGCTTGGCAGCGACCTCAAACGATCGTGGTTCAGGAACCATTCTGGACTCCGACAGCTAAACGAGCGGACATTGTGTTTCCTTCGTCGACGCCTCTTGAACGCAACGACATCGGCGGCGCAGAAAATATGCTCATCGCGCATGGTCGCGCGGTTGACCCGCCCGGAGACGCGCGCGACGACTACGAAATCCTCGCGATGGTGGCTAGTCAATTAGGAGTCGAAGCCCAATTCACTGAAGGTCGCACCGGAGATGAATGGGTTGAAGTTCTGTACGAATTGTTCCGAGTAGAGAACGACTGGGCACCCGATTATCAAGAATTTTGTGAAATCGGACACCTTCGCCATCCCGATATGGGCGAGATGGGAGAAAATGAACAAATTTTTCTGTCCGATTTTCGAGATGACCCAACGAAGTTTCCGTTGGGTACTCCAAGCGGACGAATCGAGCTTTGGTCAGAAACCATCGAAGAATACGGTTACGACGATTGTCCGCCGCACCCGGCTTGGATGGAACCCTATGAACGGTTAGGAGGCACAGGGTCAGAACGTTGGCCCTTGCATCTGGTATCGAACCAGCCCACCGTGCGCCTGCACAGCCAATACGACCACACTGAACCCAGCGCTGGGTCGAAAGTAGCTGGCCGAGAACCTGTCCGCATTCATCCTGATCTTGCCCGAGAGCGAGGAATCGGCGACGGCGACGTCGTCCGAGTTTTCAACGAGCGGGGCGCCTGCCTCGCTGGTGCTGTCTTAGATGATGCTCTAATGCCAGAGGTTGTCCAACTTTCGACAGGCGCCTGGTATGACCCAGATTCTGAGGGAATGTGTCGGGCTGGAAATCCAAATGTTCTCACGCGAGACAAAGGCACTTCCAAGCTGGCGCAAGGTCCTTCAGCGCACACGTGCCTCGTAGATATAGAGCGCTTTAACGAAGCTGCGCCGCGGGTCGAAGCCTACGATCTTCCCCAATTTATCGATCGAGCCCAAAGCGAAAATGATGTCTGAGACAAATTCTTCCGCCCGAGATTGGCTCGACGGTTTCGCCCGTGAACTCGGTCTTGATGCCCCAGACGAGGACACCATCGACAAACTTCTGGACCTTGCTGGCGCCGCAGCTCACGACTCCGAGCGAATCGCCGCTCCGATTGCCTGCTGGATGATCGGGGTAGCAGGAATCGACCCGATCGAGGCGCTTGCTCTCGCCGAAAAGTACGTAAGCGAACGCGCCACCTAGCGCTTTATCTACACTCATTTGTTGTGAACGATCGCAACTGGGGATTTAGGACACGGGCATTGCACGCTGGAGGCAGACCCGACGCATCAACGGGATCTCGTGCTGTGCCGATCTACCAGTCCACAAGTTTCGTTTTCGAAGACACAGCAGACGCAGCAGACAAGTTTGCTCTTCAGAAGTACGGCACGATTTACACGCGTATTTCCAACCCCACTATTAATGCGTTTGAAGAACGAATGGCCAGTCTTGAATGTGGAATCGGTTCCGTGGCCACAGCGTCTGGTATGGCGGCGGAGTTCTTGACTGCTGCAGCTCTGGCTGGGAGTGGCGATAATTTCGTGACTTCTTCGGCACTTTACGGGGGCACGCACACGCTTTTTGATGTGACGCTCCGACGTTTTGGCGTGGAAGCCCGGTTTGTTGATGGGGATAACCCTGACGCCTACGCCGCAGCCATAGACGAAAACACGAAGTTTTTGTATACGGAAATCGTTGGCAATCCCTTGGGTTCGATTCCGGACGTTTCCGCCATTGCCGGAGTTGCGCATTCCAGCGATATTCCACTTGTTGTAGATGGAACATTCGCAACCCCGTACCTATGTCAGCCACTCAACCATGGTGCCGACATTGTTTTGCACTCGGCTACAAAATTCATTGGGGGTCATGGAAACTCGATAGGAGGAGTCGTCACCGAATCTGGCCGATTCGACTGGGGGAGTGGGCGGTTCCCCCAAATGACGGAACCCGTCGAAAGTTACAACGGACTGAAGTTTTGGGAAAACTTCGGTGAGTACGCGTTTTGTACCAAGTTGCGCGCTGAGCAGTTACGCGATGTCGGTGCATCTATGTCTCCAATGAATGCCTTTCTGCTTCTTCAGGGCATAGAGACCCTTCCTTTCAGAATGGACGCACATGTAGCAAATGCACAGGCTGTTGCCGAACATCTTGACCAGCACGATGCGGTCAACTGGGTGAACTATGCAGGTCTAGCGGCGTCTCCTTACAACGATCTGGCAAAGGCTTACCTACCTAAAGGTCCCGGCGCGATCTTTACTTTTGGAGTCAAGGGCGGAAGAGCTGCTGGTGCCAAATTTATTGAGTCTCTGCAGGTCATCAGTCACCTAGCGAATGTGGGAGATGCCCGCACACTTGTGATTCATCCGGCTTCCACCACGCACCAGCAACTCTCGGACGAGGCGTTGCGTGTAAGTGGAGTTACGGACGACATGGTTCGACTATCGGTAGGACTAGAAGATTTAGAGGACATCCTCTGGGATCTTGAACAAGCTTTATCGAAAGCGAGTGAATCATGACTGTGACCCATGAACCGATCCCCGGTTGGACCGAACCAACTGCTACCAGGCGACTTGATTTACTGAAACGAACCCACAGCATCGCCATGGTTGGGGTATCAGCTAATCCAGCGCGACCAAGCAACTTCGTTGCAACCTATCTTTTGAGCTCCAGCACTGACTTCGACATCTATTTTGTGAACCCAATGGCGGACGAAATCTTGGGCCAGCCTTGCTACCCAACGCTTGAGGACCTGCCGATAGCGCCCGATATGGTCGATGTCTTTCGGCGATCTGGTGACTTACCCGGAGTAGCAGAGGAAGCCGTTGCCGTCGGCGCTGCCTCGTTCTGGGCTCAACTAGGACTGTGGAGTGTTGAAGCCGCGAATATAGCAATCGAGAATGAACTTGACGTCGTCATGGACCGTTGCCTCAAAATTGAGCACGCCCGATTTCATGGTGGCCTTCATCTCGCGGGATTCGACACCGGTGTAATTGATTCTCGCCTGACTGGTTAAGGTCAGGTTTTTAACGAGTTGACGTGCACACTAGATAGGTGATGTCTCGCCGGATCGTCGCCGTTGCCGTCTTAGCGGCGGGTGTATTAGTCGCTTCTTGCGGCTCGGCGCCCCCCGCAGTTAGTAGTGATGGCGCCCAAAGCTCGGTGGCTGAGTCGACGTCGTCTACCGTCACCTCCGCTGACCAAAAACTGATTGGCGATTTTGAGTTCACCTATGAAGGAGAAGTAGCTGCACCTGATGTGCCTAATGGTCTCGACTGGTTCAACGTTGCGAGGCCGCTGTCGCTAGCCGCCGATCTGCGCGGAAAAATCATTATTCTCGATTTCTGGACTCAAGGATGCATCAATTGCTTACACGTAATTCCTGACCTGCACCGACTCGAAGGAGAGTTTCCCAATTCGCTTGCCGTAGTCGGCGTTCATTGGGCCAAATTCGATCACGAACGCACAAGTGAAGCCGTCGGGAAGGCCGTACAACGCCTGGGTATTAAGCACCCAGTGGTCAACGATGAACACGAATATCTGCGGAGGTCTTACCGGGTGCAGGCGTGGCCAACTCTCGTGCTAATTGATCCTCTTGGTCGAGTCGTGGGGGTCCACGCAGGGGAAGGCATCTACCCGCTTTTCGAACCGGTTATCAACCAAATGACGCGGGAGTACACCGCTGCGGGGCTCATTGATGTACGCCCAGTGGATCTAATCGCAAAGAGCCCGGGCCCAGTCCCGACCGTATTGAGCTTTCCGGGGAAAGTACTCGCCGACCCTGAGAGCCGTCGACTGTTTATCGCTGACTCCGGCCATCATCGCGTTGTCATCACTGGACTCGACGGACGAATTTTGGACGTTGTGGGCGGCGGATCACCAGGCTTGGTGAACGGAACGTGGCTTGACTCGCGTTTCAATCAACCCCAAGGCCTATCTCTTTCGGAGAATGGCAGGTTCTTATACGTTGCAGATCGAGGAAACCATGCGATACGCGTTATCGATCTCTCTCAGCGAACTGTTGAGACATTCGCTGGAACGGGTGAGCCGACTCACAGGGTTGTGCCAGGACCGCCCCTCTCAACACCAATTGTCTCGCCTTGGGATGTAGAACGAATCGGGAACCAACTTTTTGTAGCTGGAGCTGGACGCCACCAACTCTGGATCATCGACACATCAGAACAAGGACGACGAGCGGATTGGATTGATATTTTCGCTGGCACCGGCGCCGAAGGCATTGAGGACGGACCGCGTTTGTTAGCCACGCTTTCACAGCCTTCGGGTCTTTCAACCGATGGCTCCACTTTGTGGTTCACCGATCCCGAAGCAAGCGCTATTAGATCTGTGGAACTAACCGATGGTGGTGAATTAAAAACCCTGGTGGGTACTGGGCTGTTCTCCTGGGGCGACGCGGTTGGGGTCGTTGGAGCTACCAAATTGCAACATGCCATAGGCATTGAGCTTGTGGATGACAGACTTTACGTAGCCGACACATACAACCATCGGATCAAAGCAATCGATATTAAGACAGGCAATTCCGTTTTGGTTGCGGGAAATGGGCTCCCTGGATTTAATGACGGGTACGGTCAAGCAGTCCAACTCGCTGAACCCAGTGGGCTTAGTTTCGCCAACGATGTCCTGTATATCGCCGACACAAACAATCACCGTGTCCGTACCTTGAAAACTCGAACCGGAAAAATCTCGACCCTCAAATTGACCAATTTGCAAGCAGCGCCACTGATCACGCGCGAAGCGGCAGATGAAACTGTCATCTTTGCTCAAAAACTCGTAGCGCCCGGAACAGTTAAGTTGTCGCTGGAGTTGTTGGTCCCGACGGGATATGAATTCAACGAAGAGGGGACGTTTGCTCTCGACATCACCATTGAGAACGCGGATAAATCTCGTGTGGTCGGCGACAGCTCATACCGAGCCCAGGGGCCTCGAATGCCTCAAGACTTCGATTTGTTGATAGGAGACGAAGAGGATCTCAGAGTTAATGCTGATGTCACAGTTTTCTACTGTCCAGCGAAGGACGCGACGTTCTGCCTGCTCCGCCACCTTGATCTAGAACTCCCTATCAAAGTCGACAGTGCAGGAACCACAAAAATTTCGCTAACACACCAGCTCCCTTCCGCAGAAGAAATCGATCGAAGTGTCGAGAGCGGCAGTGGCTAGCCACGCCACGCAGCGAACGAATGAGCGGCGTGTCTCGTTTGTTGTCGTCATAACAGTCGGATTGGTGATTGCGGCGACGAACCTTGGACTATCGAAGGCAAGTGCCGAAGAAACCTCGGACACCGTAGCGCCTGATCCAACGGTCGTAGCGGTCGTCACTGGACCAGGAGGCATCGGATATTGGGTTGTCGCAGCTGACGGATCGGTTGAAGTGGTAGGTACCCGCATCGTTCCGCCCCTCGGTGAGCGGGACCCAATCACCGACCGAGTTCGAAGGGCATATGCCGGCGCCCCAGGAGCTTTAGGGATATGGCTCGAACTCGCCGATGGGACGAAGCTGGCCGTCGGTGATCCTGGGCCAAGGATTTTCACGGGACATGACCGCCCCCCAGGATGGCTATCTGGCCTTGCAGTTAAACAACTCATGGCGGGTAGGTGGATCGACGAAATTGATCGAGGTTGTGTAACGGAACTCCCCAGGGCAGTTCGAATCGGGCAACTTCTCCTGCCGACAATGACAGAAAGCCAATTTGGAGCTGCAATCGAAGAATCACGTGACCACCAAATAGCAGGGATACTGCTTTCAGGGGGCGCCACCCCCTGGATCGGCCGCAGAATCACCGAATTACAGGATTTCGCAGGACGAATCCCCCTACTCATGGCAGTTGACGAAGAAGGCGGCCGGGTACAACGTCTCAGCGGTGTTTTGCCCAACCTTCCAAGTGCAGCGCGTCAAGTAAATGAACGACTCGAATTAGTTGCTCAACGCGCGAAACGTCACGCAGGCCAGATGCTTGAACTGGGATTCGATGTCAACTTTGCTCCTGTCCTCGACGTTGGATCAGGGCCGGGGATAGGCGACCGATCATTTTCCAACGACCCATCGCTTGTTGCCGACTACGGAATGGCGACGATCGAAGGGTTAAGCGACGGTGGGGTGTTGCCCGTAGCCAAACACTTCCCCGGTCACGGATCAGTAGATTCCGATTCACACTTAGGGCGTTCTATCGGACCACCGTTAGCGGAGTTGCGCGAAAACGACCTTGTTCCCTTTATCGAAGCCATTTCCTTTGAAAAAGTTGCGATCATGGTTGGGCATATTGTGGTGCCGGACTTAACGGACGACCTGCCCGCGTCGATGTCTAAGGCAGCCATTGATGGTCTTTTACGAAGCGACTTACAATTCGATGGGCTGGTGGTAACCGACTCACTCAACATGCGCTCCATATCTGACCATTGGACCGTCGATGAAGCGGCTGTCATGTCGCTAGCAGCCGGTGCCGACTTACTGGTTTTAGGAAACCTCGCAGATGTCGGTCCTACCTTTGACGCAATTGACCGTGCAGTTCACGAGGGCTTAATACCAGTCGATAGAGTTGACGACGCAGCCAACAGGGTGCTTAGAGCAAAAAACATTAACGCTTGCACCCTGGTAGGGCGGGTACGCGGTGTCTTGAACACCGTTTATGACTGGTAGTGATTACGACCTGCTGTGTACCTCAGTCGAACATGATCACGGATCTAGTAACTGATCCGGCTTTCATCGCCTCGAAACCATGGTTGATTTCCTCCAAGCTGATACGAGCCGACACCATTTCGTCGAGCATCAGTCTTCCATCGAGATACATGTCGACTAGACGAGGCATGTCGGTGCGGAACTGGTTCGACCCCATGTTTGACCCCTGAATTTTCTTCTCAAACAAGAAGTCGACGCCATGAAGTTCCACATTGGTGCCAATAGGAATCATTCCGATCACAGTCGCAGTGCCGCCGTTGCGCAAGCTTTGGAAAGATTGTTCCGTAGTTTGTTTGAGACCTACCGCCTCAAACGATTTGTGAACACCGCCGCTAGTCATCTCATGAATCGCTGCAACGGCGTCAGTGTCGGCAGCATTCACAGTGTCAGTCGCACCCATTTGCCGGGCGACTTCAAGCTTGTTGTCAAGCATGTCGACGGCGATAATCCTGCCAGCACCGGCAATTCGTGCTCCCTGAATCGCGCCAAGACCAATACCGCCCGCACCAAACACTGCAACTGTCTCTCCGGGCTCCACCCGAGCGGTTCGAAACACCGCCCCGACACCAGTCATAACTCCACAGCCAATGAGCGAAGCGCGATCGAGAGGCATGTCTTCTCGGATCTTCACTATTGCGTGCTCATGCACCAACATCTGCTCCGCGAATGATGAGAGATGGAGAAATTGCCAAGCAGGAGCACCATCGATCGTTAGGCGAGGAGTTTCATCAGGGCCCCGGTTGCACTCTAAATCTTTGTTCGAGCACAGAGACAAGCGACCCTCGATGCAGTACGAGCAGTGACCACAAAACACGGAAAGGCACGTGATGACATGATCCCCGGGCTGCACATAGGTGACATCGGATCCGACTGCCTCCACCACGCCCGCCGACTCGTGCCCGAGCACCGCGGGTGTCATATACGGGTACTTACCTTCCATGAAGTGTAGATCGCTGTGACAAAGGCCGGCCGCTGCGGTTTGAATAAGAACTTCACGAGGTCCGGGTTTGTCGATCCCGACTTCGGTTATCTCAAGTTCACCTGGAATTTCATTAAGAACTGCTGCTTTCACACCAAACCCCCTCGGTCCCGAGGTCTATTTCGTTACTGAGCCTCGGCCTCACTGAGAGAGGAGGCTAGCCCTAGTGCTGTCAATGAGCGAAACGGATGCGCGATTCTGCGACGTTTACAGCTGTCTCAGAAGGGTCTAGCTCCAAGGTTTTTCGAAGCGTTGTTTCCAAGGTGGATCTTCTAGGTCTTCGATAGGCGTCCCTGTCATTTGGCTCCGCGCCGTGTCCTCAGCGTGTCGAAGCCACCTGATAACACCTAGAGAGAGCAACATGATGACGATGATCCAGACCATGACCCCAGTCTGACATCCCGTGTGCCCTGACACCGAGCTGACACTCTGGCGTTTCAAACCAGTGTCTTTATCGTTTCTCTAAGAGGTACCGATGGATAGCAAGTTATCGACCGGACGATATAGCTCTTCCAGGTGACCAATTTCTTGAGGTGAAAGCTTGATGCTGCAAGCTTCAACGAGTTGTTGTAACTGTTCAACACGTGACACACCCACGACCGGGGAAGTAACCCCTGGTTTCGACAACAGCCATGCAATAGCTATCTGGGCCGGCCGACAGCCGCGTTCGTCTGCAAGTGCGATGACCCGATCAGCAATTTCAAAATCCATTTCGCCTCGGTAAAGCGATTCGGTTCGCGTGCGGTCTTGACCTGTGGAACGGTCGGTGGTCCCACCGTCGAGACTGCCCCGATATGCGCCGGCCAAGATTCCGCGCGCCAACGGCGACCAGGGCTGTAGAGCAACTCCAGTGCTGAGACAATAAGGATTCATTTCGCGTTCTTCCTCGCGGTAAATAAGGTTGTAATGGTTCTGCATGCTGATGAATTCTGTCCAGCCATTGATACGAGCAGTCAACTGCAATTCAGCGAATTGCCAAGCGAACATCGAAGAAGCACCAATATGGAGAGCCTTGCCTGCTTTGACGACATCGTTAAGTGCTTCAAGGGTTTCTTCAATTGGGGTGGAGGCTGCTCCTCTGATGCCGTGTGGGTGGCGATGGATAATGAGTTGGTCTACGTAGTCAAGTCCTAGACGACGGAGTGAACTATCAACGCCTTCCATAATGTGCTTTCTGGAAAGCCCGCCTTGGTTGGCCCCGCGACCCATAGGCATTGCGACCTTGGTGTTGATGACGTATTCGTCGCGTTCTAACAACTCGCCTAAAAGCTGTCCCACCACTTCCTCACAAGCTCCGACACCATAAATATCAGCAGTGTCGAAGTAAAAAAGTCCCGATTCAATGGCAGCTTCAAAAATCGGCCGGGCGTCGTCGACTCCCAAAGTCCAATCTCCTTGGTGGCCTCTGCCCGGCTCGCCGAAGTTCATGGTGCCGAGACATAGCCGAGGTACGCGGAGCCCTGTTTTCGTCCCGAGGGTAATGGTGTCAAGCATGGCCGGTCCTTTTTGGAAGATCGATGGCCGAGTCAGATCAATCTGAACGGGTGTAGCCGATAGACAGCGGCCACTACTCTACGACAACTGCGATCCGAGACCGGAGGCTGATCCATTGGCTGAATCTGTGCTGTATGAAGAGCGTGATGGTGTGGCGCTCATCACGATCAATCGACCAGAGCGGTTGAATACCCTCACTGTTGAGGTCATCCAAGGAGTAGCAGATGGTGTCGAACAAGCCACATCTGCAAGCGATGTCGCGTCGATTGTTCTGAGAGGAGCGGGAAACAACATCTCCGCTGGGTACGACCTTGACGAATTCATAGCGAATGCTGCTCGCGAACCAGAAGTTTGGGATCCTGTAGCTGACTACCAATCAATGGCAGCAAATGTGCGTCGCTTCATGAAAATCTGGGAGTGCCCCAAACCCGTTATTGGTGAAATCTCAGGGTGGGCTCTTGGAGGAGCTACCGACCTAATACTTTGCGCGGACCTTCTCTTCATGGCTAGTAACGCACAGATTGGTTACGCACCCAGTCGTATATATGGAACACCGACCACCATGATGTGGGTGCACCGCATTGGCCTCGAACATGCGAAACAATTTTTGCTAACGGGACGCCCAATCGATGCTGAAACAGCATTTCGCATCGGTTTAGTCTCACATGTCTGTGACCCGGGCGATTTGTCGAACGCAGCAGAAACCGAAGCGCGTCGCTTTATCAACATCCCGGCTAATCAACTTGCTCTCAATAAGCTTCTCATTAACCAGGCTTTCGAAAACATGGGGCTCCGCACTTCCCAGATGTTGGGGACGTTCTTTGATGGCATCGCTCGCCACACTCCTGAAGCACAAAAATGGGTATCGCAAATTAACTCAGGAAACGTTCGCGATGCTGTCGCTGATAGAGATCGCCCATGGCACGACTACGGCCAGACCCCTGACAACGACCGATAAGTTCGCCGTGATGCAGAGGTCACTCAGCGGGCAAAGTCACCTCAACAACTGGTGGTAGGAGCTCCTCGCCGCTTGCGACCGAATCCACGATTTGTTTCCAGGTCATCAGCCAGACTTCCCAGAGTGGCCCAATTCGCCATTCATCTATGGGGATAGCGGTCACGTCGACACCGAACCGCCTCCAAGCCTCTGTGCGAACGATGTCAGTTCTAGTGGGGCGGCTCCCGTAGCGATCGGGAACTCCGTACTGAAAGAGGGGCTCAATGAGGGTGTCGACAAGTCGACCAGCGTTTCTTCGGTCAGGTGTGTTGCTAACTACTCCCGCGTAGTTGACAATCTTTACGCACCCGCTATCGATGACGGCGACGTCTACGTCATCTGGAAGTTCGGGAAGAAATCGCACACTAACGGCGGGCATCCCCGAAGAGCCCCAGGTCAGCGAACGGGTGTCGGTATTCTCTGAGCCAGCTGAAGGTTGAAAACGGCTAAACCAAGCCTCTTCCCAACTCGGAGCAATTTCGACTCCCCAGCGAAGCATCGCATCGACGACCTTTGGCCAGGGAGTGACACCTTCGACGTTTTCTGGATGAAGGCGTTCGATCGCTACCAAGAAATAAAGACCCAGCCGGCTCGATAGCGGATCTGGAATTACAGCGGTTGCAGCATGTCGAGGATCTGCAAGGTCGTCGATCTTTTCGGGTGGTCGCAGCGGCATGTCACCCGGTTCAGGTAATTGATCTACGCGACGTGGAGCGGAGTCGTATCGAGATTTTGATCGATTCAAACAGGCTGCTAACTGACTTATCGGAGTCAGCATTTCATCTTGGAGTAATAACGAAGGATCGAGGCGGTCTACCGCGATCGGACGATAGGGCTCTACCAGTCTGTTTTCTGTGACTCGTCGACGTTCGAGACTATCGATCCCCAGAACGACGTCTGCAACTGGACTAGCGACTGTTCTCTCAAGTAGATCGACCATGGCAGTTGTGTCTTTTTCCATGAATACGAGCACTTCAATTCCTGTACGGGCTGTGAAGTCGTCAATTGCCTCCTGCGGCAAGTGAAACTCTTCGTGAGTTAATAGTCGTATCGTGGTCGCGGTCTGCGCAGTAGTTGCACAACCCCCGCCGAAAAGGGCGACGAGAGCTACGGTGCAAACAGTCATGCCAAATCGAAGAAATGTTTTATCCATCGCGGGAAGTGACCACTACCAAAAGCACGCCTCGGTGCACTGTGATTTCTGGGCTTTGGACCACTTCGTTACTGAGTCCCAAACTGCTGAAAGGCGAGACTTTGTCGGTGGCAGCGAGATTCCAACGCAATCCTTTCGTAGATGCACTTGAGTCGCTGTCTAGCGCGAGGAGAGTCAACCACGAGCCCGCTGTAACTTCTAAATCGAAAGGTTTCCCTGGTTGCAATGCCACAGCGCGACTAGGTCCGCAGTGAGTGACAATCCGATGCCCAATATTTTCCTCGTTAGCAATGAGCATTAATCCGACAAGTAAATGATCGAGTCTTCCTTCCCCTCCGGTGAGAACGTCGACACTTGTTGCCCCCGCTGTCCAAGCGAATTGCAAGGCGAGAGCAAGATCGCTCGCATCTTTGTCCTGGGGATGTCGCTGAACTAGTAAGCCAGCATCGGTTTCTTGAAGGTTGTCTGGGGCAAGTGAATCGAAATCCCCTACGACAACATCTACCGATAATCCCAGAGCTAGAGCGTGCTGGTAGCCAATATCAGCGGCGATGACCAGAGATGGCGACGCCTCAGCGGGGAGCGACGGAATCCGGGGACCCCCGTCAATCACCCAAGTTCGAGTCGGATCCAAAGAAGAAGCGTCAGTTAGCGACTTAGACACAACCCCATGATTGCTTACAAATAGGTGTAAATGACAACGGGGATTTCGTGAGCGACGCTTTCTGAGTCTCGGTGGCCGGTACCTTCGAGGAATGGTGCGCTCCTTTCGACGCCTTCTACGTCTTCCTGTTCTCCTTGTGATGGCGATCGCATTCGCCGTTTTATTAACAAGCGTTGGCATGGCAATCGCACCGCACAGCAAAGAAGCGTTGTTCGCTGTGGAGCGAGAACGAATTGACGTTGCCCTAAATCTTTCGCCCGGGGCTCAGCGAACCGAGGTCTATGGAAGTGACGGCAATGGAATAGGAATCTTGCGCTACGACATCGATCGGGAGTTGGTCAAAATAAGCCAAGTTCCAGAAGAAGTGCTCGCCACATTGTTAGCTGTCGAGGACAACAAATTCTGGCTACACAACGGGGTGGACATTCGCGCTATTTCCCGAGCAATGATTCAAAACATCACGAGTGGCGGGATCACCCAAGGTGGTTCGACGATCACGCAACAGATCGTGAAATTACGGATCGTTGGGAACGAAAGCTCTTTTAGCCGGAAAATTCGTGAAGCCGTGTTAGCTGCGCGACTTGAGGAGGAGTTCACCAAGCAAGAAATTCTCGAGTTCTACCTGAATGAGATTTATTTTGGTAACGGTGCCTACGGCCTTCAGGCTGCAGCTGAAACGTATTTCGGGAAGGACGTTGGAGAGCTTGACGTCGGAGACGCGGCGTTTCTGGCTGGCCTCATCAGAAGTCCCGGAATCTACGATGGTTTCGACGACACGGAGGTTGTCGGGAAACGTCGGAGCATGTCGCTCCAGAGCGCAGAGGATGCGGGCATCATTGATGCTGAGGCACGCAAGCGGTTTGAACAACGTGGTCTTCCTGATCGAAACAGAAGCCCGCAACGAACCGACGAAACGCTCCGACGAGATTATTTCCTTGACGAAGTAACCGAAGCACTCTTGAAACACCCGGCGTTAGGGGAGACGTACCAAGAAAGATTCGCACAGGTTTACAACGGCGGTCTTCGGGTCTGGACCACATTCGACGCGACTCTTCAACGACAGATGGAAGAAGCTGTGCGAGAGGTGCTGCCCGAAGGCACGGGCGACTTTGAAGTTGCGATGGCTTCAGTAGACCCCTCTAGCGGTGCGGTGCGGGCATTTATCGGCGGCCCCGAATTTGCTGAATTCCAATTCAACCTTGCCACGCAAGGAAGACGACAGCCCGGCTCCTCATTTAAGACCTACGTCCTGGCAGCTGCGGTCGAAAAAGCTGGATTATTTCCTTTCGACACCATTAGCGGGAAAGGGCCCTGCACGTTTCCTAACCCACCCAACGTGGACTACGAGGTTGACAACTTCAATGAGAACGACGGAGTAGTGGGCACTGTCCAATTCGCTGTGTTGAAAAGTTCTAACTGCGGATTCGTACGTCTGGGATTACGAACTGGTCTAGAAAACGTCGTCGAGGTAGCAAATAGGCTTTTGGGACGCGACGCTGAAAATTCCTTCCGCCCATACCTTTCGTTATCGCTAGGGGCACAAGAAGTCACGCCCCTTGAACAAGCGGTGGCCTATGCCGCTATAGCCAATGATGGCCTCCGAATGGAGCCGTATTACATAAGTAAGATCGAAGATGCGTCGGGATCGGTGCTGTACCAGCATGTGCCGAGAGGCCGCCGAGCGATCAAATCAACTACAGCGGCATGGGTAACAGAAGCCCTAGAGCAAAATGTCATTGCTGGGACAGGGCGCAGAGCGCGTCTGGAGAGTGGTCAACCGTCTGCCGGAAAAACTGGCACCTCGCAGGATTTCAGTGATGCCTGGTACGTGGGCTTCACACCTCACCTGAGCACTTCGATTTGGATGGGACATCCTGAAGAAAAAGTGTCTATGACTGACATTCAAGGTCGGGACGGGACAGGTGGATGGATTCCTGCACGCGTTTGGGCGGCATACATGACGCGCGTTTTGCAGGACCAAGAAGTCTTGTCGTTTGGTCAACCACCTCCACCTCAACGAAACTCGCAGCTTTTGTACTTGTCAGACGAGATGTGCGCAGTGGACATACAGCTAGATCAAGATCGTGGAGCCATGCAGTTCGACTTGCCATGTTCGATGGTGGAAGTGGACCTTAACTCGGGCAGCTTTGTGGCACACCCCGAGGCGAACTGTCGAATTACTGAACTTTCCAACGTTGGCGTTCATAGAGATCAATACCTGAATTGTGGGTTAGTGCCCGGCCGCGACCCGGTGACTACCACTACTGTTCCCTCGGAAGAAAAAGAGAATGGGACTTGATAGTTGCCGTGCGTGATAAAACCGGAAGACGTTGAGGGTCAAGATTTGATGTTTTCAAGGAGGCAGCATTGAGCGAGCTTGAGGTGTTAGTACAACTTCAGGAGCTAGATACCAGGCTCTCACAGCTTTCTCATCGCTTTGCGACGCTCCCAGAGCACCAGCAAATCACGGAGGTTCAAGGCGAAGAAGTGCGGCTAGGAGAACAACTCGACGCGGTAATGATTGAGTTGAAAGTTCTCAGGCGAAGTCAGACAGATCGGGAAGCGGAAGTTCAGGGTTTAGAAGACAAAATTGCGAAATCAACTAGTGCGCTCTACGGCGGCGAGATCACCTCACCGAAAGACGCGGCTGCCATGCAGAACGAAATTGAGTCCATCTCGCGCCGCCAAACAGTTCTGGAAGACCAAATCATTGAGTTAATGGAACAAATTGAACCATTCGCTCTTGAAGAAGCTGGAATTGAAGCGCAACGTAGCGTTGGCGGCGAAACGCTGCGTGATCTGGAAGAGCAGTTGGCCGTGGCTCAAGC
>DCYM01000185.1:0-1802 GCA_002331465.1 Candidatus Neomicrothrix sp. UBA2110 | reverse complement strand
GCTGGAGACGATTTGGTAGCGCTTTACGAGCGCAACCGCAACAGGATGGGGGACCATACCGCCGTAGGTCGGCTCGTTGGCACATCCTGTGGGGCCTGTTTTTTGGGGATCTCAGCCGTTGAAATTGATCGAATCCGAAGGTTGCCAAGTAACGAGCCTTCGGAATGTCCAGAGTGCGGCGCACTTCTTATTCGGTAACGGCCTCCCTGATGTTCTTGTGGTTTGCCGGCACAGCGCTCGTAGCGATGTGGTTCACCTTCCGAGACCCTGCCATAGATCATCGCCTCGTCATCGCCGGCGCCCTGTTACCTGATCTGATCGGCGGTTTGTTTGGTAATACTTGGGTGACGCACACACTTTTAGCTCCGATTGTGTTGATGTCGATCTTTATGCTCGGCACTATTGGACGCCGACACAGGCGTCGACTGGTCTTAGCGCTTCCAATAGGTATGTTCTGGCACCTGGTGTTCGACGGCGCATGGATGAACACCCAAATCTTCTGGTGGCCGGTTACTGGCCTGTCTTTTGTAGGTGCTTCGATGCCTGCAAGCGCTCGCTCATTCAATCTTGTCCTGTTGTTGGAGTGTCTCGGTTTTGTTGCTCTTTGCTGGGCTTGGCGTCGGATGGGCTTAACCAGTTCCGCTCGGCGTCGACTGTTTATTCGAACTGGTCGCCTTGACCGGGAAATAACCGACCCTCAGACCAAGAATTACTAATGTTGTTCATAGTTCGACATGGAAGAACTGTGGCCAACGCCGCCGGGCTTTTGCAGGGCCGAGTCGACAATCCGCTTGACGACGAAGGACAAAAACAGGCTGGGTGGATAGCGAAAGCATTGGGTCCCGTGGACCGTGTGATTTCGTCGCCACTTCAGAGGGCCCTCCAAACAGCTGAACTATTGGGGCAAATTCCCCGTATAGATGAGCGTTGGATTGAACTTGACTATGGCGAATGGGACTCGCGTCCTGTAGCCGATATCACACCCGATGAATGGGCAGCTTGGAGAGCGGATCCTTCATTTTCTCCTCCTGGTGGGGAATCGCTCATTGAGTTAGACCAACGGGTTGCGGCAGCGTGCGAGGAAATAATCTCCGAAGCCGAAGAACTAAGAGTGGCCGTATTCACGCACGTTTCGCCGATCAAGTCGACAATCGCATGGGCGTTAGGTGTATCTGAACAAATTTCTTGGCGCTTGAATGTGGCGCAGGCGCAAATAACGAAAATAGTGATACGAGACGGTCGCCCCGTCATAACAGCGTTCAACGAGACAGCTCATTTACACAAAGGCGGCCTCGGCTGACGTCAGCGAGATCGGAACTTCCCATCCGGCATTTGGGTCACTCGTCTGTCTCCTACCATTCGATCCAAGTGGATCTGAGCGGAGCGAAGTTCGACGTGATCCACAAACTTCATATCGACATGGGGGCGATACACAAATCGATGAACAGCGCACTCGTCCAATGATCGAGGTTCTTTTAAGAACTCAAGCATGGACAACTCGCGGCTAACGATCACATTTGCGAAATCCTCCAACATGGCGAGGAATTTTGCGCGACCGGAGATCACCCATTTGTGGTGAAAAGTTACGAAATGATCAGCGTCAAGCGATCGACATCGCTCAATGGATTGTTCAAATTCATCAAGAGATGACCATTCGTCAAAGTAGTAGGGGCCGAATCCTGACAACTCAATATCGCCAAGGTAAGCGGTCCGAGCTTGAGGAATCACGAAGACGCAATGCCCTCTGGTATGTCCGGGAGTATGAACTACTTCAATTTCGACTCCGCCGAGATCGAAGACCT
>DCYM01000233.1:5082-6357 GCA_002331465.1 Candidatus Neomicrothrix sp. UBA2110 | reverse complement strand
GCTGGAAGAAACACAAAAAGAGCAACGAGAAGAGTTCCTAGACAACCTTCAGCCAGGCGAAAAGCGCAGCGGGGTGGTGTCCTCGGTCGTAAGTTTCGGCGCGTTCGTTGATTTGGGAGGCATGGACGGACTAATCCACGTTTCAGAACTTTCCTGGAAGCATGTCGATCACCCCAGTTCCGTGGTAACGGTGGGAGATGAAGTCGATGTGGAGGTACTTGAGGTTGATCGCGAACGCGAACGGATCTCTCTCTCGCTAAAAGCAACACAGCAAGACCCCTGGCAGGAATTTGCCAACGGCCACAAGGTCGGGGAGTTGGTATATGGGCGGGTCACCAAGCTTGTCCCGTTCGGCTCTTTCGTACAGGTTGGCGATGGGATCGAGGGTCTCGTTCATATTTCCGAGATGTCAGCGCACCACGTTGAACTTCCCGAGCAGGTAGTAACTCCAGCTGAAGAACTTTGGGTCAAAATCATCGACCTCGATCTTCAGCGCCGACGCATCAGCTTGTCAATCAAGCAGGCAGCTGAGGGCGGTGTGGTTGCAGCGGAATACCAAGAGGCCTTCGGTGAGCACGCCTACGACGAAGCAGGCAACTTCATTGGCGAGTTTGACTACGCCGCACCTGTCGAGGGTGAAGAATCCGAAGCTGAACGAGCATGGCGCCAGTACTACGAAGAGCATGGCGAAGAGGCATATCGGCAAGCCGTCGCTGAATACGAAGACAACGATCCGGCCGGTGAGGAAGCAGAAGCGTCAACGGATGGCGAGGCTTCAGTGAATGACGACGCTCCGGTGGATGACGACGCTTCAGTGGCGACTGAGGAAGCGTAGGTAGGCGCGTGATAGTCATCGGGTTGACCGGTGGCATTGGAAGCGGCAAGAGCACCGTATCCGACCGATTTGTTGAACGCGATGCCATCCTGATTGACGCTGATCTCATTGTTCGTGAGCTGCAAGTTCCCGGACAAGAGGTCCACGCAGACATGGTCGCCCATTTCGGCGACGTTATTGTCAATGCCGATCAGTCACTAGACCGACAGGCCATTGCAAAAATCGTCTTCAACGACGAAGAAGCCCTTCACGAACTGAACCGCCTTGTACACCCACCGGTTAATCGTGAGATTCGCCGTCGAATTCGCCAACAAGCGAACACTAACAATCTCTTAGTGCTCGACATCCCTCTCCTCGTGGAAGGAATCATCGCGGGCGGGCCACCCCGCTATATCGTCAGCGGCATTGTGGTAGTCGACACCCCGCCTGAGACTGCAGTG
>DCYM01000233.1:0-4675 GCA_002331465.1 Candidatus Neomicrothrix sp. UBA2110 | reverse complement strand
AAAACGGCTCGAAGTCGCAGATTTCGTCATCGACAATTCAGTGGCGCTGGAGGGGCTCGACACGCAAATCGATCGAGCGAACCAATGGGCGAGGGCTTTACCCTCGACTGAACCGACGCCCGAGCCGGACGATAGCTAGATGGCCTTAAAGCCCATGCAGTTGTTACACGCCGGTGTCTAACCCAGGGCGACGACCAATAGCACCCCGATGAGGACAAGGCCGCTTCCCAAGTAGTCTCGTCCAGGATGTTGCTCTCGCATTCGAATTAATGAGATCAAAAAAACCAGAACTATCTCGACTTGGCCCAGGGTCCTCACCTTGGCGGCTGTCGCCACGGTCATTGCGGCGATCCATCCAGTCGTGCCGGCAAAGCTCAGAACCCCGACTGACAGACACCTCGCGCGGTGCGTCCAGATAAGAACCAGTTGATGCCGATCGGTAACTGCAAGAAAAACGCCGTGCAGTAAAGCTTGGCACGACAGAATAGTCAGCAATGTCAACGAGGTTCTCTCCCAAACCGTGGCCGAGATAATTGACGTGGCAGCACCTCGAATGCCCACTGCGGACAAAGCAAAAAACAAACCAGCTCCAATTCCTAGCCGGGCAGAGGGGTCACCCCATCGCTGTAGAGCAGCCTCAATGCCTGAGGTCGCAGCGAGGAGCGCTACTCCAATCAGCACGACTGCTGCACCGAGCCAGCCGAGCCCCCGTAGGGGCTCATTTAAGAACACAGCTGAGCCGATAGCTACGAGAATGACTTCCGCTTTGGAATAGACAGTGCCGATCGCGAAATCTCGAGCGCGAAAGGCTTGAAGTAGCAAAATGGTTCCAGTTATTTGAACCAATCCGGCCATCGCTGACCACAACCAGAAATCTATTTGAATATCAGTGCCTTCTGGCAAGCGCAGCCAGGTGAGTAAACCCCAAAGCACCGCAAGCGGCCACGCGAATAAGAACCGGACATAAGCAGCCCCCGAAGACGACAAGAATTGGCGTAATTCGTGTTGACGCGCAGTCCTAAAAACTTGAGCAATCGTTGCCCCCAGAGTCAGAGGTATCCAGACCAGTCCGCCTGACTGCATCTGTTATCTCCTCCCGAAGCCCACGGGGGTTACTGGGTCAATTCTCGGGTAGCCCAGCGTCGTCCACTCCCTCTAAACGCTGCTGGAGTCGACTCATGCCATGTAACCAGCGATCTGGGTCGGCGGTCTTTCGCTCCATCCAAGTCTGGGCAATGGAGTCCGTGAGAATCAAAAATCGCTCCGTCGTGATGGCGTCAAGGACCTGTTGAGCTACCTCTACGGGTTCTTTGATCGGTCCCCCAGCCTGGCTCGCCCATTCCCCGTCGGCAGCATCGCCCAACATCGGGGTGCGGACGGCCAACGGCGCCAGCAACGAAACACGAATTCCGAGGTGAGCGTATGTGAATGCGAGCCATTCGGCTAGCCCCACTACTGCGTGTTTACTCACCGCGTAAGGAAGATTTCCGTGAGATGACAACACGCCGGCCATGGAGGCTGTATGTAGAAGGTAGCCCTCGCCTCGCTCTAGCATCCCGGGCAGCACAGCGCGAATCGCGTGAACATGCGACATTAGGTTCACATCCCATTGACGCTGCCACTCGTCTAAGGAACTGTTAAGCAGACCCGCGCCGGAGCCAATTCCCGCATTGTTAAACAGCACCTCAACGGGGCCGAGGTCACGTTCCACTTGTGACACCATCTCGGTGATAGCTGCTTGTTCGGCCAAATCGCATGGGACAGCGATACCTCCCACCGCTGCAGCGACCTTCGCTGCGCCGACCTCGTCGATATCGACAACAGCAACCTCTGCTCCGACACCTGCGAACGCGTGAGCGCATGCCTGGCCTATGCCGCTCGCAGCGCCGGTTACGACCACCACCTTGCCATTTAGATCCACGGCCCCCCCGATCTCTATACGTTCAATTGCGTTCCGCAATGAGGGCAGCTTGGCACATTATCCCGCGTGTCGTATTGCGACTCTCGGACTAGTAAGAAGCAGCCCTCACAGAGAATCTCGTCTTCCTGCTTACTTGGTATGCGATCGCCTTCAGCGGTAGTGATTACGCCTTCGTCTTCTTCTTCTTCTTCATCTTCTTCGTCAGCGGAGGAGAGCCGCTCTTTGAGAATGGTGTCGAGATCGGCTTCGACCTCGTCGTCGTCTTCTTCGTCGTCCTCGTCACCAGATGGGCGCGCACCAGCTGGAATTTCTTCATTTTCGTCGTCATCTTCGTCATCACCGACCGGTGCGTCCTCCTCGGAGTCACCCCCGGGATCTTCGTCTATCTCGTCGTCAAGCGCGTCTGGGTCCGGTTCCGTCTCGTCAATGTCGTCATCTTTGGATTTGTTGCTCATATTTGCCTTACAAGTGGCCAAGCTAAAAGCTCGCGTTTGGCACTCAGCGCCGGAGGATACCCATAGATCGGCCTATGAGTGTGACTGAAACGAGAAATCCGTAAAGATCATGCGATTTTTACGCAAACAGGCGCCTAAGGGCCCATAGCGTCGCAACGTGGTTCCTAAGCTGTTTCTGTGAGTTCTGATCCACGACCGTCACCCACTGCGGCCCATCCGTTTCGGGTCGTCTCAGACTTCTCGCCAGCGGGAGATCAACCGAACGCGGTGGAACGACTCTCAGAAGGCGTGGAAGCAGGACATCGTTTCCAAACTCTGCTCGGTATAACCGGATCAGGGAAAAGTGCAACGATCGCATGGACTATAGAAAAAGTTCAACGACCCACGCTTGTCCTCGCGCCTAACAAATCTTTGGCAGCACAGTTAGCCAACGAGTTTCGGGAATTTTTTCCTGATAACCGAGTCGAATATTTCGTCTCGTACTACGACTACTACCAGCCAGAGGCCTACATGCCGACCTCGGACACGTACATAGAAAAGGATTCGTCGGTCAACGACGAGATCGATCGGCTTCGCCACTCAGCCACCGCTGCACTCCTCACGCGCCGAGACGTGATAGTCGTTGCTTCAGTGTCAGCGATCTATGGTCTAGGTCCTCCACAGGCTTACCTGAAACACATGTTGTATCTACGCGCGGGAGAGACGCATGACCAGCGTGAGGTCCTGGGTCGACTAATCGACATGCAATATGAACGAAACGACATGAATCTAACGCGCGGCAAATTTCGGGTGAGAGGTGACACTCTCGAGATACATCCAGCGTATGAAGAGTTCGTAGTTCGTATCGAGTTGTTCGGCGATGACATTGAACGAATAACAAAAATCGACACCGTGACGGGGGAGCGGCTAGCCGAACTCGAGGAAGTGACTGTGTTCCCGGCAAGCCATTACGTCACCGATGCAGACACGATCCATCGGGCTATGAAAGACATCGAAGACGAACTGCAACAACGGCTTGCATTATTCGAATCTGAAAACAAACTGCTGGAAGCGCAGCGCCTGAGAATGCGGACCGAATATGACCTGGAGATGATGCAGGAAGTCGGCTACTGCAATGGCATCGAAAACTACTCAATGCACCTAGATGGCAGGACCTTCGACGAGCCCCCTTACACTCTCCTCGACTTCTTTCCGGACGACTACCTATTAGTAATTGACGAAAGTCATGTAGCGGTTCCCCAACTCCACGGCCAGTACTCAGGCGATCGATCTCGAAAAGACACCCTGGTCGAGCACGGCTTCCGGCTTCCGTCAGCACGCGACAACCGACCGCTGCGGTTTGAAGAAGTGATGGAACGACTGAATCAGGTCGTATTTTTATCAGCCACCCCAAGCGATTTTGAAGTCGAAGTAAGCGACCAAGTAGTCGAACAAATCATTCGTCCGACGGGTCTCATTGACCCAGAGGTGTTGGTCAAACCAACGCGCGGCCAGATCGACGACTTGATCGACCAGATCGAGGTGACGGTCGGACGTGGTGATCGAGTCTTAGTGACCACCTTGACTAAGAAAATGTCGGAAGATTTAACGGATTACCTACTCGAACTCGGAGTCAAGGTCCGATATTTACACAGCGAAATTGACACGATTGAACGCATCGAGATTTTGCGCGACTTGCGTCTCGGTGAATTTGACGTTCTGGTCGGAATCAACCTGCTGCGCGAAGGCTTGGACTTACCTGAAGTTTCGTTAGTTGCAATTCTCGACGCGGACAAAGAAGGGTTTCTCCGGAGCCAAACCTCGCTGATTCAAACCATTGGACGGGCAGCGCGAAATGTGGATGGCCAAGTCATCATGTATGCCGACAACGTCACGAAGTCAATGCGTAGAGCTATCGATGAAACTAATCGCCGCCGCGGGCTGCAACAGTCATACAACGCTGAACACGGAATCGACCCTCAGACAATTCGAAAAGCCGTGACGGATATTTTACTGGTACTTCGTGGTCGAGAAACCGGTGCACCTGTTCCTGAGAAGTTGGCGTCACGTCGCGCGCTTGCTGAGAAACAAGCCAGGAAGGACTTGGCCGAACTCCCTGAAGATGATCTCCACCGGCTCATCTATTCGCTTGAGCTGGAGATGCAGGAAGCGGCGGAAGACTTACGTTTCGAATACGCGGCGAGACTGCGAGATGAAATTCGGGAACTTCGCCGCGACTTGCGTGACGCGACGAGTTGACACTTCGGGGTTGTTCCAGGCAGAACGTCGCTGAAGAGCGAACCTTGCGGCTAGTTTCCCT
>DCYM01000258.1 GCA_002331465.1 Candidatus Neomicrothrix sp. UBA2110 | reverse complement strand
ATTTCGGGGCAGGCAGCCTCACCGCTTGCCCTTCCTAAGGTCATAATATCGAGGAAGGTTGTAGTGGCAAAAGTGGCAATTCCTGGTACGCCTTTGGTGATAGTTGTATCTACAATGGCATGTTCCACAGACAGCTGATAAGCATTTTCAGCCAGCAGGTGCTCGGCAGGAATGATGAATTCTGTTGCTGCGTAATCTAGATAAGGGGCGTTTTCAAAAGGCCGACCACTATGTGAAATCCGATTGCC
Source organism: Candidatus Neomicrothrix sp. UBA2110 (assembly GCA_002331465.1). Lineage (GTDB taxonomy): Bacteria > Actinomycetota > Acidimicrobiia > Acidimicrobiales > Poriferisodalaceae > UBA2110. The sequence goes on along the minus strand of DCYM01000258.1, from coordinate 2,854 downwards.
GTGACAGTCGCCCATAATGACAAACACCAGATCATTAACGATCCCCAGAGGATCTTGATTGCCCTGCTCAAAAGTGCTCCAGGTCACCGTAAGCGGCAGATCCGCTTGTATCAGGTGGGGTGAAATAAGCTTACCGTTCTGAGACAAAATTATATGTGGTGCATCGGGCAGGCGTGAACTGTCTGATGCAGAATTAGCCAGCGCGATAGGCTGTTCCAACAGACCGGTTGAAGGTGTGTCATAGCGAAAAATATAATTACCATCCGGATAGTGGTGTTCAAGTTCAATTTCATTCGGATATCTTCCCCCGTGCATCTCAAGGGCATAGCCACTGTCTGAAAATGCGATACCTTCAAAAGGGTTGTCAGGAGTTAACAGAGCTGCTTGTTTAATCCTCCCGTTTTCTTGGATAAATATTTCAGCAAAAAAATGGTAGTTAAGGGCTGAGACCGTGCCGCCAGCGGATTGGCTGAAGTTTCCAGTTTTACCGACGACGACGAAGGTAATGTCCGTTTGTAGTTGTGGAGCTTGGCCACTCGAACCCCCAGAAAATCCAATAACCATAAGAAAGAGGAGGGTTGTGTTGGTAAGGTTTTTCATGACTATCTCCAATGATGTCTAACGAAACCCAGTAGACTGCTTAGGTCGGCTATAGAGGATTTGCAGACTTTTAGTTTGCCGGGTTCGTGCCGCGCGTGCGTGCCAACCACTCTACGAGCGGTTCGACGTCGCTGAGTGGTAATGCCGCTCCCCGCCCAATCATGGCGAGCACGAGCGCGCGCCACTGTTCCTCGTTGGCTCGGGCCTCCTGCACTCGATCCAGGGAGTGGCATGCTTCGCATGTTCCAGCCAGGATGGCTTCAGCACCTTCGTCTATAAGGTAGTCCGCTTCCGTAAGGACCCTCGGTACGTACTCCCGTGGGAAAGGAGTAGACTCGGGGCCGAACTGTTCAACCAGCCAGTCAAGAAGGATTGCTTTGTCGGCGTCGGCAATCACCGCGCCTTGGGCCAAGCCGCTCGACGTTGTCTTCATTCTCTCGATGATTTCGTCCCATCCCTGGCGGTCCAACGCATAATAACCATATTCATCGATCCCATGACACGCGGTGCAACTGCTTAAGATCACGCCGCGTGCCGGACCCAACGGCAGTGTTACATCGGGTCGCGCCATTCGCGAGTTACTAGTAAATTGCGCTGCTGCAGGTACCACAGCCAAGCAGATGACGGCCAGAAGGGCCAGACACAACATCGCTTGCCTGAGTTGAAATCCCATCGATGTTCCTCGCCTCACACCAGGGGCACCGTTCCCATGCTCTCGCCGATGCCATCCCGCTCAATGCCGTACATATGCAGTATGCTCAAGAGCAGGTTGGCGCACCGCTGGGTGTTGTCTGGGAACACTAGGTGGCGATTCCCCGGAAACGTTCCGTCGATCCCGCCGAGAAGGATGGTCGGCACCTTCTCGTGCGCATGCCGGTGTGAGTTACCCATATTGCTGCTCTTGTAGATCAGTACGTGATCCAGCAAGTTGCCGTCGCCGTCGGGAGTGTTCCGCAACTTCTCGGCAAAGTACGCCAGGTTCTCAACGTGATAGCGGTTGACCAGTGCGTAGCCAGCTTTGTTCGCTGGAATGTCTCCGTGATGCGAGATCCCGTGCCAGCCACCGATATAACCAGCTTCTGGGAACGTGGTGCCTGATAGATCACGTCCTAACATCAACGTCTGCGCGCGGGTGATGTCAGCCTGGAACGCTAGAACCATCAGGTCGTACATGATCTTGAAATGAACATCTTTGCTCTCGGGTATTCCGAACGGCACTTCCGCAGTAACTTCGGCGGCCGGATTGTTAGTCGCGTTTCGAATACGACGCTCGATCTCGCGGACGTTGTCCAGATAGTCATCGAGTCGGGCCCGATCGCCCGGCCCGAGATCTTTCTTGAAACGCGGGATTTCGCGCGTCACTGAGTCCAGGATGCTGGCGCTCTGCAGTCGTCCTGCTCGTCGCTCCTCTGGACTCGATCCGTCGCCAAACATGCGCTCGAATGCAATCCTCGGATTAACTTCCGTGGGCAGGGGCGTCGTCGGGTTGGCCCAGGAAATCGAATTCGTGTAGGCACAACTGTACCCCCAGTTGCAATTGCCACTGTTATGGCTGGCATCCTCAATGCCGAGCTGAATCGAGGACAAGAGAGTGTCCTGGCCATATTTCTGCGCAATCAGCTGATCGACTGTGACCCCCAAAGACGGGCTTACAGCATCTCGTTTTGGACGCGCACCCGACAGAAAAACCGCGCCGCGGGCATGGTTTCCTCCGGGCTCTTCAGTCGTGGAATAGGCAGCCGTGGAATCGAGACCGCTGATCAGAACAGTGCGATCACGGAACGGCTCGAGCGGCTTGGTAATGAAGGAGAACTCGAAATTGGAACCTTCATCAACGGGGCTCCAATACCCTGGCGCCGCGCCATGGGGATGCCAGATGCCCACAAAGCGTTTCACTGGTGCAGCTGCTGTCTGAGCCTGAGCCGTCAACGCTGGTACCATTGCCTCGAGAAAGGGCAGGGCCAGGGTCACACCTGTGCCACTCAAAAAAGTGCGGCGGGAGATATACTTCTTTGTTATAAACATTATCGGTCTCCTTTATCCAGACCTGATCTATAGATCCTGTTGTTATTCAACACCCGTCTCTCCGGATTTTGTTCGCATTTGGAAGGGGTCGCTGTTCACGATACCCATCAAGATCGAAGAGAACTGGTAATCATTCTGTTCGGCGTCGCGCACGATCGAGCGAACGACAGGCATGTCAAAGTACTCGACGCCCCGCCCTAAGCCATAAGTCATCAGCTTCTCTGTAACC
>DCYM01000028.1:4228-6832 GCA_002331465.1 Candidatus Neomicrothrix sp. UBA2110 | reverse complement strand
CTTTTGGCCTCGCGTTCAGTGGGGAACGTGACGTTAGATGACCGAGAACTCGGCGGTTGCTCCATGGTTCGAAAGCATGGCATGGATTAGTAAATCAAGTTATTTGGTTTAGGGACCGGCTTTCGTTTCCCAAACCGACGCCCAGGATGATTTGCGAGGCGGAAGCAGTGCGAGATTCCAAATTGAACACGGTTCCTCCCAGATGCGGCGGGGTACGGTCACCTGCGCTCATTTCCTATACAAGTAGCTTGAGGCGTTTCAGTCCGACAGGGTCCTGATCTCGATTCGGTGCTACCCGCCTTGCAAAATATCGAGGAAATGAATTTCAGCGTCGTCCGGCACTGGCTCGAATTCAGCGTCGGTGAGAATTTCGCCATCAATTGCCACTGATGAGGCTTCGGAAAGCCGTTCCCCTATGCCGGGGAACATGTCATCAAGAGCCGCTATCAAGCGCCGAACGGTTGACGCTTGGATCTCAACTCGGGCAAGGCCTCCGGTTAATTCGCGTAAGCCAGCAGAAAAATGAACTTGTGCCATCAGCCCAATTAATCACTCTGTTCGTTAAGGGCTTCGAGAACTTTGATAGGCGTCATCGGTAAATCGGTCAGGCGAACACCGGTGGCGTCGTTAATCGCGTTCGCTAGTGCCGCCATGGGCGGGACGATCCCCACTTCGCCCACACCGCGGACTCCGTAGGGATGGGCCGGATTTGGCACTTCCACGATGCTGCATTCGATCATCGGCAAATCGGATGCGACGGGCATGCGGTAGTCAAGGAAACTCGGATTCTCCATGCCCCCGTTTTCGTCATGTATGTATTCCTCATTTAAGCCCCACCCGATGCCCTGCACCACACCACCTTGCATTTGCCCTTCGACATAGTCGGGGCTTATGGCGCGGCCGGCGTCTTGTGCGGTGAGATAGCGAACAACTCGAGTAACACCGGTTTCTGGATCTACTTCCACGTCGCAGAGCTGTGCGGAGAAAGCCGCTCCAACGCCACGCGCATTGAGCGAAGCGTTCGCGGAAATCGGACCTCCAGTTCGTCCTGACTTAGCGGCCAGAGCATTGAGCGACAACGGTGGTTGAGATCCGTCAACGTGTTGGGCCTGACCGTCAACCCATTCCACCTGGTCAATTTCAACATCCCAGGTCTTGGCGGCACGGGCGCGAAGGTCCTCTATGACCAGGCGACACGCGTCGACTACAGCTGCACCGGTAGCTAACGTCACTCGGCTTCCCCCAGTCACGTCGTTAAAACCGACGGTTTCAGTGTCGGCTACGACCGGTTTGATTGACTCGTAGGGAATTCCTAGTTCTTCTGCGGCCATCAGAGCCATGGATTGGCGACTCCCCCCAATATCGGGAGAGCCGGTAACCACAGTTGCTGTTCCGTTTTCGTTGATATGCACGGTCGCGCTGGAGTTCATTCCAGCGTTAAACCAAAATCCGGCGGCCACGCCTCGCCCTTGATTGGGTCCTAGTTCAGCGGTGTAATTGGGATGTTCTTTTATCGCTTCCAACGTTTCGACGAACCCGATACGAGGGAACTTCGGTCCGTACGACGCTTGGGTGCCCTCGACGGCGGCGTTTGCTAGGCGCACCTCGATCGGATCCATGTCGATGCTGCGAGCCAATTCGTCAAGCACTGATTCCACTGCGAAAGCTGCCATTGGTGCTCCAGGAGCTCGATAGGCAGCTACTCGTGGTTTGTTGCACACCACGTCATATCCCTCAACAAGAAAGTGGGGTATGTCATAGGCCGCGATAACTGTCATGCCCGCAGCTCCGACGGGAGAGCCGGCATACGCGCCTGCCTCGAACGCCATCCATACTTCAGCAGCTGTCAGTTCGCCGCTGTTAGAAATACCCATCTTCACTTTGATCCTGGTGCCAGAAGTAGGACCGGTTGCCCGGAAGACTTCGTCTCGATCCATCACGAGCTTGACGGGTCGCCCCGCACGCTGCGACAAACGAACTGCTAATGGTTCAAGGTAAATAACTGTTTTGCCACCGAAACCGCCACCGATTTCGGCTGCGGTGACCTTTAAGGTCCCTTGTGACACTCCCAGCACAGTTGCTGTGTAGGCCCTCATCGCGAAGTGACCTTGGGACGAACACCAGATGTTGGCTCGTCCGTCGTTGTTTGCGTCAGCTACCGCGGCGTGCGGTTCGATATAACCCTGATGAACGGGTTTCGTCGTGAACTCTTTTTCTATAACCACGTCGGCTTCGCCAAAGCCTTGTTCTAAATCGCCACGTTCGTGGACAATACGGCTCGCAATATTGGAGGGCTGCTCCGGGGCAGGTTCCACACCCTTCGTAATCATATTTTCGTGCAACAGTGGCGCGTTGTCTGCCATGGCCTCATCAACTGTCAGCACGTGCGGCAGGACTTCGTAGCTGACCTCAACCGCTTTGGCGGCCGCTTCTGCTAGTTCACGTGTGGTAGCAGCGACTGCGGCAACAACATGACCTTCGTAGAGAACTTTGTCTCGAGCTATCGCGTTGTTAGCGACGTCGATGTCGCTGGGGTGGGCGCCATTAGCTGCCAAGTCCGGGAAATCACTACCGGTGATCACCGCCTTGACTCCCAGCATTGAC
>DCYM01000028.1:0-3845 GCA_002331465.1 Candidatus Neomicrothrix sp. UBA2110 | reverse complement strand
CGAACGACTTTGCCAAAGAGCATCCCGGGCAATGTGAGGTCGGCCCCAAATTGAGCTTTCCCTGTAACTTTGTCTAAACCATCGGGACGGATAGGTCGTGTGCCAACCCATTTGTATCCAGGGTTTTCTTCTGTAAGAGCCATTACTGCTCCCTCATTTGCATTGCGGCTTCTTGTACCGCTCGAATAATCTTGTCGTAGCCGGTGCACCGACAAAGGTTCCCAGCTAAGGCATAGCGAATTTCGGTTTCCGTTGGATCCGGGTTCTTGTCAAGCAACGCTTTCGCCGCGATGAGAAATCCCGGGGTGCAAATACCACACTGCAGCGCTGCGCCCTCTAGGAAACATTGCTGCAAAGGATGTAGTTCGCCCGCGTCTGCCAGTCCTTCAACGGTCAGGATGTTCGCGCCACTGGCTTCGGGAGCGAACACTAGGCAAGAGCAGGTGACTCGTTCATCTAGCAGAATTGAGCAAGATCCACAGTCTCCGGTGCCACAACCTTCTTTCACACCGGTAAGACCCACTTCGTCGCGCAGCGCGTTCAGCAACGAGGTGCTGTCCTCGGCGAGAAAGTCAACTTCGTCACCGTTGATGACCGTGGTGATGTGAGTTCGTGCCATCAGACGCCTCCGTTCCTTTGTTGTGCTCTTTCCATGGCTATCAGCACAGCCCGTTTTGCTAGTACTCCTGCGACCTGTTCCCGATAGGCAATTGTGCCGCGTTTGTCGTCAATGGGATTGCACACTTCGCTGGCGGCCGCAGCAACCACCGCGAGTGTGTCTTCGTCGGCCGTTGTGCCCATGAGCGCTTCTTCGGCGGCCGCAACTCGGACCACGGTCGGGGCGACGGCTCCTAGTGCTAACGCCGCAGCGGCAATCGTGCCGTCTTCCGCGAGAGTTACTCGCGCTCCGACTCCCACAACCGCTATGTCCATTTCTGTGCGTGGAATCATTCGAAGGTACGCGTCCCCAGTGAGAGAAGGTGCCCGATCGATCTCAAACTCAACAATGAACTCATCACTACCGAGGCAAGTTTGGCCAGGGCCAGTCACCACTTCAGATACGTCGACAACGCGATTGCCTTTAGGGCCAGCGATCAGCGCACGCGTTCCATTGACCATCATTGCGGGAACTGAGTCCGCAGCGGGTGAACCGTTGCACAGATTTCCACCGAGACTCGATCTACTTTGAATCTGATCTGACCCGATCAAGCCCGCTGCTTCAGAAATCCCGGGGAACTCTTGGCTAAATGCTTGGTTTTCAGTGAGCTCGACAGTCGGAGTTGCTGCACCTACTGTCCATTTTTTATCGTCGCTGGTCAACGAAACTAACTCGGCGATTTTTTTGAGGTCGACAAGGACTTCGGGGGCCTGGCGCCCTGCGCGGATCTGCGGGACGACGTCCGTCGCACCCGCGAACACCTGAGCCGACGGTGAGGACGAAAGCAACGCTGTTGCCTCCTCTACCGAAGATGGTGCTGCGTATTTCACTCGTTCCCCCTATGTGGACCGATTTCGAAGCCCTGTGGTCGTGCTGTGTATGTGAAGGTAGTCGCTGCTCGCTTAGCTGTCTTCTCCAAGCCAGCTATAGGTAGTTTAGGAGCATGAGTCCCTCTGATAATCAGCCTGGCCCTGTGGATTATTACAACCTATTCACTGCAGATCCAGTTCTGCCAGCCGCAGTGCGTCGGGAGGGCGGGAATACTGACCTACTCACAGCCTTTGGGTCGCAGGTAGGAAGCGACGAAATAAGAGAATGGGCTCGTTTAGCAAATCGCAACGTACCGATTCTGCATACCCATGATCGCTTTGGTGACCGGATTGACGAAGTCGAATACCACCCCGCTTATCACTCACTGTTGAATTTGGCTGTTGAGGCGGGCATTCACTGCATGCGATACGAGCAACCTGCGGGTGAAGGCGGATATGTAACTCGTAATGCCTTGATGGGGCTAATTACACAGATCGAAATGGGGCACGGTTGTCCTACTTCGATGACGTCTGCGGCTTTGACAACTCTGCGATATCAGCCCGAACTAGCTGAAATCTGGGAGCCTCTCATTCTGAGCAGAAACTACGAACATCAGCTTCGTGCACCTCAGCACAAGTCTGGTGTGCTTATAGGTATGGGAATGACAGAAAAACAGGGTGGGTCTGATGTGAGGGCGAACACCAGCACTGCCGTCGCTGTCAACGGTGGAGGACCTGGGGGTGAGTACCGCTTAGAAGGACATAAGTGGTTTACGTCTGCTCCAATGTGCGACGCTTTCCTGATCTTGGCGTATGCCCCCAAGGGGATGTCATGTTTTCTTGTGCCTCGGGTTCTTCCTGACGGAATCCGTAACTCGCTGAGGTTTATGCGACTTAAAGACAAACTTGGTAATCGATCGAATGCATCGGCCGAATTGGAGTTTGACGACACTGCCGCGTGGATGGTCGGTGAAGAAGGGCGTGGCATTCCAACCATTATCGAAATGGTCCATTCGACACGGCTAGACGTCGCAAATTGGGGTGTTTCCTTGATGCGTCAGGCAGTTGCTCAAGCAGCGTGGCATGTGGCCCATAGGGATGCGTTCGGGGCCACCTTGATCGATAAGCCGTTGATGCAAAACGTTTTGGCTGATCTGGAGGTTGAAGTTGAGGCTGCAACGTTGATGATTACTCGTCTTTCAGGCGCTCATGAGCGGATGGAAATTGATGAGCGTGAGCGGACGTTCGCGCGCTTGGCGACGCCCGTGGCGAAGTATTGGCTGACTAAACAATCCACCCCTGTAGTTCGCGAAGCCATGGAGTGCGTTGGAGGTAACGGTTATGTCGAAGATTCAATTATGCCCCGTCTGTATCGCGAGGCGCCTTTAAACGCGATTTGGGAAGGAGCGGGCAACGTGATCGCTTTAGACATCGGCAGGGCGGCATCGCGAAATCCTGAAAGTGTGAACGTTTTTCTAGAGGAACTAGAGCAATCGCGAGGCAAAGACGCAGCGCTAGACGAACTGCTGAACGTCCTTCGGAACGACTTTTCGCAACCCATCGCCGAAGGAGATGCACGCCGACTTGTTGAGAAGATGGCGATTGCGTGGGCGGCAACGCTGATGGTTGAGCACGGCGACCCGGTGGTGAGTGACGCGTATTTCATGTCGAGAGTGGCTGGAGATCATGGTTCGCTATTTGGCACTCTCCCCAATTCGTGCGAACTCGGGGTTATTTCTAGGCGCGCAGTTCCGGCCTGACGGTTAGGGACAAGCTCTTAACCAGTGAACGCGGGGCCGTCCGCTCGGTCGACGGTTGTGAAATCTTCGACTTTTTTTCTGGTGAGCTTTGTTAATTGTTTTTTTGGTTTACCGATAGTGAGCAGAGCGGCGACCGCAACATTTGGTTCAAGTCCCAGAAGTTCTTGAGCTTTAGCTTCATTTGCGGCGAGAAGGGTTGTGAGTGTGCCGCCGAAGCCTTCGTTTCGGGCTCCTAACAGGATGTTCCAAGCCATGGGGTAGATGGAACCACCGCTAATGATTCCGACTCGGTCAAGGTTCTGGTCCATTGAAGCGATCACCTCGAGGTCAACGGCGATCACCAGTACCGTCGGTATCTGCGACAGATCTTCGAACATGGGGATGACGGCACGAATTGACTCGTCATTCCAGACTGTTTCCACGTCGACATTCGTTGGGTGGACGCTTTGCCAGGGGCTTTCGCCGCTGCTGCGTTGAACGCCATACACCCGGAGTGCCGGTAGGCAAAGGTGGCCAAGCTCTCGTTTGGTTTCAGGGTTCTTCACGACGATGACTCGTCCACCCTGACGATTTCCACCGCTTGGGGCGAAGCGTGCGTTGTCAAGAATTCGATACAAA
>DCYM01000176.1:3756-6012 GCA_002331465.1 Candidatus Neomicrothrix sp. UBA2110 | reverse complement strand
TAAGCGTTGAAAGATTCTGTGCTGACTGTCCATTCTAGAGATGGACAGCGGCATCCTCATTCAGCGGTCCGGGTTTCACTGTCCCACCCCTTTTCCATACTGGTAACAGTCGACACAGAGGACTGTGTCGCCGAGTTGAACGCCGGAACAAACAGCCGGGTCCTACAACTCGACTCAAACCCCTGACGGGATTCCACGACCCCGTCAGTTGGTTTCACACCCCCTCACGTAGTGAGGGGGTGTGAAACCAACCCAACCAACGACCACACGAAAAGAAATAGGAAAACCAAATGACTGATCAAAACCCCCAGGCGTTCATCGACACCCTGAAACAGCAAATTGCCAACGCCCCCGACGGGATCGACACCAGCCCTCTCGAAAAAGCCATCGCAGCTCTCGAAGCCGCGGAACCCAGCAGCCCTATCGATGATGACCGAGTCAAAATATGGTTCCTTCTCGACCGGTCTGGATCGATGGGCCACCTTGTCGAAGACGTGATCGGCGGATTCAATCAGTTCGTCACCGAACAGGCAGCCAAACCCGGTAAAGCCCGACTGACAGCAGTTCAGTTTGACGGCACCGACCCATTCGAAGTGATCTTCGACGCCCACAGGGTCACTCGGGTGCCCGCCCTCACCTCAGCGATATATCAACCACGGGGTGTGACACCTCTGTATGACGCCATCGGACGGCTTATTGCCCGAGCCGATGACCGCATCGTGGATCGGAAAACACGGAACCGTCCCGTTGAGGATCAGTTAGTGATCGTGTTCACCGACGGATTGGAGAACGCGAGCCGCGAGTTCGATCGCGCCCAGGTGTTCGACTTGATCAAAGACCGCACTGACCGGGATTGGACGTTCGTGTTTATGGGAGCCAACCAGGACTCCTACGGCGAAGGCCACAAGATGGGGCTAGTGGACGGCAACGTGCAGGACTATGACGCCACCGGGGAAAGCGTCGCTCACGCGTTCGTTTCGATGTCTCGAGCGTCGGGCGAGTACCGCGACAAATCACGTGTACGACGCCACGCCGACAAAGACCAGTTCTTCGGCGGCCTCAAAGAAGCCGAAGAAGCCCTGCGTCGCAAGAAGAACCGATAAAGCCACAAATGTGTGCGGGGGAGCCGCGGCACACCCCCCACCTAGCGAGGGTGTGATGCACCTGAGACAAACAAATCCACTGACCATAGGAGGTTACAAATGTGGGTATTCACAGAGGACGGTTTCTTTTCGACCGTCGTACACGAAGACAATCCAGCGATATTGGCTGTGCGTTGCCGTGACATCCGTTCGCTGCTGGCGTTCTGTGCCAGACGTGACATAGATCCGAGTGAGTGTGTATCAACACCTGATCGTGACTATCCGTGCCGTGTGATTGTCGATCAGTACGAATGGGCTGACTACCTGGCGAACTACGTCGATCGTATGAACTACGGCAACTTTAAGGATCATTGCGTGAAGTCTGGTTGGCCAGGTAAGTGGATCAGTCGGCTGAGTGACATTTGGTTCTTGATGGCTACCGAGTGGGCCACCAACAGCCAAGGTGATCGGTAATGAATATTTGGTTGGCGATCTGGACGATCCTTGACTAGTGGTGTGTTCTCCTGTTGGAAGGTCGTCATTCACCACATAGAGGGCACAACAAAAGACGATGGGCAAGACATGGGCGCAACACCTGAAAAAAAATCGCAACGATCAGTAGGATCATCTGCTCTTACTGCGGGTAGGCAGGCTAAGAACATACGTGCCAAGTGTCTGGAGTGTGGGGCGAAGAAGAAAGTCACTGTTCATGTGAGCGCACATGACAGGTATTTCTTTTTCGATGTTCCGTTGGAAGAGATATGGCCGAACATACGTGTTGAGGATGCCGGTGTACTAAAGGCACATAAAGCGGCCTTTGGGATGCCTGGTTCCTTTGGGCGTAATGAATACACGTGTGAGGACTGTGTTGAGAGGTTGGATCGGGTGTGGAGCGAAGAACAGGAAGAAGCGGAATAAGAGACCCGACCAGCATTTGTTCATCGCCCATTGCGTTGAAGACGACGAGGCGCTAGAGCAGAAGGTGACTGGCAATCGTGTCGTTGATGCCAAGTGCGGGCCACTGAACGGGGCCAGAATGGTTGCATGCGGCTAAGGGGAACAATTTTCTGTGTTCTGTTTCTTATAGCTGCTTGCGGTGGAACGACGGTAGACGGCACCGAAGATGCTCGACGCTATGAACGCTGACCGGAGCCTGATCCGAGGCTGACCCTGA
>DCYM01000176.1:0-3408 GCA_002331465.1 Candidatus Neomicrothrix sp. UBA2110 | reverse complement strand
GGGCTTCCATGCAGAAGGTTGCGCTGGCTTCACGTCATACTCGAACCACACTCGGATCTGCTTCGCCTCGGTGCGCAGCTCCTGCTCCTGTTGGTCGACGGACTTGGCGCCGTCCTCGGTTACGAGCGTCTTTTATGCGCCCCACGATTCTTGAGCCTGTAATACTGGAAGCGAGAAACCCACGTTTAGAGGGGACGGATCGTGCAACTCAGTGAAGATGTTCTGCTCGACATGCATCATCGGATGGTGAGAATTCGCCACTTCGAGGAGGCTGCTGGCCGACTAGCAGAAGAATCCAGACTGCCGGGCTTTCTGCACTTGTATGTAGGTGAAGAAGCGGTGGCAGCGGGAGTGTGTGTAGCGCTGAACGACGATGATCAGATTAGCTCGACCCATCGCGGACACGGACACCTAGTGGCTAAAGGCGGTGACTTTGAGCGGATGATGGCAGAACTCATGGGTAAAGCCACCGGTTACTGCAAAGGCAAGGGCGGATCCATGCATATATGTGATCTCGACCTTGGGATGCTTGGGGCAAACGGAATAGTCGGAGCGGGTGTCCCCATCGCAGTAGGCGCCGGCTTCGCAAACAAGTACCGAGATGATGGTCGGGTATCGGTTGTTTTCTTTGGCGATGGAGCCTCCAACATTGGAGCATTCCATGAGGCCGCCAACATGGCTGCCGCGTTGGGGCTACCAGTGGTCTTCGTCTGCGAGAACAACGAATACGGAGAGTTCACTCCTCGCGAGCGAACGATGGCCATAACAGACGTCGTTGACCGAGCTGCTGGGTACGGAATGCCGGGAGTAATAGTCGACGGCATGGACGTAGTAGCGGTACACGAGGCAGCTACGGAAGCGGTGGCTTTGGCCCGCTCCGGACAAGGCCCCTCATTTATCGAAGCCAAGACCTACCGCTTTTATAACCACCATGGGGTTCAAACTCTAGGGATGAAATACCGCTCAGACGAAGAACTCGCCGAATGGAAAAAACGCGATCCCATAGACCTCTTTGAAGCCCGATTAGCAGAGTCAGGAGTGTTAACAGCAGAGGACGCTCAAGCAGTGCACGAACGAGTTGCAGGAGCGGTCGAACAAGCCATTGCCTTTGCTGAGGAGAGTCCTCTACCAGAGGCTGAAAGCTTGTACGAAGATGTCTACTCAGGGGTGACGCCGTGACTGTTACTGAAAAAGAAGCGCGAACACTTACCTATGGTGCGGCGTTCAATGAAGGCCTCCGCCAAGTCATGGAAGAAGATCCCGACGTTTTCTTTGCCGGTGAGGACGTAGGGAAAGCTGGTGGTGTCTTTGGGTCCTTTGTGGGTCTCAATGATGCTTTCGGCGATTTACGTGCTGTTGATACTCCTATCAGCGAGCAGGCCATCGTGGGCCTGGGTATTGGAGCAGCGGTCACAGGATTGAGACCAGTTGTCGACTTGATGTTTATGGACTTCATCTTGGTGGCGATGGACCAGATCGCGAATCAGGCCGCAAAACTTAAGTACATGTTCGGGGGTAAAGCAACGCTGCCTCTCACCATCACCACGAGCGCTGGGGCTGGGTTATCCGCTGCTGCCCAACACAGCCAAAGTCTTGAGGCGATCTTGTGTCATATTCCGGGCCTGAAGGTCGTAATGCCTTCGAATCCCCACGACGCCAAAGGACTTCTAGTCGCATGCATCCGGGACAACAACCCGACCGTCTACGTCAAGAACAAACGACTGCTGGGCCTAAAAGGCGAGGTGCCCGAGGATCTGTACGAGGTGCCGATAGGTGTGGCTAATGTCATCCGACCGGGATCTAGTGTCACTGTGGTCACATACGGGCGCATGGTTCAGGAGTCAGTCAAGGCCGCGGACGAGCTTGCGGGGGAAGGCGTTGACTGTGAAATCATCGATCTTCGGACCGTGCAACCCCTCGATATTGACGCCGTCACGACCTCAGCACGAAAGACCGGCAACATTGTGGTCGTTCACGAAGCCGTCCGATTTGGTGGACTTGGCGCGGAAATCGCGTCTCAAGTACAGGAGCAAGCCTTCGATTACCTGGACTCTCCTGTCGGCAGAGTCGGAGCGCCGTTCACCCCGGTCCCGTTTAGCCCATCGCTGGAAGCCGAATATGTCCCAAACGCGGACCGTATCGCGGAAGGAATCCGCGAGACATTGGGAATGTGACCGCTACCGTCGGTGTCATCGCCAACCCGGTTGCCGGGAAAGATATCCGGAGACTGGTGTCGGCGGCCTCGCCTGTGTCAGACATGGCGAAGATTGGGATTATCAGAAGAGCCGTAGTTGGCGCTGTCGAAGGTGGGGCCCAGCGGTTACTCATCACTGATGATCGTCGGGCCCTCGGATTGCGCGCGATAGACGGTCTCTCCTTAGATGCGGAAGTAGCGTTCTTGGACGCGCCGCCCTACGACTCGGGAGTTAACTCTCAAAACGCAGCAGCAATCTTTCGGGATCGAGGTGTGGGCGCTGTCATAGTGCTTGGTGGTGATGGAACACATCGAGATGTTGTAAAAGGATGGCGCACCGCTCCGGTGGTGGCAGTATCGACAGGGACCAACAACGTCTTTCCTCGCCAGGTTGAGGCCACGATCGCTGGACAGGCGGCGGGAGTAGTTGCCTCCCAACAGCCGCCGATTCACAAAGTCGCGAATCAGGCAAAGATCATCGACGTCGAATTCGACCACGGAGAAACAGAACAAGCTTTGGTAGATATAGCCCTCGTTGACGAATCGTTCACCGGCAGTCGCGCGGTCTGGAAAGGCCAGAGCCTGCTTGAGATGGTTGCAGCAATCGCAGAAAGAGCAACGGTGGGGCTCTCATCTATAGCGTCCCGGGTAGCTCCAACTACGAGGCATCAACCGGGCGGGGTGCATGTCACCTTTGGTGAAGGCGAACGGTTTCGAGTACCGATTGCACCGGGTTTGTTTAGCGAGGTTGAAATTGCTTCTTGGCGTCGACTCCGAGCTAATGATTTTGTCGAGATGTCGGGGCCGGGAGTATTGAGCTTTGATGGAGAGCGCGACTTGGTGTTGGCTTCTGGGCGCAGCGCCCGGGTCACCGTTTCACACGATGGACTCTGGGTAATTGATATCGAAAAGGTGATGTCACTTGAATGCGGAGAGGCTTGCTAAGAAATGGCCCAACAGTTCCAGATGCCCAAACTTGGCTTAACCATGGAGGAAGGAACAATTCTTCAATGGCTAGTTGACGACGAAACGGATGTTGTCGCGGGCCAGGCGGTGCTGATAATCGAGACGGACAAGGTGGAGACCGATGTTGAGGCAAGTGGTAGTGGAGTACTCAAACAAATCGGTGAAGTTGACGAGGCCTACCCGTGTGGGAGTCTGATCGGCTGGTTCCTTGAGGAAGGTGAAACACCACCAGTGCCACAAGAACCAGG
>DCYM01000082.1:4863-6411 GCA_002331465.1 Candidatus Neomicrothrix sp. UBA2110 | reverse complement strand
CCAAGTGACCTGGATCTGGGTTGCGTCGTGCACGTTCACTAACCACAGTTCAACGTCCGCGTTTGAAGTGCCTGCGGCGGGATAACGAACGATTTGCGGCGACTTGGCAGGATCGTCGGGAGCAGATATGTGCCACAGGTTCACATCAGCCACATCTACTCGAGCGACGACGAGCCTGTCGTTGTTTGGGTCCCACCAGTGTCCTCTGCTGCGACGCATCTCTTCAGCGGCAACGAACTCTGCGCTACCCCAGGTAACGGTCTTGCCGTCACCTTGCAGGAGCACCCTCGCCGGCTCTGATCCGTCGGCTAGGGCTACATGCAGGCTGTCTTCGACGACAAAAGAAACGTATCGGCCGTCTGCAGATAAACGAGGATCAAATCCCGCTCCTGTGCTGGTCATCGACGTCAACGAACCATTGTCGACATCGGCGACCACGATCTCGGCGCCAAGAGTAAACGTCACCCGCGAGCCTTGAGAGTTCAGGGAATATGTCGTGATCCCTCCAGCGCTCTCTCGTGCTCGTTCTCTTCGAGCCAGTTCCGCTGCGGGCAGTTCACTACCTTGATCATCAACGAATTTTCGGGGATCCACGATCACCCGTTCGGTACCCGTCAAGGTGTTAATCGCCCACAATGCGTTGATGGGGTCCTCCGGACCGGTGCTACGCAGAAACAACACTTCTGTTCCGTCGCCGCCGACAGTGAAGTTTCGAGGTGAGCCCAAAGTAAACCGTTGGGTGCGCGCATGTTGGCGTGGGAAGCTGTCCGACACAACGTTGACGGTACTCCTGGTTACCCTCGATGGTGTGGCCTTACCTGATCCTTCCTCCTTCGAAGAACTCTCCGATCACCAAAAAGCGCTATGGGCTCGATACGGATCAGGCAACGATCCGTTGTTTGTGCAGCTGGTCGGGTTGCAGGTCCAAGAAGTGCGTCGAGATTACTGCCGTCTAGGGTTGCCGTTCCGACCGGACCTTCTTCAGGCAGGGGGCGCGATCCACGGCGGGGTTTTAACAACACTATTGGATACATCGTGCGTGCCAGCGGTAGGCAGTGGATTCGAAAAGGCACGCCCGTACAGCACCATTTCAATGCATGTGCAATTTTTGGCCGGTTCAAATGGCGGTGATCTGGTTGCGGCAGGGTGGGTGACGCGTCGAGGTAAATCGATCGCGTTTTGTGAAGCCGAAGTAGCGACAACAGCCGGAAAAACCTTGGCCAAAGGCGCCCTCACATTCAAAATTTGAGTTACGAGGTTTCGCCGGTTAGCGCAGCAGAGCGGTGCGCTGTGACGGCTACAACAACTTCATCTGCGCTTGGGTTGACCATCACGGTTTCCCCGACTTCAATCGTGGGAACAATTTCGTTGCCATCAGCGCTAGCTCGCACAAACGCTGCTGCTTCGGGGTCTTCCCAAATATTGCGAAACGTGATCGCCATGTCAGTTGTACTGAGTTGGCGTTCCAACGCCATACAAAAGCCGCATCCTGGCCGCCAATAAAAAATGAGGTCGTCCTCGTTTGTTGTCAACGTCCAGCCGCCTTCA
>DCYM01000082.1:0-4466 GCA_002331465.1 Candidatus Neomicrothrix sp. UBA2110 | reverse complement strand
GGTAGCCACTTTTTGCCACACAAAGCCTTGACCGACTCGCCGGTTACAGCCGATCGGGTCATATCAGTTTTGTTGACATAGTGAGCGAAGCGTTCATGGTCGCCATCATCAAGCTGAATCTCGGCTCGTTGTCCAAGGGCCGTGCTCTCGTTCATCTCAATCTCTCACTCTTAGTTCGCTCCCATTATGTATGGTGCAGCGGCAAACGCGTTGAGAAACTGGGGGCAAAGTGGCTGAACGGCCAAAGGGCATCGACTCAGCAGCAGGCTGGGTAGTAGTCGCGGCCACGGTAACTGCCACTTTCGCAGTATTTGGAGTCGCTTACAGCTTCGGTGCTGTTTTCACCACGATTCGCGAAGAGTTCGGCGTCGGCAAAGGTCAGGCGTCGCTCTTTTTTGCGATCACCACGTTCATTTACTTTGTCGTTGGTGTCTTTACAGGCCGTCTTGCCGATCGCTACGGACCTCGCCCGGTGCTTCTCGTCGGGGCGGTCGCTATGGGATTGGGTTTATACCTCACATCTCTGGTGCACAACATCATCGTTGGGTACCTGACGTACGGCCTGGGGGTCGGAATCGGTGTCGGGTGCGCATATGTGCCAATGGTGTCGACCGTTGGAGGATGGTTTGAGCGAGATCGAACAAAAGCGATGGGTGTCGCCGTCGCAGGCATTGGTTTGGGCACTCTTGTCGGGGCGCCTTTAGCAAAACAACTCGTTCTCAGCTACGGGTGGAGGACGACCTACGTTATTCTCGGCATCGGATCTGCGGCGCTTCTGGTATTAGCTTCTTTCGGCGCGAGACGCCCCCCTGGTGCCGCGGCGCAGGAATCACCCCCGCCGTTGCGAATCCTTCTTCGCGATGCACGTTTCAATTGGTTGTACACGTCGATGGTTTTTCTCAGTTGCGGCTTGTTCGTCCCCATGGTGTACCTCGACGATTATTTAGAAGCGCGTGGGAAAGCAGGCGGCGCTCTACTCATTGGGATCATTGGGGCTACTTCGGTCGTGGGTCGCCTTGCCTTAGGTGCTATGGCGGCAAAAGTTGATCTGATGCGGCTGTACCGAGGCTGTGTCGCGGCGTTGGGCGCCAGCTACCTCATTTGGATGGTGGCCGGCACCAGTTATCCGGTGTTAGTCGTTTTTGCTGTTTGCATGGGCGCCGCGTATGGAGGTTGGATTGCCCTCTCCCCCGCGGTCATCGCTGATCTTTTTGGTCCGGTCGGATTAGGTGGCGTGTTGGGCGCGCTATATACATCGGCTGGCATCGGTGGGCTGATTGGACCTCCCATCATCGGAGTTTTGGTTGATGCAGCAAATTATGAAACTGCTATCGGGGTAGCGATTGCCTTCAGTGGGGTATCGCTTGTTTTGTTGATCGCGGCGGGTCGAGCGTCGGCACCGGTTACGGACCGCCCAGCTGCGCAAATCGAGGATCCTCACGCGACTCTTGAAACGGCCAGCGCTTGGCTGGTGCGTTCGTCAACCGGTGAAATGAGGCTTATTCGTCGGTGAGTACTGGCGGGCTATCCCAACCGATGGCCGAACATTCACCTAAGTACCAGTCGAGCACTGAGCCGGCGTCGGTGACCGACTCCACGTTGCCATCTTCGTCAAGGTTTAAGTTCGCTCCATAGATTTGGAACCAAACGTCGGTGATCTCGTCGTTGTCTTCTGGGACGAGCAAGGTATGCACCGAACCTGCAGGTTCGTAAAGAAATGATCCCGATCTGTTGGTGTACTCACTTTCTGCGTAGTGCCAGGCGCCGGCAACCGTGTACGCGTAGACCTGTCCGGTATGGCGGTGAGTCTGAACTCGGGTGCCGGGCTGGAAGCGAGTGCGGACAATCCATAGGCCTTCGGTGATCTTCGCGGTGAGAAGCTTGACCTCATTGCCTCCCTCACTCACGACCCAAGGCAGATCTTCCTCTCCACGGTGAATCGCGCTGGGCGCCTTCTCGATCATTGTCATGGTTCCCCCATTGGATCTACCTGATCGTAGCTGTCACTCTTCCGGGCCGAAGATAAGATCGAAAACCTCGTCTGCTTTGCGTTCATCGTTGCGGTGGACAAGTAGTTGTGGGTTGCCGTCGATTACCCAACGAACACCCCTCATATCTAGCTGGTGAACTGTTTCTGATATTTGGTCAACACTTAACTCCTCGATTTCATATGCAGGGCCTTCGGTTGCAGCGATATCAAAAATGTCGATTTCTTCTGAGATCAGCCCCGCAGATGCGAGCGCCTCTACTAGCGGTGACATTGCGTCCTCGGGGTTGTCTTCAACAAGTTCGCCTTCGAGAATTTCGTCGTCGTCCATAACAGCGAGTATGTCGCGCTTCGGCCTCTAGCCTGCAGATATGGGCGTCGGCCGATTTGACTCGCTGTTGTTGCTGTCGTTCGGCGGGCCAGAGGGGCCAGAGGATGTTCTCCCATTCCTTCGCAACGTAACCAGCGGGCGGGGGGTACCAGATCATCGTTTGGCAGTAGTTGCAGAGCAGTATGAGCGGTTCGGCGGGAAGAGCCCGATTAACGACTTGAACCGGCAGTTGCTCGCAGCAATAGAACAAGAACTAGCCGTTAGAGGCCATAATCTGCCAGCGTTTTGGGGGAATCGTAACTGGCACCCCTTTGTGTCTGAAACCCTTAACGCCCTTCAATCAGAGGGGTGCCGATCGACCGTTTGTGTGGTCACTTCGGCGTTCAGTTCATATTCAGGATGTCGCCAATATCACGAAGACATAGATCGGGCATGTGCCGAGGTCAGCGATCCTCCTCAGATAGAACGAGTGAGGGTTTTTTGGAATCATCCAAAGTTTCTGGAATCAGCAGCTGAGTTATTGACTGAGGCGCGTCAAAAAGCGCACCTGTCGAACTCCACTCCGGTGCTACACAGTGCCCATAGTTTGCCGATCACGATGGCGGCAACTTCGGACTATGAGAACCAATTAAATGAAGCAGCTGCGATCGTGACCGATCTCGCTGACATGAACGGGCCCTCTGAAGTCGTATTCCAGAGCCGAAGCGGGCCACCGTCAGTGCCGTGGCTATCGCCTGACATAAACAGTCGCCTGAGACAATTAGCGAAAGAGGGTGCCTCCGAGGTTTTGGTGCATCCAATTGGATTTGTTGCTGACCATATGGAGGTGCTCTTTGATCTCGATACTCAAGCAATGTCCACCGCTCGAGAGTCCGGTGTAAGGATGGTGCGGACCCCTACGGTTGGCACCCACCCTGGTTTTGTTTCTATGTTGGTGGATCTGGTTGAAGAAGCAGCTGGTTTGCGTGGGGATCGACCGGCTTTGGGTGCTTCTGGGCCACGCCCAGATCATTGTTCTATGGACTGTTGCCCAGCACCAAGGCGCAACGGTTCCTAGTTAGCCTGCTTCCCGTAAACGGTCCGCTATGGGGCCTGAGTCCCCCAAGATCCAATGGTTTCTGCACCGTAGCTCGTAGGTAACTTGGGCAGTTGAGCCATCATCGATGAGGACAACGTCTCCGTCGTACACCTGGACTCCGTCATGTAGACGCGCATTGTGGGTCGCAGCTCTGCTACACCAGCAACGAGCTTGGACCTGCAGTTCTAATCGTTGGTCAGCAACTTCAAGCAAGCGTGCTGAGCCTGGGAACAGTTTCCCTCGAAAGTCGGTGAGAAGTCCGAAGGCGTAGACATCTACGCCAAGTTCATCAACAACTCGTGCCAACTGGTCGACTTGAGGGTCGGTATAGAACTGAGCCTCATCACACACCAGATAATCCAGTGCCCCGTGTCCTGATTGATGGCTGTGCGCTAGCGCATAAAAATCAAGTTTTGGATGCACTTCGACCGCCGGAGTTGAGACCCCTAGCGCGCTGGATACATGAGCGCCAGCGCGGTCGTGCATGCTGCACAGCAGCCCTGTTCCCGTTGCAGCAAGGTTGTGATGAATCTGCAGAGCGAGAGTCGACTTACCTGACGACATAGTTCCAAAGGAAAACTGGAGACTCCCCATGGTCAACAAATTACACAGGTGTGATACGTCATGGGACCACTTACCCACATCCGCTTGTGTTGCCACAAGAACGGCAGCTGTAGCACGTACCTGCTCGCACCATCCGATCACCACAAGTCGAGCACAATGGTGCGTCGCTAAGAACACCGTGCTGTGTCGATGGTGGATCTAGGACGGGTTCAGCACCAATCGCGGTTTGGACTGTTGCTTCTTCAAACCCCGGAAGGTGTGGGTCCATTCGTTCTTCACTCGACAGAATGCCAAGTTCTTGGCGTTCTTGAGTCGGTAAGTATTCCAGTGCCAGTCGACGGAATATGTAATCAACCAGACTGCTTGCGATTCGAAGTTGGGGGTCGTCGGTTATTCCCGCTGGCTCGAACCGAACGTTGGTGAAGGCTTCTATATACGAACGAAGAGGAACCCCGTATTGGAGGCCATGGCTTACAGAGATCGCGAACGCGTCCATAATGCCGGCG
>DCYM01000171.1 GCA_002331465.1 Candidatus Neomicrothrix sp. UBA2110 | reverse complement strand
ATCCCCAGCGTTGCGTAATGGTCAGTAGGCACGGCCAAAGAGCCTCCACACGGCAAACTACCGCTGTGGGGCTACCGTAATGTCGTGGATGAGTTGCGATGTCCCGCTTGCGGAGAAACTGAAGATTTAGTCGGTCGTCAAAACGACGAGATGATTGAAGTGACTTGTGAGAGATGCCACCAACAATGGGAACGGGATCCGAACGCGATACCTACCTGTGACCGTTGTGACGGAGATGACATGGAGGGCGCAGTAAAGGCAGTTGTGGAGAAGTCGCGTGGGAGTCAGCTATCTATTGTCGCCACCCAAGTTGTGTATCTGTGCAGGGTTTGTGACGAGCGAATTCTCGCGTCCTATCGAGTTGGGCGTAGTCCTCTAATGCCAGATCAGCTTCCCACCGAATGACGTGAACCGACCGCAGTTAGCTGTTTCCGTCACCAAGCCACTCCTGTTCGGCTAGCACTCGTTCAAGTGTCAGGTGATCTTTCTCGTTTTGTATACGTTGCAGGTAAAACTCGTTCTCGAACAATGCGAGCAACGCGCCGTCGCTTCGCGCCAATACCGTCGCTCCAGGAAGCCGACGCAACTCACCGGCAGACGCTGCATCAGTTCGCCTGGCAACGGAATATGGTGCGTTTGTTAACGCAACCGGGGCGCCGAACTCGTTCTCTAACCTGTGAACGGCGACCTCGAATTGCATGAGACCTACCGCCGCCAGAACAGGTTCAACGTCGCCGACTTCTTCATCTCTGAGAACTTGGATAACGCCCTCTTCGTCGAGTTGAATCAAACCGCGTCGAAATTGCTTAAACCGATTGGTGTCGGTGACGCGTATCCGTCGAAACATTTCAGGAGCGAAGAGCGGAATCTGCGGGAATTCGACTGCCTCGTCTGCATACAAGGTGTCGCCGACACGCACATCGGTGGCGTTGACCAATGCAACGACGTCGCCAGGCCAAGCCTCATCTACCGTCGATCGATCCGAGCCAAACATCGTGTGCGCGTACTTGGTGGCGAAAGGCCGCCCGGTTCGGGTTTGGGTAACGCTCATACCTCGCTGAAAGTGACCTGAGCAGACACGGACGTAAGCAATCCGATCACGGTGAGCTTTGTCTGTATTGGCTTGTACTTTGAATGCAAAAGCCGAGAAAGGCGCTTCGATAGGGCGGGGGGCGCTGTCCACGTCGAATCGTGGGGACGGCGTTGGTGCCAGATCTACGACGGAATCAAGAAGAAGTCGCACCCCAAAGTTCGTCAACGCTGATCCAAAAAAGACCGGGGTTACTTCACCGGCGAGAAACCCTTTGATGTCAACTTCTGTGCCCAGAGCCTCCAACAGTTCTAATTCTTCGCGGGCGTCGCTCCATCCGGGCGTTGAGGGATCCACATCGTCTGTTTCGAATCGTTGCTCGGTCGACTCAGTCGCTCCATGAGCCGTCCGGTCATATCTAATGAATGACCTTGTAGTCCGTTCGACAATTCCTCTGAGGTCTCCAGGTACTCCAACGGGCCACGACATCGGCGCTGGGAGAAGTTGCAAGGTGGTTTCGATTTCGTCGATCAGTTCGAGAGGAGGGCGTCCTGGGCGATCGCATTTGTTGACGAATGTGAGGATTGGAATTTCTCGTTGTCGGCAAACTTCAAAAAGTTTCAATGTTTGAGATTCAATACCTTTGGAGCCGTCAAGCACCATGACTGCTGCATCAGTCGCTGCTAAAACCCGGTAGGTGTCCTCGCTGAAATCCCTGTGTCCGGGGGTGTCCAACAGATTGAGCACACAATCTCGGTAGTCGAACTGCAACGCCGTGGAAGTGATAGATATCCCGCGCTGCTGTTCAAGTTCCATCCAATCTGAGGTCGCAGCTTTTCGTCCTGATCGCGCTTTGACTGAGCCTGCTTCAGCAATCTGACCGGAATAGAGCAGAAATTTCTCTGTGAGGGTGGTTTTGCCCGCGTCGGGGTGACTGATGATCGCGAATGTTCGTCGTCGACTTGCTTCCTCAGTTACCTGCTCAAGTGAATGCACTAGTTCGAGGGTAGAACCAGCACGGCGCGCTACCACCGTCTATGCATCAATAAGCGCGATAAGACCAAGGAGTGACATGCTCTTGGCAAGCGATTGATCAAGTGGGAGAGACCGAATGAAGCTGGCAACAGGAGCCGGGTATTGGGCGGCGGGACCGCCCTCCGATGCGCAAGAAACGATTTTGGAAGCGGAAGCCCTCGACTTTCACAGTTTCTGGACGGCTGAGGCTTACGGAAGCGATGCGCTTACCCCGCTCGCATGGTGGGGTAGCCGAACAGAAAAAATTCAACTTGGCACTGGCATTGTTCAAATGTCCGCTCGTACGCCTGCTGCTACGGCCATGGCCGCCATCACTATGGACCATCTCACTAATGGTCGATTCATTCTCGGGCTCGGTGTCAGCGGTCCACAAGTCGTTGAAGGCTGGTACGGGCAGCCATACCCCAAGCCATTGGCGCGGACACGCGAATACGTGCACGTCATTCGCGAGATTTGCGACCGCGAAAAACCCGTTTCTTTTGTGGGGGATCACTACCAGATGCCGTTCCCAGGTGGATCGGAACTGGGGAAGCCGCTGAAGTCAACAGTGCATCCGCTCCGTAAACATATTCCAATTTATTTGGGTGCAGAAGGGCCAAAAAATGTGGCACTTGCGGCGGAAATATGTGACGGGTGGCTACCCCTGTTCTTTGCGCCAAAAGACAACCAGTTCTATGCGGACGCGCTTAACGAAGGTTTCGCCAAAGTCGGAAAGTCACGCATAGGGGCCGATGGTCGAGTTCCTAAGGAAAACGACTTCGAAGTGGTGTGTCCTGTATCAATCGTTCCTGATTCTGACGTTGAACGCGCCGCTGACAGGGTGAGACCCATGCTTGCTCTCTATATGGGCGGTATGGGGGCGAAAGGCGCCAACTTCCATTACGACGTCTTTTGTCGCATGGGTTACCAAGATGTCGCCGACCAAGTTCAAGAGTGCTACTTGACTGGACGCAAAGACCAAGCAGCCGCTGCTATACCGCTTTCACTGGTAGAGGAAGTTGCTCTGGTTGGCCCATTAGACAAGATCGCTAAGGACCTTCAACGTTGGAAGGATACGGTGGTCACCACTCTTCAAGTAAGTGGCCCAACATCCCTACTACGCACCGTCGCTGAGGTGGTACGGCAATGAGTTCTGTAGATCCCCGCACTCCTGTTCTCGTTGGCTCCGGCCAGTTGATTCAAAGACCAGATAATCCATTGAATGCCCTTGAGCCAGTCGCAATGATGCGCGCAGCGCTCGAAGCTGCGGCCGACGACGCCGGAGCGAAAAGTTTGCTGGATAGAGCCACGCACACTTGGGTGGTCAAAGGAGCCTGGCCATACCCAGATCCGGGTGCTTTGCTCAGAGACGAGTTCGGAAATAACAGCAGAACTGGTCTTTCAACTGATGGGGGCAATACCCCCCAGTCGCTGGTGAACAAAGCCTCTGTCCGTATTCAACAAGGTGAGGCCGACGTCGTTCTGATTGTGGGGGCAGAGGGGATCTGGAGCAGGAGACGAGCGAGGCGCTCCGGCGAACGAATCCCTTACACCGACCAAGCGCCAACTCAACCAGACGAGATGCTCGGTAAAGACGTCACGATGAGTCATCCAGTGGAGTTAGAACGCGGATTCGCGATGCCCATCCACTTTTATCCAATGTTCGAATCAGCTTTTCGGGCATCGCGCGGCGAAACCGTCGCGGATCACCGAGACCGGGTGAGCAAGCTTTGGGAAACCTTTAACCGTGTCGCTTGCGCTAACCCTTACTCGTGGGTGCGCACGCCTATGACCGCTGACGAGATCCGGAACCCGGGTCCTTCTAATCGTCTAGTCGGATTTCCTTATACCAAGGCGATGAACTCAAACTGGGATCTAGACCAAGCGGCTGCAATCATCCTCTGCTCTGCTGAGGCTGCTGAGGGCGCCGGAGTTTCCCAAGATCGTTGGCTGTTCCCCCATTCGGGAACCGACGGAGCGGACACGAAGTTCGTGTCTAACCGCGCCGATCTCCATTCGTCACCTGCGATCAGAGTCGCGGGCCAGCGGGCGATGCAATTAGCGGGTGTGACGCCAGATGATCTTGATCACGTCGACCTGTACAGCTGCTTTCCTTCTGCGGTACAAATTGCTGCCACCGAGTTGGGATTAGGGGTTGACCGGCAGCTCACTCAAACAGGAGGGCTTACCTTCGCAGGGGGTCCTTTGAACAACTACGTCACCCATTCCATAGCGACGATGGCGAATGTCTTACGCGACGACCCAGGGTCCGTCGGCTTTTGTTCAGCTAACGGTGGCTACATCACCAAACATGCTTTTGGCGTGTACAGCACCACGCCGCCGACCAGAGGATTTCAGCATCAAGACTGCCAGGAGGAAATCACCGCGTTCCCCAGCGTTGATCTAGATGCCGATCACGTTGGTCATGCAACCATTGAGGCTTACACCGTCATGCACGGCGCAGAGGGCCCTGAAAAAGGACTCGCAGCCCTGCGCACGTCAAACGGTCGCCAGTGGGCAACCACAAACGACCCGGCCCTTATGAACTCGATGATGGATGAGGAACACGTCGGACGGTCGGTAGAGGTACTTTCAGACTTCACTTTCGAGTTGACCTAAACAACGCACTCGTCATACCCAACGAAGGTCCACCACTCACCCAGCTGATGTTTCTAGCCTCGGGAGGGTGAGGGTCGCGCTGATCGAGATGGGAAGCACCGGGTTTCGCCTCACTATCTATCGAGAGCAAGGCACAGAGCACAGAAGCCAGCATCTGCATCTCGGTTCATCGGTCAGCACCAACGGTTCCTTCACCGAACAAGATATTTCCGCCGCAACTCGCGTCGCGGCTGAGTTCATGACCGCGGCGCGAATGCACAACTGTCAACGCATCGTTGCGGTAGCAACTGAGTCATTTCGCCTCGCCGCGAACGGCGAAGCCGTCGCCACCCACATTTCTCGAGAGATCGGCTGCCCGGTACGGATCTTGTCTCCAGCCGAAGAAGTCGCTCTGACCTGGCGCGCCGTGGTCAACGATTTTCCTGACAGGCCGGGCGTCACCATGGTCGATCTCAGCGGAGGCAGCCTGGGTTTAGGCAGCGGCCCGTCGAACACCAAAGGTCCGTGCCACAACTTCAGTTTCCCGCTAGGTACCAGCGTTCTCGCTCCGCGAGCCCTAGATGATGGCTACCTGGAAACCTCGATACGGACCCGACTCGAACATCACATTGCCGAAACGCTCAAACCGGCCATAGCGAGCATCGGACCTGTTCTTGAAGAACAAATTGTCCTAACCGGCGGAACGGTGCGGGCTGTAGCTCAACTAATTCACACGACCCGTCGAGGTGAAGTACCCGACGACATTAACGGTCTCGGGATCGACTGCTCTGATCTCGGCCACCTCGTTAAGAAGCTTTCTGAACTCTCGTTACCCGCACGTTTGGCTCTACCAGGAATGAAACAACGAAGATCACTGCATCTTCCACTCGCAGTGGCCACCCTGAGGCAAACAATGCGTTCGCTCGGAGTACATGAGGCTTCGGTTTCAACCATGGG
>DCYM01000248.1 GCA_002331465.1 Candidatus Neomicrothrix sp. UBA2110 | reverse complement strand
TCATCGGTCGCGAGAAAAGCGTCAAGCATGCACATATCGATGTGTTGGCCTTCCCCGGTCTGTTCCGCTACGCGTAGTGCCGCCAAAAGACCAATCGTGCCGTGCAGCGATGCGTTGGTGTCTGCCGCTGAAAGATTCAAGTCGATGACGGGGTGGTTATTCCACTCGGCGCTGCGATGAAGCCACCCTGATTCTCCATGAAGAATCGGAGCATATGCGGCACGAGCCGATTCTGGGCCTTCCTGCCCGAATCCTGAGATTGAAAGCATCACAAGCTTCTCATTGACCAATCGCAAATTTTCGTACGCAAGGCCGTACCTTTTCATCACCCCAGGTCGAAAGTTTTCGATCACCACATCGGCTTCAGCGGCCATTCGAAGAACTAGCTCAGATCCGCCCTCGATTCGCAGATCTACGCATACATTGCGTTTACCAATATTTTGCTGGGTGTAATAGCCCGCTAACCCAGCACGAACCTTCCCCCAATTCCGGGTCACATCACCTTCTGGGGGTTCCACTTTCACTACCTCGGCTCCGAGGTCGCTGAGGATCCGGCCCGCGAAAGGTCCAGCTAACACTCTGCTCATATCGAGCACTTTGATTCCTTCAAGCGGTCGCACCGCGCCCCCTAGGCCCAATGTTCAAAATTGGATGCGTTGGCAGTCTCGCGCGTGTACATCGTTTGATCTACCAAGGTCATCGAAGGCCAGTTCGACCACGGTTGGTTGAACCATTTGGCATTGGCGTCCTATGCGCACTCCGTTAAGTCTTTAAACGGGTTCGTCACCTTCGATAGTTACTCGGTGCATGTAGCGCCTTTGCCCCTGATAGTCATTCAGGGCGTAGTGCTGCACAATGCGGTTGTCCCACATCGTGACAGTCCCTACTTCCCACTTGACTCGGCAAGTGAACCGTTCTTCTTCGCAATGTTGGTATAGGAATGCGAGCAGAGCTTGACTCTCGCTTTTTCGCATTCCCTTGATTCTTTCGGTAAAGGGCCGGTTGACGTACAGCGCTCGCAAAGCTGATTCCGGGTGAGTGCGGACCACGGGGTGTTCAACCAGCTGGTGCGCCTGTTCGGAAACCTCCAACGTCATAGATCCATATTCGTTTTTATGTTTGTCGGAATCGCCTCCATCGCCGTATTGGCTAGCCGCGGAGTGGATTCCTGTAAGCCCATTGACGATTGTCTTCATTGTGTCGGACAGAGCCATGTACGCAGCGTGTTGGTTAGAGAAAACAGTGTCACCGCCGTATTCAGGAACTTCTAATGCGTACAGAACCGAGCCAAGCGGAGGTGCGGGAAGAAACGACATATCGCTATGCCATCCGCCGCCGAAATTGATGGTCTCGTGTGGTTCTTTAATGACAGCGACGACTTCTGGGTGATCATCCAGACCGGTGATGTAGGGATGCGTCTCAAGACAACCGAAATGTTCAGCAAAACGTTTTTGTCCCATCGGTGAGAGTTCTTGCTCTCGAAAGACAAGGACGTGATACCGATTAAAGGCTTCGCGTATGTCGTCGATTAGGCGTCCACTGGCGTCACCCAAGTCCACACCCCGAATTTCCGCACCCAAAGCGCCAGCTACCGGTCGGATGGAAAGGTTCAAATCGGAGCTCTTGTTCACGTTTGTAAGGTTAGTCAGCCATGCGGCGAAGTCTGTCCCCAACTTCACCAATCGCCTCAATCCCAGCTTCCGTACTGGTTGCGACTGGGGTGAGGTTGAAGTGCCTACATCCAGCTTCGAGATAGGGCGCTAGGTAGTCGACTATGTCGTCGATTGTGCCGTGTGGTGTGTATCGCTCGAATTTTTCGAACGGAACCCTATAGAACCCCTCCATAGCTGGCCCTACGAACGATGCCGCTTCCGCGCGATTTTCTCCGATTCCGACCCATAGCTGAATCCCGTGATCTGGATCGACATCTCGCCCTGCCTTTCGTGCCGCATCATCAAAGACCGTTAGCGCCTCGGCATATCTTTGGCTTGAACACCACGCACCAAGCCAGCCCTCGGCGAAGCGACCGGCACGACGAAGCGCAGCATCGGATCGTCCTCCTACATAGAACGGGATCGGAGGATCTGGGACTGGAACGATGCGTGCTTGCTCCAAACTGAAGAATTCGCCATGATGATCCACTGTGACACCAGCTAGGAGTTGTTGAAGCACATCAAGAGATTCGTCTGTTCGTTTCCCACGAGTTCGAGGGTCAACCCCACATACTTCAACTTCGTGACGGTCGTCACCACCGACTCCCACACCGAAGCTAACTCGACCTGGAGCCATTTCTGCGAGGTTGGCGAGCTGGCGAGCTACGGGCATTGGGTGTCGAAGGGCGAGTAAGTAAACCCCAAGGTAGATACCCAATGTGGGATGCAGATTTGCGAGGGCGGCACCTATCACCATGCCATCGTGTCCGTGCCCAATTCGGAAACTCACATGGTCAGCGAAAAACAAGTGGTCAATACCCGCGTCGGCTACGAGATTCACTACCTGAAGGCGCTCCTCCCATGGGCGAGTCCAAATATCAAGGCCGGGGGTGACACCGACTCGAACCGCTGGGCTCACGATTTAGGCGTCATGATCAGGCAAGTTCCTTGAGCAACAGCAACGAGACGGTCATCGTTGGTGATGTCAATTCTGACAACCGCAGTAGTGCGGCTCATTGAAATGATTTCAGCACTAGCGGTACAGGTTCCGCCACTGACCGGTTTCAGAAGGTTTATTTTGAACTCGGTGGTCGCGGCCCAAGACCCTTCTGGCATAACTGGATACATCACTACTCCCAAAACGTGGTCACAAAACGCCGAGAGGCAGCCACCATGCAT
>DCYM01000108.1:4182-6011 GCA_002331465.1 Candidatus Neomicrothrix sp. UBA2110 | reverse complement strand
ACCCTCAGTCAGATCCGGCACCGTCTCGAGGTTCTCTGCGATGGTCTGACCGGTGACCGTGAGCTGTTCACCGTCGATCAGATCCTGTTCCAACAGGTACCGCATCACTGCGGGGACACCCCCCACCTCGTGTAGGTCGGCCATAACGTAGCGACCCGACGGTTTGAGGTCTGCAAGAAGCGGAACCCGTGAGGCTGTTGCCTGCCAATCGTCGATGGTTAACTCCAACTCGAAGGCCCGCGCCATGGCGATCAGATGGATCACTGCATTGGTTGATCCGCCCAGCGCCATGGTCACTACCATCGCGTTCTCCAGCGAGCCTCGGGTTACGATCCGGCGCGGTCTGAGGTCAGCCTCGAGTAGGCCCCGCATGGCGCGGCCGGCCCGAACGCATTCGTCGATTTTGGCTGGGTCGACGGCCGCGGTGCTTGATGAGTAGGGCAGACTCAGACCAAGAGCCTCGATGGCGCTGGCCATGGTGTTCGCTGTGTACATGCCTCCACATGCACCAGCGCCGGGGCAAGCGTGGGCGACGATGGCCTCGCGCTCCGCCTCGGTGATCGAACCAGCCAAGGATTGGCCGTAGCTCTGGAAAGCCGAGACGATGTCGAGCTTTTCCTCGACGCCGCCGATCATCGCTGAGCCCGGCCGGATCGTTCCGCCGTAGACCATTATGGCGGGCCGATCAAGCCGACCCATAGCCATCACACACCCGGGCATGTTTTTGTCGCACCCCGGCAGCGCGACCAGGCCGTCGTACCACTGCGCTGCCATCACCGTTTCTATCGAGTCGGCGATGAGATCACGGCTGGGCAACGAGTACGACATCCCGTCAGTGCCCATCGATATCCCGTCGGACACACCGACTGTGTCAAATCGCATCCCGACCAGGCCCGACTCCACCACGCCGCGCTTCACATGGTCCGCTAAGTCTGCAAGATGCATGTTGCATGGGTTCCCCTCATACCAGCACGACGCAACACCCACCTGCGCTTTCTGAAGATCGGCAGGGGTCAGACCGGTCGCGTAGAGCATGGCCTGGGAGGCGCCTTGGCTCGGTGGTTGGGTTATGCGAGACGAGTAACGATTTAGGGTGACGGACTGTTCAGCCATGGCGCGAACTTACCGCCTCTCAGGCTGCATGGCACCATGATCGCGTCGGGATCTAGCCGGTGAGCCTTCCAGAGCGTCGAAGAAAAGTGCTCCACATATCTGGCTACTGCGCTCGGCAGGGATTGGCGAAGGCGTGGGTAATCCTGTGGTCCTAGGCCTCGATGAAGATGCACTCTCCTGGGCATTCCTCGGCGGCTTCGATGACCGCGTCCACTAGGCCGTCAGGAAATCGCGCAGTGCCTTCGGCTCCGCCAGGGTTGGCGACACCGTCGAACAGCTTCTCCGTGCCGAAGTTCTCCGGGGATTCCTTCACGTAGAAAAGACCGTCATCCATCCCGAAGAACACGTCGGGGGCGATTTCCTCGCAGAGCCCGTCGCCGGTACACAGATCTTGGTCAATCCATACCTTCATGGTGAACTCCTTGGCTTCAGGTCGATGGGATATTGGCTCCATCAACAAGCCCGACTGCCGTCGAGCCTGAGGGTGACTAATACGTCTGTGCTGGTCAGATAGGGGTGGATGGATCGCCGCCCAGTGGGTTTACAACCCGAGGAAGCGCTTTGCCCTCACGCAGGTTAGCCACCCCAACTCAGTATTCAAGCTTCCTCGCTGTTAGAAGAACTATTGACGTCATGGGGCGGCATTGCCGGGTAGTGAACAACTATCAGTGGTGAGCCGGTGCAGGGGCCGTCGAACGTTCGTTACTTCTGCGTGA
>DCYM01000108.1:0-3820 GCA_002331465.1 Candidatus Neomicrothrix sp. UBA2110 | reverse complement strand
TTTGGCGGGGTTCGGTCGGTAGACGTACCTTTGCCCCTGGTCCAGTTCCTCCTCATACAGGACTTCCTCGCGGCCGTTGGCCGTGACGGCCAACGCGTAGATGTCTGGCCCGGGCAAATAAAACTTCGCGATGCCCTGACGATTTGTTTTGGATCGGCTCAGTCCTGCAAGCAACACATCCGCGCCTGCCACTGGGGCATCGTGTTCGTCGAGTACCAACAACGTCGCAGTCTGGCGTGGCGAAAAACGAACGGCTAGGAACTGCTTTAGCCACCCCGCACGACCAGGGACGGTTCCCTTCGGCATCGCGTCGAGTACATCTTTCTCGTAGCCCACTTGTTTCGGTGTGTTCCAATTCGGACCGTACTTGCAGCGCAGGTACGCCTCGGGCGGGCTCGGAACGAGATACGTGTCGCCGATGAAATCGACCTCGGTCAATTCGGTGAACAGGCTGATGGGGATGGGTATCCCCGGATAGTGAGGAATTGTTCCGTTGATCACCTGGTAGATCTTCCAATCGATTCGGATCCGATACTTCATGATTTTCACCGTTGTATCGAGCCCGTCGTCTGAGACCTCGACGTAGCAACCGTTCGCACGGAAGGACTCGATTGTGGGCTCGATTAGGTCCTCGGTGAACCCGTGCATGTCGATGATGGATCCGAGGTCCAGGTCATCATCCCATGGGATCAACGCGTGTTCTCTCACCGCGCCTAGGCAGGTACCTTGCCGGAGGAAAAAGACCACGCCGTGCTTGTCAAATATCTGCTTCGCCTCCCGTAGCAGCTTCTCTCCGTTTAGCGGGTCCATCGGAGGGATCGACTTCATTAATTGTTCCATGAGGGCGGAGTTCTCTTCGTCGCTTGTTTCCATGTCCTCTTCCTTGTCGGCGTTACGTGGTAGCTGCGGCTAAAGCAGAGCCGCAAGAGCCCTTACGAGTTGGTGGTTCTCCTCCGGCGTGCGTGATGCGATCCGCAGATAACGATCGGCTTCGGGCATACTCTTGGCCGCGCAGTCCTTGACCAGGATGTTGTGCTCGACGTACATGCGCCGGGCGATTTGTGGCCCTGTAACTGAATCGTCGACGAGCTTGCAGAGAACAAAGTTCGCGTCCGGCTCGACCGGCACGATCCCCGGTAGCGCGAGCAGCTCCGCGTACAACTCCGCGCAACTTGAGCGAGTCAGGTCGCAGCTCTCCGAGAATTCGTTTCGATAACGCCCGACAGTGCGGAGAAATTCCTCAGCCAGCCCGTTGACGTTCCAGATCGGCAAGCTAGCGCGGATGGTCTTGATGAACTCTTGGTCAGCACTGAGAACGTAACCAATGCGAAGTCCGGCGATTCCGAACACTTTGCTCATGCTTTTGATCACGACCAGGTTGGTGATCGAATCGACCATATCTTCCACGCTTCCGGCCACCCCGGCTTTGGAGAACTCGATGAAAGACTCATCAACTATCAGTCGGCAGTTCCCAGCCTCCAAACGACGCGCCAGCCTGAGCAACTCGCCGGGTGGCACCGAGACCGCAGTCGGGTTGTTCGGTGTGACGACAACTGCGGTATCAGATCCCCATCGAAGGGCGGACTCCGCGAACGCGTCGACATCCAGTTCGAACGTCCCTGGCTCGAGTGGGAAACGGTTGAGCCCATCCGGGGTGATCACTTCTTCATACTCATTGAACGAGGGCGTCGGAATCGTCAGACGCTGCACAAACTGATTCCCAAGAATCTTGATCAGTTCTGCGGCACCGTTTGCCACTGCGAGGTGGTCAGGCTTGGCTCCGACCCACATGGCGGCGAGACGAGCAAGTTCGGATTGACCGACGGGATAGTTCGTGACGATGTTTCGAAGATCGCCCTGGAACACTTCGAGCATGCTCGCGGGAGGGAAGTGCATGTTGTACAGGTACGAATGGTCCGTAAATCCGTACCGCCAGTACGAGCCGTACAGCTCTTGAACGCGGTCGAATTGCGCGTCGCGGTCCAGGAATAGGAACTCGGCAACACCCACATCGCGATGGTCGTCGATCTCGCACCAACGACTCGCTGACACATCGACCGCGGCCAACTCGGTCAGGGTCTCGTCCCTCACGCAGTCACCGAAGATGCTCTCGTAGTAATCATGCACATGTCCGGCCTCGATCGCACGGCAAAGCCGTGGGACC
Organism: Candidatus Neomicrothrix sp. UBA2110; assembly: GCA_002331465.1. GTDB lineage: Bacteria > Actinomycetota > Acidimicrobiia > Acidimicrobiales > Poriferisodalaceae > UBA2110. Next base: position 1,656 of record DCYM01000108.1, on the reverse strand, counting down.
ACTTGGTCACGCAGCAACTCCTCGCGAAGCAGATAGATGTTGACAGTCTTGAACGTCACGCTGGCATCGAGAGACTCGTCCTGATCAGCACGGAGCACGAAGCTTGTGACATGCCCGCGCTCATCACGTCGTACCACCGTTCCCGAGAGCCCTCGGTGGTAGGGCGCGACCGCGATGCTGCTGCCCGGCTGCTGGAGCAATGCGCCGATAACAGATGGATCAAACGCGACATCCGCTTCTATCAGCAAGACATCCTCATCGAGGTATTTTCGAGCGTTCCACAGTGAGCGGATGTTGTTCGTCGTCTCAAAGTCGGGCGCCTCGACGTAACGGATGTCGACCCCCGCGAAGGAGGATCCGATTCGTTCGCGAACCGCCTCGCCCCTGTAGCCAACGACGATTACCGCTTCAGCGACGCCTTGCGAGGCGAGCGCGTCCAAGGCGCGCTCAAGTAAAGACTGGCCGTCGATCTCGACCAGGCACTTGGGAGCATCCGCAGCGAGACGCTCCAGACGAGTTCCCTGACCGGCAGCAAGAATCACCGCTCGGCGAACGGGCTCCAAATCGCTTAAGGACGCCCTCGGCGTTTGGTCGTTTCGCGACCTCACTTGGGCTTGACCAACGAGTCAACGGTTAAGCGCTGCCGCCGTCCCGCTGACGTCACCACGTGATGTAGTCAGAAGGTAGGGCTGTCGGGGGCCGAGAAAGTGCTCTGGTCGCGCTGGCGTTCGCTGCGTCATTCTTGGACACCGACATAGCGAGCCTTCCAAAGCTGATTGTTCCTTCAGGGTACTGGTCAGGAGCAACATTGGATTTTGGACACCGGGGGTCCTGGTAGATAGGCCAGGTCACGCCAAAATTTGACGGTGACCAATGCGTCCACACATTCACTGCAGCAATGTGTCAACGCGCTCGGCTCGTCTTCGGCGTCTACTGGCTCGCCGAATGGAGTGGTGACCCTATGGATTAATAATGAGAGATTCGATCAAACTCCAATTCAGGAGGTGATCAACAAAGGTGTTGATGTAGTCCACGCGGCGGTTCTGATGATCGAGATAGTAAGCGTGCTCCCACACGTCGATGGTCAACATCGATTGTGCTGAGTGCATTAAAGGCAAATCGGCGTTGCTAGTTTTCATAATTTTTAGGTCGTCGCCATCATCGACAAGCCAAGTCCAACCGGACCCAAACTGACTTAACGCGGCCTCCGAAAATAACTTCTTAAACTGTGACACAGACCCGAATGCGCTCGATAGGGCCTGCTCGACGGGTTCAGGCGGGGCTCCTCCACCTTGCGGAGACATGGACTGCCAGAAAAAATTGTGGTTCCAGATTTGAGCTGAATTATTGAATACCAGTCCGCTTGAGGAGCTAATAACGGACTCTAACTCGTCATCGACATCGCCAATAAGTTTGTTCAAATTGGTTACATAACCTGCATGATGTTTTTGGTAATGAAGTCCCAGCGTTTTCCGACTCATATACGGTTCCAGATCAGATAACGCGTATGGCAATTCCATAAGATTAAACGCCATCGAAGTACCTCTTTACATCGTCAGTTCGGTCCACGGGTCGCAAGTAAGTTGTCGGTTTTTAAACCATTCTCGCTCAACCTTGTTGTAGCACTCTTGCTGTGTTTATAGGTGTGGGTGGGTT
>DCYM01000229.1:2446-4694 GCA_002331465.1 Candidatus Neomicrothrix sp. UBA2110 | reverse complement strand
TCGCGCGAAATGTTGACCGTGCCGCCAGTGCTTCTCAACTGCTATTACCAGTGCCAGACCAATCATTGCGGCCATGTTCATTACGCCAAAAGCGACCATCACCAGCATTAGAGCCCAGCAACAGCCCAAACAGAACAGGCCGTGATGTACACCGGCCCGAATATCGCGTAACGACCCGCGAAAGCCGATGTATTGCATGAGGTGACCGAGCGGGCTGCGACAGTGGTCGAGACAGCGCATCTTTAATGGTGTGAGTTGGTACAGACCGGCGGCTGCGAAACACGCCACAGCAACCCATTGGGCGAGAGTCGGACGATCGGCGGCCATGTCACCAAATACGGCAGCTATCGCGAACGCCACAACCCCGGTAGCCCCCCACGCGAGCACGTACCCGCCGCCGAGGGCGGTGAGCCGGGCTCCCCGGTGGGTAGTGATCGTCCTCTCGTAGAGGGTTGCTAGAGGCGCCATGGACGTCAACATCATGGCTGCCATCATCAGCGTCCACATGACAAGAAACGACGGGAACGACATGCCCATCGTCCCGGGCTTGCCCCACAAGCCCATGTCCATGCGAACAGCCCAGACGATGGTTACCACCCAACAGCACGCGGTGATGGCGTGAATAATTGTTGTAGATAATCTTGAGGTGTTCGCCGGCTGCGCCGGTGGCTGAGCTAAGCCGCCCAATTGAACGGATTAGCGAAGCCGCTCAAGCTCTCGCCCCCGAACGAGATGCCCATGGCCGAAATCGACGAGGTCGATACGGGAGCCATGGCCAAGACCGGACCGGCAGGATGGGTGTCGACACCAGTCAGCGAAACCACTTCGCCGGAATCGTTGACGTGGGGGCGACCGGTATACGAAGACTCGCCGAAGGTCACGGTGTGCTCGCCGTTCTCGGTGCTGATCGACACCGCCATCTGCTCGATGCCGAGGAAGTTGCCGAGCAGTGGTCCCAATGCGGCCGGTGGGCCACCTAAGGAACCGCTTACCACTGCTCCGATAGCCTCGACCTGCTCCGCAGAGGCGCCGTCGTCGACGATCACACCGACATTCCAACCGCCGTCGGACATGAGCGGAGGTGAATCGACCATTAACACGAAGGTGTGTCCCGAGACGTCAACTCCGTCAATGTCACCATCATCGATAGTGAATGCCAGGGTGGCGTTGCATCGTTCGGTGGTCGCGGGAAATTGCATGTTCGACCAGGTACACGGACACGTCGCCGTGCACGAGCAATTCTCGTAGTACATGCCGCTGAGATGCCAAGCCATCGATGATTTCCCCCGTGGTCCGCCACCCCGGCAACGGGGCAGTCGAATCCAGGCTCCCATGGGCGGGAGGGGGCGTCAAGCTGGCTGGTTTCACGGTTGGGTGGCGGCTGCATACCAGAAAAGCGTTCTTTGGTAAGCAGGTCCTTTTCCTCGGTAAGAGTTACCCGACCTACAATCTTTTGATGGTTCGGTTGAGCGATCTTCACCCAGTTGAGTCTGAGCATCTGCGCAAGCGAGCGGAAGCGATGCCGGCGATAGGTCCCGGTAAATGGATCACTCCACCAGCGCTTGATCAGGCCACGGTAGCGATTGTTTCTACCGCTGGTCTTCATCGACGGATAGACCCACCATTCGCTGTCGGGTCGTTGGATTATCGAATCATTCCAGGAGATATCCAGTTTGACGATCTTGTACTTTCCCATATCAGCGCCAATTTTGATCGCAGCGCATTCGGCCAAGACCCCAACATCGTTTTCCCAATTGACCGCCTCAGAGAGCTTGCCACTGCGGGAGAAATCGGAGAAGTAGCGCGTTGGCATTACTCCTTCATGGGAGCGATGCCTGACCCATCTCAGTTTGAGGAAACAGGAGAAGAAATTGGCCGGTTGATGGCTCAAGATGGAGTCGACGTCGCCTTTTTGGTTCCCATCTGACCTGTGTGTACAGGTGCGGTCGGCGCCTTAGGGAACTACATAGAACGCTCTGGGGTAGCGACTACTTCAATAAGTTTGATTCGAGAGATGTCGGAAGCAGTTGTACCTCCAAGGGCGTTATGGGTGCCTTTCGCCCTTGGCCGACCTCTAGGCGCAACTGATGATGCAGAGTTCCAAAAAAATGTAATGCGAACAGCATTTGGCCTCTTAGATACCGCGGTAGAGCCGACAATTGAGGACTACCCGCTTGAGGCGCCAGATAAAGGCTTGAGCGAGACTTGGTCCTGCCCGCTGAACCTAACCCCGGAGTCTTCAGGCTCA
>DCYM01000229.1:0-2112 GCA_002331465.1 Candidatus Neomicrothrix sp. UBA2110 | reverse complement strand
TGGTCGAACGACTTCTGGCGGAAGTGGCGCGACTCCGGCCGTGGGCTATCGAAACCAGACGGCAACGAGGACGAACCCTATTTGGCATAAGCGGAGCTAAGGAAGATCAAGTCGATGAGTTAGCCCGAGTGTTCGTCGCGATCGCCGAAACGGGTGACGTCACGTCTGAACCTGTGACTGACGAAATCACCTGGATGTTTGAAATGCCGCTGCTTCTGCGCCACATCGCAGATGACCTTCGCACCTTCTATCACGAGGCAATAGCGGCGCAACCCGGCAGTAATGCGCCCGCTCATGACGCGTTGAACCGATGGATATTTAGCGAAACAGTTCTTGGAGAAACGCTAGTACTAGTAGCCGATGGTTTAACGAAAGCGTCCGGTTCGCCCATGGCTCAACTCGTAAGGGGACTCTTGATTCCGGAAGGTCATTACAGAGGCGGGAGCGCCTTTCCCAAAGCCACTGAATTTCCAATAAATCCCGCAACATAGTCATATTGATGCGGAACAGAATGAGAGAATCTCCTAGTGACCCCGGGACAAATAGCTAAGTCGCTCGCTGCAATGCTCGTGGCTCCGATCAGGGTCCGGCGCCACCCTGCTCGTCCTCCTGTTGCCGCTGATCACTATGAGATACCGATCCTGGCACTCACGCTCGATTCGACGGTGACCAAAGCCGTCGATCTACCAGTGGTGCGTACACCTCCTGGACGGTGGAAAGAATGGCCATCATTGGTGTTGGCTGGTTGCGACGAACCCCTAGCGACGGATGCACCAGACCTCCGCGGGGTGTGGCAGGTATACAAGGGCCCGTTGAAGGGCCACATTGAACGCAACGAACAAGCTGGGGTCCGCGTCGTCATCACCGGCGGCGGGGTGATCCATGACCTGACGGCCGACGGCTCATTGATGAGCGATGAGGGAGTAGGTGGCGCGAAAATCAGTGCCGCCGCGCGCTACGAGAACGATCGTCTCAATCTATATCTCAACGACAAACGCCTTGTGGTCACCCGATACCGAGATGGCGATGAAATGGTTTGGCGTTGGGGTCCATACACCAACCGTCTGCGACGTCTGACCGCCCCTACCGATGCTGAGTAGTAACCGCCAGCCTCGCTAAGGATTAGTTCGCCGCGGCGCGAGGGCCTCGAAGTAGCTGCCCAGGGTGGAGGCCGGTAGGCACTCCCTCACGGAAAATCACCTCGCCGCTCTTGATTGTCGCAATGTAGCCATCGGCTCGTTGGACCAGTCGACGTCCGCCTGCTGGTAAGTCGTGCACCATTTCAGGCGGATGAAGTTTCAGTTCGTCGAAGTCGATGATGTTGACATCGGCGATCATTCCCTGTTCCAGGGTGCCTCGGTCTTCGAGTCCGACCTGGCGAGCGGTGTCACGGCACTGACGTTGCACCAGATACTCAAGCGGCAACTGTTCCCCGCGGTCTCGATCACGAGCCCAATGGGTCAACATGTAGGTCGGGAAACTGGCATCACAAATAACGCCACAGTGCGCTCCACCATCGCTTAAGCCTGGCAATGTGGCCGTAGAGAGGTTCATTTCGCGCAGAGCGTCGTGGTTGCCTTCGGCGAAATTGGCTAAAGGAAAAAGCATGAGCTCTCGTCCGTTGCGACTTAACAGCATGTCGTATGCCAGTTCGACCGGTTCGATGCCGGCCGCTTGCGCCCGAGCGAGAATGCTGGCCTCAGGTTTGGGTTCGTAGTCGGGTGGATCGCCGAGCGGGAACATTTTGTGGAAGGACTGTGCGATCATCCCCGACATACCGCGAGTTCGATCGGCGTGTTCGTTAACAAGTACTGCCCGCATTTTGGGGTCTCGCATCCGCTCTACTCGTTCATCAAGATCGAGGTTCGCTAATTCCTGGCGATAGGTCGGACAGGTGATAAACGGGTGCATAGAACTTTGTAACCCCAATAGCAATGTGACTGGGCGCGCCGCTATCTGCGCAGTGATGTCTCGCCCGTTGGCACGTGCCTGATTGATTCGATCAAGAACTTCGCGCCATTTCTCAGGTGCCCGGTCGTCCTGGGTGAGTAGGACCGATAGCCGAGATCCTGCAGCCTCGGTCATTCCCTCAAAGATCTCGAACTCTACGTC
>DCYM01000129.1:2495-4369 GCA_002331465.1 Candidatus Neomicrothrix sp. UBA2110 | reverse complement strand
AAGCCTCAATGCCGAACTGGTCAGTGAACCTTTATTTCATAGGAGTTAATTGCGTGGACGCCGGTACCTCGTAATTCAAGGGAAAGACTGGCGTAGCCAATTCGATCCGCTATCAAAATCAGTTCAGCAACTTTTGTCACGCTGTCAGGTTCGAAGTGTCCGCTATAGGTCCAACGCTGAGGTTTTGAGCCCGGAGCGCGCCAGTCGATCGTGAGCGTCGCTGGGCCAATATGGTCTCGCAAGTCCGAGACGACATGCACAGCGCATGTCGTTTGTCCCATGGGCATCGTTTCGCTGTGGAGATCAGCTACAGCTATCACTGGCCGATTAGCTGCCGTCAACGCGTCCCAAGCCTTTTTGGGTTGTCGACGATGATCTAACACCGCGCAACTCACATACGGCATTGCATCGGCGAGAAGGAACTGGCAGAACCCGCCGGAGGGTCGATATTTTAATGTTCGGAGAATCTCAACAGTGTGACGAATGACTTCCGCCTGGCGTTCTTGTGTTTGTAGAACCCAGTCAGCCCAGTTTTCTGAACTGTGTAGGGGTGAGTGACGCTCAAGCAAATCCAATTGCGCTCCAAATTTGTCCGAGAGCACACTCGTGGCGAGATCAGGGAATTTGTGGGACTCACATGCCTTGGCTATCTCCTCGTCAGCGGGCAAGGCTTGTGCCCCAAATTCTGAAACGAATCTCAACATGCGTGGCAGTCGTGACGCCAACACTTGAAGATGTGAGATTTCGCCATGCCGCCATCCGAACCAGAGATGCGAATCGGTGCCATCGAGTTGTGGAACATGGGGAGGTACCCCCGAATGAGCGATAACAGGTCGAGTCGGGTCAGCCTTTTCAAAAGAACGCTTCACTGAACGGTCCAACATCGTCCGATTCCACGACGGAATCTGCTGAATGCGGGAGGCAAACGGACCGTATTTTGTGTTGTTGCCGCTATCTGCTCGAACCCCCGGCGCGTGGTTGTAGCGGAAGGGTTCGTTATGTGCGCTCCACAGAACGAGGGAAGGGTGATGCCCGAGTTGAGCTACAGCAGCCGTTGCTTGACGAATAGCCTGCATTTTGATGGTGCGTGCATGCCCCCATTGGAGTGGGAAATCCTGAAAGAGCAAAATCCCCAACTTGTCCGCTTCTTCATATAGGTGGGGATGCGCTATGTGGCCGTGTACGCGAACCAGATCAAGTCCAGCGTTCTTGGCGAGAGTCAGGTCACGTCGGTGATCGCTTCGCGAAACAGACGACAGATCATTGGAGCAAGGACCAAGATTGGTGCCTTTGAGGAAAATTCGTTCACCGTTTACCGAAGCGATCCAATTGCGAAGCTCAAATGTCCGAAAGCCAGTTCGACGAAGACGAATGTCGCTGCGTTCACCTTCGAACTTCACTTCGACCTGCACGTCGTAAAGAGGTTGGTCGCCGAGGGCAAATGGCCACCACAGCTCCGGTTTCTCAACTGCGACATGCCATTCAATTTCATTTCGTCCGCGAGCAAGAACGATCTGCTGTTGGTGTTCAGTTGTTTCAGAGCAACTGATCAGAGTGCCGATGTCTGCTGTGGTGGTGACAGCGCTATCGAGTGTCGCTCCCAGTCGAATAATGGCCCTGTCGTTGTCGGCTTCGAGAACGAGAACTCGTAAATCGTCGACCCTGATCGGCCCCGTCTCCTCTACGCGAACGTCTCGCCAGAGTCCGCCAGGATTCAAACGCTGATCCAAGCTGTCTGAATGTTGCAACACGCCTGTGATATTTCGTTTAGCGGTGCGATCAACAGGTTCATCGCAGGTGGCTTCGATTGCTAAGAGGTGCTCTCCACTTAACGACGTCGCTTCGGTGATCTCGAAACAATGTTCAAGGAAGTA
>DCYM01000129.1:0-2112 GCA_002331465.1 Candidatus Neomicrothrix sp. UBA2110 | reverse complement strand
AGGCCATCGATAGCGAGCCAGCGGCGACGCCGTTCATCCAATCCGTTGAGCTCAAAGCGGTGCCGATACAAGACCCCGTCGGCGTCACAAAACTCTTCAACGTTGCGCCACAAGCCCGGAACTTCGATCTCAACCCAGTCACTGTCGTCGAGGTTGATGTCGCCCGCATGATGACGGTCACCTTCTTGGGCTTGTCGAGCCTTCCAGCGACCCGACAGGGACACTCCCCGTTCTCTATCTTGTAGTCCACTCACGATCCTGCCGACCGTAGCGGTCTGAGCGACCCGAACGGGCGCGTCGGCGGTTAGGGTGCGGAAATGACACAGCCCACGAACGTTGGAGAACTAAGGAAATCGGGATGGGTGTCCCGACCAGTAAAAGAAGAAATGCGACAGAACGCAGTCGCTCTAATTACTGAAGCCCAACCTCTCTTCGACGGAGTCATTGGCTACGAAAACACTGTGTTGCCTCAACTCGAAAACGCGGTACTAGCGGGTCATGACGTGATCTTCTTGGGAGAGCGCGGCCAAGCCAAAACCCGAATGATTCGTTCACTCGTCAATTTGCTTGATGAATGGATGCCTTATATCGAAGGTTCGGAAATCTTCGACGACCCCTACGCTCCGGTGTCAAAATATGCCAAGGATCTGCTGAAAAAACGGGGGGACAAAACACGACTCGCTTGGGCTCACCGAAGCGTGCGCTACGGAGAAAAGCTCGCCACCCCCGATACCTCCATCGCTGACCTCATCGGAGAAGTTGACCCTATAAAAGTTGCCGAGGGTCGATACCTCTCAGATGAACTCACCCTTCACTACGGAATGGTGCCCCGAACCAATCGCGGGATCTTCGCCATCAACGAACTCCCAGATTTAGCTGAACGAATACAGGTGGGTCTTCTCAACGTTCTCGAAGAACGCGACGTGCAAATACGCGGCTACAAGGTGCAACTGCCACTGGATGTTTTGCTTGTCGCAACAGCCAACCCTGAGGATTACACCAACAGGGGTCGACTGATCACCCCTCTAAAGGACCGGTTCGGAGCGCAAATTCGAACTCACTATCCACTCGAAATCGACACTGAAATGGAAATCGCCGAGCAAGAGGCGGTCCCCCTCAACGCGGACGGGCTCTCTATCACCGTCCCCGAATTCATGACGGAAGTCATCGCTACCTTCAGCCATATCTGTCGAGCCAGCCCTCAAGTGAATCAGCGCTCCGGGGTTTCTGTTCGCATGACTGTTACCAACTACGAGACGCTGGTAGCCAACGCAACCCGACGAGCGTTACAAGCCGGTGAGGATTATGTCGTACCCCGCGTCAGTGACTTAGAAGCCCTGATGGCATCATCGAGTGGAAAAATCGAAATTGAATCCATTGAAGAAGGCCGCGACGGACAAATTGTCAACCAAATGTTGAAAGCAGCAGTGCTCGAAGTGTTCAAAAGCCGTTTCTCTCCTGAAGATCTGGTAGCTGTCGTCGACAGTTTCGATGAAGGGGTCGTTGCTCACACGGGTGATGACATTGGGTCCGGCGAATACGCAGATTTACTCGCCGGCAACGCCGCACTCGGCGAAGCCGTATCGGAGCTAACTGACTCCGCTGAGCCCGCTGACCTCGCGAGCGCCGTCGAACTCATCCTAGAAGGCCTCCATTTGTCCAAACGATTGAACAAGGAAGCCCTCGGGGTGCGCGCCACCTACCGGGGTCGAGGCTAAAGCCCAACATGGCATAGGAATTACAACCAATGGTGACCAGACGACGACGCAAAAAGCGAGAAGGCGCACGGTTCCTTTATTCCGCGTGGGACGGCACACAGGTCGGATTCGACTACGACGCGCAAGACCTGTTCAAAGAACTCACCGACGACCTGGTGTACCACGGAGATCTCAACGCAGCCATGCGCCGTCTCATGCAACAAGGTTTCGAAGACCGAGACGGCAATCGCCTTCAAGGCTTACGCGACATGCTCGAACAACTTCGAGAACGCAGACAAGAAATGCTCGACCAGTTCGACCTTGGCGGCATTTACGACGAAATCAACGAGAGTCTCGATGACGTCGTCGCCGAAGAAAGAGACGCCGTCGATGACCACGCAGCGGACGCCGCCGA
>DCYM01000257.1:2896-7902 GCA_002331465.1 Candidatus Neomicrothrix sp. UBA2110 | reverse complement strand
TTATCACTATCGAAATAACCAACTCAGCCAACTGACCGAAGACCACAGTTATGTGGCTGAGTTAATGCGGCGGGGGGAACTTGACGAAGAAGCCGCAGCTGTTCACCCATACCGCAACATGCTGACACGAGCAATAGGTGTTCATCCTGAGGTTGACATAGACGAATGGCTGATCGATCCCGTCGCTGGCGACCGGTTTTTGTTATGCAGCGATGGATTAACGAACGAAGTTGACGACAACGCAATCGCCGAACAACTCTCAACTGATGAGGATCCAAGCGCAACCGCTAAACGACTTGTCCGTTTAGCCAACGAACACGGCGGGCGGGACAACTCAACTGCGCTCGTCGTCGATATCCAGATCGATGACATTGACAACGAAAACGACCCAGAGGTTGTCCAGCGAGAAGACGGCGAACACGCTCGAATTGTTTTTCCATCTGAGGAGTCACCCTCAAAAGCAATTACTCCTGCTGCCGTGTTGGAGTCAACACCCAAGAGCTCATCGAGTTCTGCCAAGAGGCAACGAAGCTGGTTGAACGACCGAGTTGGCATAAGCGTCGCCGCGGTGGTCATTTCAATGGTTTTACTGATCGCTAGTGCCGCGATGCTTGCGACGATCGGATGGTATGCCCGCGATGGTTACCACGTCGGGGTGGTCGCGGACCAGGTGGTGATACAGAAAGGTCGAGTCGGAGGGCTTTTATGGTTCGCCCCCACATTGGAAGAGTGGACAAACATCCAGGTCACTCAACTCAATAGTCAGGATCAGCGAACTCTGATCACTGGTAAACAGTTCACCGATTTAGCGGAAACGCGAACGTTCGTAGTGCAACTCCGAACCCGACTTGTCGGCCCTACCGACGACGCTCGAGGTGACGGCTGACGTGAACCACCAGCGGATAGTTGAACTAACCCTTCTTTTGCTCGCTGCCTTCATCACCTGCGCAACCGTTGCCCTAGCCGCAGTCGGCGAAGAGGTAGAGATCACATGGAGTGTTGTGCCTTACCTCGTCGCTTTGCTCATTCTGTGGACGATCGCACACATAACGCTGCGGCTGCGAGCCCCCACAGCTAACGGAGTGTTATTTCCAATAGCTGCGTTACTGCAAGGTCTCGGGTTCGCGTTGATGGTGCGAATCGATCCAAGTCTCGCTTCACGCCAAGCTACGTGGAGTCTCATAGGGATCGCTGGCTTTATCGCGGTGACGATAGGTATCCGAAATCCCCATCAACTCTCAAAGATTCGTGCCCCACTAGGGATCGCAGGTGTGTTGCTTGTGTTTCTGCCACTTATTTCCCAAAGTGCTCCCAGTGGTTCGGAAATTTCGCTTGCCCTGCATCTGGGACAACTCCATATTGTCCCCGGAGAACTCGGGAAGCTCTTCTTGATCATTTTTTTTGCGTCCTGGTTAGCGAATTACCGCACTCGAAACACAGAAGAATATTTGGGCCAAGCACAACACGTCGAAGGTGACCGTTCCCGCCTTATTCCCCTTCTTGGGGGTTGGTTGATCACATCCGCGATTTTGATTTTCCAATATGACGCTGGATCCGCCATCGTCACATTCGTCGTATTTATGTCGATGTGGTGGGTCGCGGCAGGTCGGCCCTTGGACCTCGCCGTCTCTTTCGGTGCCATTGCTGCCACGATCGTTTTGGCAGCGGGAACCCTCCCAGAGTTCCAGACCCGGCTAAGTGCCTGGATCGATCCGTGGTCGAACGCCCAGCTGGGAGACGCCATTACCCGTTCGTCGTTCGCCCTCGCAGGCGGAGGGTTAACAGGAACAGGACCCGGAGCCGGCAACGCAGACTGGGTCCCTGGGGTGACAGACCATTTCGCGTTTGTACCAATCGGAGAAGAACTGGGTTTTATCGGAGCAACCTCTGTCTTATCGGCTTATCTGCTGTTAACAGGAGTCGGTCTTCGTATCGCGACGAGAGCCAGAAGAGAGTTCGACAGCGTCCTCGCTATTGGAGTCACCGTCTTTTTGGGAGTTCAGGCATGGGCATCGATCGCGACAACTCTGCGTCTCCTGCCTCCTAGCGCGGTGTCCCTGCCATTCATTTCCATTAACGGATTCGCTCTCCTTACTTGGAATCTCGCGTTGGGGCTGTTGCTTCGAATCTCCGAAATCGGCCCCGAAGCTGCAGACCAAACAGCTGTTCTTCCGAAAATCAAGTTGAAGTCGCGAAGCCAGTCATGACGAGGCGCATTCTTCACATAGGCGTGGCGCTCTTGCTCATCTATGTTCTGCTTTTTGTTCAACTTGAACTTATCCAGGTGGTTCGGGCCGACACCCTTCGAGGTCACGTACAAAATACGCGCGAAATCACAATGGTTTTTGATGCACCTAGGGGTTCCATTACAACAGCAGATGGCGAGACGATCGCTGAAACCGTGAGCGTAAGCGGAGCACGTCCACGTTTACGCCAATATCCGTACGGCTCCCTTTACTCACACATCGTGGGTTTCATTTCAGCGGAACATGGAGGCAGTGGGCTGGAACAAACGCACAACGATTTCCTCGCTGGAAATGACCTCGGGGTGCGAATTCAAGACAAACGTGATTTGTTCGTTGACCGTGCACGCACCGGCCAGCTCGAATTATTAGTGAGACATGATGTGCAGTTAGTCGCACGAGCCGCTCTGGGAAGGTATCAAGGGGCCGCAGTGGTGATCGATCCCTCCAGCGGTGCGGTCTTGGCGATGTGGAGCTCACCGCACTTTGATCCCAACTATCTGTCCTCCCATGATTTGGTGGCAGTGACGAACGATTTAGCTGCTTTGAATTTCGACGAGGAACGCCCACTCACAAACAGAGCTGATTCATATCTCAGCGAAGCTGGAGCGATTTTCACCGTGGTCACCGCGGCGTCAGCCATTGAAGCGGGCCTCACAGACCTTGTGGTTCTTCAAAAAAACACCATCTTGGCTGAGACCCCTATAGAACCCATCAAAAACAAACGGAACGTAACGTGTGGTGGTGATTTGACTTCGCTACTGCTCACCAATTGTCGGACTGGTTGGGCAACCATCGGCGTAGATCTCGGTACATCGGAGCTAAGCCATCGATCTAAAATTTTTGGACTCACTGAAAGCGTCTCGATCAATACCGCCAGTCATTTGAAGGGGCTTCTAACACCCCACAAAGTGGATCTATCGGCTCCACATGTCGCGGCCGGTATTGGCGTTCAGCTATCTCCTCTCCATGCAGCCCACTTATTCGCAACAATCGCGAACAATGGGATTCGAATCAGACCTCGCGTCGTTCATCAAATACAAGGTCATGACGGTTCTGTCATCCGCGAATTCGCTCCAGAACTGTTGGGTCAACCCATCACAAGTGACACTGCTCTGAGACTACAAACCATGTTGGCGGCAAACGTCGAAAGGGGAACTGCCCAAGCGCTCGCGCTCGACGATGTTGAGGTGGCAGGCATGCTGGAATCAGGATTCAACGACCACCCCCATGCTTGGGCGATTGCATTCGCACCTGTGACGCAACCAGAGCTCGCTATTGCGGTACTGCTAGAGGGTGACGAACTCAGCGATCCTCAAGTCACCGAAACTGTTGTTGCCCGAATTACACGTTCAATCATTGAGGCGGTATTACGCCTCCCGAGCCCTAACTTAGAGGGAACCCAGTGAACCCCTCAGAACCACCTATGCCCGAAGATGACCGACCTATTTTCAGTGGACGATACGAGTTGTATCGACGCATCGCGCGCGGTGGCATGGCCGAGGTATTTCTTGCCCGCGACAAGCTCTTGGATAGACCAGTAGCGGTCAAGGTTTTATTCCCTGAATATGCGACTGACCCGTCATTCGTTGAACGTTTCCGACGCGAAGCACAAGCAGCGGCCAATTTGAATCAACCCAACGTGGTGGGTGTCTACGACTGGGGTCAAGAAGCAGGCACTTACTACATTGTTATGGAATATGTGGAGGGTCGAAGCCTCGCTGAAATCATCAGAGCTGAAGGCCCGCTGCATCCAGACCGCGCAGCCGACATTGCTATCGACATCGCAGCCGCGCTGGCATTCGCGCACCGCAACGGAGTTGTACATCGCGACGTTAAACCGGGCAACGTACTCGTCACCACAGCTGGGCAGGTAAAAGTTACTGATTTTGGTATCGCCCGCGCACTCACAGGCAACACCGCAGATAACTTGACTCAGACCGGATCAGTGATGGGCACCGCCACCTATCTCTCTCCTGAACAGGCTCAAGGACAGCCCGCCGACCCCAGAAGTGACGTCTACTCACTTTCAGTAGTCCTCTATGAGATGCTCACGGCAGGCCCGCCTTTTACCGGCGATACCCCAGTATCGATCGCCTATAAGCATGTGCAGGAAGCACCCACCGCTCCTTCCCAATTTAACGGTGATGTGCCCCCAGCGTTAGAAGCAATTTGTCTCTTCGGCCTGACCAAGGATCCAGATCACCGTTACGCATCAGCCGACGATCTGCGAGGCGATTTACGTCGCTTTCGTACCGGACAACAGGTACTCGCCATGCAGCAGGGCGGGACGGTCCAAGCAACAACTGCTCAAACACACCTGACCCCATCTCCCGGCACTCGGCCATCTCCGCAAAGCACCGTTCCATCTGCAGGCCCACCAGACACATCACCAAAGGCGACAGCAAACTCACCTGCTACGAGCACTCAGCCACCGGACAAAACCCGTATATGGGTCACTGTGCTCGTCGTGCTACTGATCGTGGTAGCAGGATTGGTATACCTGTTGATCAACGGCTTCGATCCAAGCGGCGGAGACGGCAAGACTCAAGTTACCCAGGAAGAAACCACTCGTCTTAGAGTGCCGGCTGTTATTGGTCTCAACTGGGAAGAAGCGGAACAACAACTACGCGACCGTGGGTTCGAACACATCACAATTGAGTTCCAGGAACGCCAAGACATCCCACCGAACGAAATCTTTCAACAGGATCCGCGGGCGGGGCTGTTACTTGCAGAACCGAACAACCCCGAGAACCCCATCCG
>DCYM01000257.1:0-2487 GCA_002331465.1 Candidatus Neomicrothrix sp. UBA2110 | reverse complement strand
GAAGAAGTTCTGTTGGCAGCGGGTTTCACGGTTGAACGAATCGACCAGCAAAGCGATGATTACGTCCGCAATATCGTCATTGAGCAAAGTGTGCCAAGTACTGAGGAAAGACCCCAGGGCACCGTCATCACTCTGACGGTCTCCATAGGGCGCGGAGAAGTGCAAATTCCTTCAGTAGAGGGCCAATCGATTTCTGATGCTCGGGTCACTCTTGCCCGCCAAGGACTTCTTGAAGAAGTGCTAATGGAACATTCACTCGATTTCCCACTTAATACCGTTATTCGCTCAGAACCTGGATTTGGTTCCTCAACCGAACGTGGGAGCGTCGTACGTTTAGTGGTGTCGATGGGGCCAGCCACAGGACAGGTACCTTCCCTCGAGATATTGGGCACGACTGACGCAAACCAGGTGGAGATCGCACTCCGAAATCTTGGTTACGAAGTGAAGCGTGTCGAGCAAGCCTTAAACACCGGCGATCTGCTAATCGGGCAAGTCATCCGGATCGATCCTTCCCCTGGCACGGACCTGTTACTTGGTTCCGAAGTATTGCTGATCGTCGGCACCGGCGACGCCGCACCGGACCCAGTTCCTCCTCCTGCCACTACTCCCCAAAACAGCTTCGTGACAGTGGAGCCAAACGAATAGGGGACATCTATGAGTTACGGGCAAACAACGGGTCTTCAAATTTAGTGAAAGTAATCAGTGGTTGATTTCCCCAATGCCTCTATCCTCAAGCGTCATGGCCAGGCCCAAGAAGACCAGCCGTCTCACCCCTAAAGGAACTCGTCCTCAAGGCGAAGAGGTTGAAGACACTCTCACCGGTGATCTCCCCCCGAGCCCCGGGTGGTTCGGGTGGATAATTTTGTCTCTTTTACTGGTCGGCGTAGCAGTCATATTCTCTAACTACATGAGTTGGCTTCCTGGAAGCCCGTCTAGCAGTTGGATTCTTGGCGGGCTCGGGTTTATCCTCGTTGGAATTCTTACTGCTACGAGATGGCGATAACTGCGGGTTCTCTCAAACCGAGAAATTACAACCTTGTTGTTTGTCCCCAGCCTGTGAACAACTTGTGGATACAGGTTATAGGTCAGTCGTTGTCATGGTCTCGAATGAGTTCCATCTCCTCCATGCAACACTTTGGACCTTCCGGGACGTCGCGTGGTGACCGAGTCATTCGAACTTCAGTCCCACAGAGGGTACACAAGTAGGTCAACCTGACTTTTCGGAGTTCGCCAGGAGGCGGTGGGGGTGGAACGGGCCGAGAAAACCCGAGCATGAGCTTCAATCCGATCCGGTACACCACATAAATGAACAACAGCGACACGGCGATCGGCACAACTAAATCCACCCTCAGTACGGTACCGCTACTCGGAATGACATAGGCGAGCGGCGTTGTGTCAGGCTTAAGTAGTGGCTCACTTAGATCAATGGACTATCGGGACTAACCCTAAAGAGCTCTCCTCGAGCCGGTCGCGGATCTTTACAGCAACCGGAAACCGTGAGCTCATGCTCGCGGGAAACGAAATACTGTCGAATGGGATTGAGCACTCCGGCCAAGAACAACACGTGGCGATAAGTAAAAACCAACACTCATTTGCTCTGACGATTTCTGGCAGCGGTACCAAACGCGGCATGCACATGCGACCAAGCGGAGAGAGAGGCAGAGGTCTACAACTAGTACAAGCTCTGGTCGATCGTCTGATCACTACATCAACGGGCGGGATTCTCATCAATACGTTGGTGGTTTACCGATGAGCCCGTCGGGAACTGAACCAGGCGATTTTGTCGAATTTGATATGGACCTGATCGAGGCGGACCGTCGGCAGCGACTTCGCGATGCATTAAATCGTGCACGTCCGATACTCGAACGCGAGACCGGGGTGCAGCTTCAACTCGCTAACGACGGAAACGACCTGGTTTTAACGACCGATGGAAAAATCAGGTTCCGGGCGTCGCTCGCCCCTGACGGGCGGGCAATCGTGACCGACCTTGGATCCGGTGATTTGCTTTAGCTTCCCATCGAAGCTCAACCGCGAAGCAGAGCTGACTGTTCACCCATTTGGACAACTAACCGATTCTTAAGTCGGACATGGTTGCGCGCGTCATCTAAGGAAGCGACTGCGGCCACCTTTTCTTCCTTCACGTCGTCAAGCTCGAAAAGTTGTAACTCTTCAACCTCCAATATGCGCCCGCTATCAGCGCGTTGGCGGCGCACACGGCCCCTTTGGGGACTTGGAGCCGTTACTTCACCAACCGTGACCGTCCAGAGTCGAGGTGTTCCGTCCCGCTCGTCTGACACGGTCCAATCTTGAGGGACGCGAAGTGTCTGGATGTGGCGTTGACAGAGCAACATCGTGTGCCCCGCGTCTGCGTGAAGGTCAATCACCCAGACCGACAAAGATGCGCTGTCGTAGGCCAACCCGGCGACTGCCGGCGCTGCGCATGTGCCTCGAGAGCATGATGCCATGAACAAGGAACGTAGTCTCAGC
>DCYM01000112.1 GCA_002331465.1 Candidatus Neomicrothrix sp. UBA2110 | reverse complement strand
GGCCGCCGCGTCTTTCGAATGGCGCCTATCCACCACCATTTTGAACTAGTTGGTTGGCCCGAAACAACGGTCCTTATCCGTATGTGGATCATTAATGGAATCTGTGTCGCGTTCGCGTTGGGTGTGTTCTATGCCGACTTCATCGGGCTTGATTCGTCTGCCCTAATACAGCCAACAGCTTTGCGGTGTCTGCTGTGAACGCCCCCGACCTTTCCCGTGTGCTTGTAGCCGGATTAGGAGTAACCGGTAGGGCAGTAGCCGAAGCCTTAAAGGCGCGTAACAGCGAAGTACTTGCGGTCGACGACCAACCAACGTCTGTCGCTACAGTTGCTGAGGAATTAAGAGTTGAACTCCTTGATTCGAGTTCGCCGACAGAATTACAACGAGCATTTTCTGGGATCACGTCGGTGGTGCCAAGCCCGGGAATTCCATGCCACCATCTTCTCTACCGGCTAGCAGATGCTTCAGGTGTTGAGATTTTAAGCGAGCTCGATCTGGCGGCTCTTTGGAATGACCGTCCATGCGCTGCGGTTACCGGCACCAACGGGAAAACGACCGTGACTGAATTAACAACCCAAATGTTGTTGGCTTCAGGCATGCAGGCCGCCGCTGTCGGCAACACAGACACACCTTTCGTCTCCGCGATCGATGACAAAGAAATTGGATACGAAGTATTCGTTGTCGAAGCTTCGTCTTTTCGTCTCGACAGGGTCCGTCGGTTTCGCGCCAAAGCGGCGGCGTGGCTCAATCTTGCCCCAGATCATTTGGATTGGCACGAAAACTTTCAGGCCTACGCGAGAGCGAAATCCAAGATATGGGAAACGCAACAGGAAGGAGATATCGCAGTGGCGCCCCATGATGACGTAGCAGTTGGCCCCTGGACGAAGCACATCTCCTCCCATTTACTGACCTTCGGACTTGGAAAAGGTGATGTGCACTGCACTGATCGTGAACTCATTGCTCACGGCGAACGAATAGTGAAGATTTCTGAGCTTCGTAGGTCACGCCCACACGATCAACTCAATGCATGCGCAGCTACCGCTCTTGCGCTATCCATGGATGCTTCGGTGCAGTCGGTTGCTGAAGTACTCGCAAACTTTGATGGATTAGCTCATCGTCTCGAATTTGTCGCAACAGCAAACGGAGTCCGATTTTTCGATGACAGTAAGGCCACGACCCCTCACGCCACAGTTGCGGGTATGGCCGGATTTGATCAAGCGGTGCTGATTGCTGGAGGACGTAACAAGGGTCTCGACCTTTTAGAACTGCGAAAGCTCGCTCCGAGGCTCGCAGGAGTAGTAGTGATTGGCGAATCAGCGGAAACACTTACCCACGTTTTCGATGGGATTGTCACGACGACCCTAGCGAACTCGATGGAAGAGGCTGTCACGGCAGCGACGGCAATAGCACAAAGTTCAGGGGGCGATGTGGTGCTCTCGCCAGCGTGCGCATCGTTCGATTGGTATCGCAACTACAACGAACGGGGCGATGACTTCCAGCGGTTTGTCAGACTGCTCGAACAGGGACAGATTCAACCATGATCGCGTTGCAGAACTATCGACGAGCCCGGGCCTATCCACAGAATGATTCCTCGGGTCCTTCAATGCGCTACTTGGCCATGCTTGGGTCGATCCTGTTGCTGATGTTGACGGGCGTTGTCATGGCGCTCGCAGCATCAAACCCAGCCTCGATCGGGCAAGACGGCGGCGCTTTCTCGGAGTTTGGCAAACACGCCACGCATGTCACATTTGGGATATTTGCGTTGCTCTTCACGGTAGGTCGCGATTATCGATCGTGGAGACGTATCGCCCCATCACTCCTAGCCGCTGCGTGTCTCGGATTAGTTCTTGTGCTCCTCTTTGGTCACTCGAGCGGAGGTAGTCGCCGCTGGCTCGATTTGGGTTTGTTTGGCCTGCAACCATCGGAAATAACGAAACTGGCCTTAGTCGTGTCGCTAGCGTCGTTCCTTGATCAGCGTCGCTATTTCCTGGATCGCATAGATCGCGTCACGATCCCGGTCGCTGCAGGCATCGCAGTTCTATGTGGCTTAATTATCAAGCAGCCGAATCTCGGTGCTGCGGCCATACTCGGCTCTATTGCTATCGGAATGATGTGGGCGGCGGGGGTTCCTTTCAGGCATTTAGGGCTGTTGCTGGTTCCGGGCTTGGCGGCGGGTTTATTTCTCGCCTTAGCCGAGCCCTACCGAAGAGGCAGAATCATTGGCTTTTTCTCCGCTACGGAGAACAGTGAGGGTGCTGGCTATCAAGTCACACAGGGCTTGGCGAGTCTCTCTAACGGCGGTTTCAGGGGAACAGGAATTTCGGCGGGCCACGCTCAATGGGGGTGGGTACCCGAGGCTCCTAACGATTTTGTGTTTGCAGTTGTAGGAGAACAGTTGGGTCTCGTTGGTGCTTTAGCTGTGCTGGTATTGCTTGCAACCATCATCCTTACGGGATTTCGTACAGCGCAGATTGCTCCGGACGTTTTCGGGTCACTGCTTGCTGCTGGGATATCTGTGTGGTTTCTTTTGCAAGTCTTAGTGAATCTGGGGGGCGTACTCCGCCTGTTTCTCATCACCGGCGTAACGCTGCCTTTCCTTTCTTCTGGCGGCACCTCACTAATCGTGAACGCGGCGGCGGCTGGGTTGCTGCTCAATATCGCCCGGCAGTCAAAATGAAATCGAAAAAAGTTGGTGCCGTTGACGCTTCTCGGGGCGGGATCATCATCGCTGGCGGGGGCACAGCGGGTCATCTTCTTCCTGGGATAGCAGTCGCTGACGAACTTGTTAAACGGGGGTGGCCACGCGAAGCGGTGCTTTTTGTGGGGAGTTCGCGAGGAGTTGAACTGGAGATGGTGCCTGCATCTGGCTACGGACTCGTTGCCCTCAGCGGGCGAGGACTTAACGGACGTCGGGTCTCGCCTCAAAACCTTTTGAATCTAGCGGCAATCATGTGGGCGATATTTCGAGGAAGTTGGATAGTTCGCCGCCGCCGCCCCAGTGTTGTGCTGTCTCTCGGAGGGTACGCGGCATTACCAGCCGGTATAGGAGCTGTGGTTTTTAGGGTGCCATTAGTATTGGCGGAACAAAACACAACAGCCTCCGCTGCCAACCGGCTCATGACAAAGTTTGCAAGAGCGGCGGCAGTGCCGTGCGCTGGTACTGGTTTAAGAAACGAAGTCGTTACTGGGAACCCGGTTCGGCAAGCTGTGCTTCGAGCGGATCGCGACGGCCGATCACTTCGAGATGGACTTGGCTGGCCGATAGATAAACCGGTCATTGTCGTTTTTGGTGGCTCGCTCGGATCGCGACGCATCAATCAAGCAGTTTGGGAAGCTGTGAAAGTGGGTGATTTGCCGTTTATCCATCATGTCGTGGGTCGACGTGACTGGCAGGCTCTCCCCAAGAACCTGCCAGCCAACGTGATGGCCTTTGAATACGACGACGATCTGCCAAACGCGATGGCGGCATCAGATTTAGTCATTTGTCGGCCTGGCGGTTCTAGCGTCGCGGAGATTGCGCTCTTAGGGCTACCAGCTGTGCTGGTCCCCCTACCTAACGCTCCAAACGACCACCAGAGTCGTAACGCCCAATTTTTGGTCGATTCAGGATTAGCTGTTTCGGTGCCGGATGAAGAGTTCGACGGGGAACGTTTTCGTGATGAAATCGAGCGGATGTTGATGAGATTTCGAAGTGAATCCGATCCGGACTTAGCCCGTCGGGAACGTAGCGTCGGATATCGCGACGCAACGGAGAGGGTTGCGGATCTGGTGATGCAGCATTGTTTGGCACGGTGTGTACCGTCAGACCAGAAAGATGAGGCGCTTTGAAATTGATCAAGTCGTCACAGTCACCGATTAGAGGTGACGCATCTATTCATGTGGTGGGTGCTGGCGGGGCTGGCATGAACGCTATTGGCGCCGTGCTGATGTCTATGGGGCACACAGTGAGCGGCAGCGACCTCCGCGACTCAGCTGGCGTGAATCGACTGCGTTCTTTAGGAGCGCGAATCGAGATTGGACATAACGCCGACAATTTGGGTGACTGCGAAGTCATCTGTAGGTCTACGGCCGTGCCAGACGACAACGTGGAGATTGTTGCAGCGCTTCAGAGCGGTCGTCCCGTGTTGAGTCGGGCCCAAATACTTGCTCAAATCTGCAAAAAAAAACGGACCGTGGGGGTGGCTGGCACACACGGGAAAACCACTACGTCATCAATGTTGGCGTTGGCATTGATGGGCTGTGACTTCCACCCGTCTTTCATCGTGGGTGGAGATTTAAACGAGATTGGGTCTGGCGCGGTTTGGGATCGAGAAGGTGAACTTTTCGTCGTCGAGGCTGACGAATCTGACGGTACGTTCTTGGAGATCGCGGCTGAAGCTGTCGTAGTGACCAACATCGAAGCCGACCATCTTGATTATTTCGGTTCCTTTGAGACGTTGGTAGGCGCCTTTGAAACTTTTCTTTCCTTGGCAAAAGGACCTCGCGTTGTATGTGCCGACGATGAGTGCGCGGCGAGCGTCGCTAAAACGGTCGGAGGATGCGTCACGTACGGCACTTCGGAGAATGCGGACTATCGAATTGTCAATGTTGAGAGTCATCGCTACTCATCGAAATTTACCTTGCGGAGAGACAGTATTGACCTGGGTGAATGTGACCTCCCCATCCCCGGTGTCCACAACGTTCGCAACGCTGCGGCTGCTCTAACCATCGCGATTGAACTCGGAGGGGAGCCCCAAGCAGCGATCTCAGCGCTGGGAAGATTTGCTGGCGTAGCGCGAAGGTTTGAGTTCCGCGGCGAACAAAGCGGAGTTGTGTACGTAGACGATTACGCGCATCTCCCCACCGAGGTTTCCTCCGTGTTGAGCGCGACAAAGGCGGGCGAGTGGGAAAGAGTGGTTGCAGTATTTCAGCCACACCG
>DCYM01000214.1:1942-5519 GCA_002331465.1 Candidatus Neomicrothrix sp. UBA2110 | reverse complement strand
AGTTGGTGGTAGCGCTCAACTGATTCCCACATTTGGCGTGCAAGTGATGTCATGACTGACGGCTCAGTACCTCAGACGCCAGCTGTTCTAATTCTTCAGTCCAATTGGGGGGAGGTGTCACCGGTCGAAGAAGAAATTTGGAGTAGCCGGCGTCTACCCAGGCATCAATCGTTTCCAAAAGCGCGTTCGTTGAACTCGGAACCAGTCGGTCCGGATCAACATCGGGCCGTCGTTGAACCAAGGCATCGCGGGCAGATCTTGGAAGCGAACCTCTGCTGTAGGTCAGGTTCACCCCGAAATGTTCGGGATCTATAGTTCTGTTGAATTCGCTCGCGGCGGTTTCGACAACCAACTTTCTCTCTGCCCCTTCGTTAGGAGTCGAGAGGCCTGGGATGTAGCCGTCTCCGATTTGGCCGGCCCGACGAAGAGCTCCCTTGAGGGTGCCACCGAACCATAACTCCAACGGCTTTTGAAGTGGCAGGGGATCCACCGACGCTTCTGAAAGTTGGAAGAAAGTTCCTGAGTGGTTGACCGTCTCGCCATTCCATAGGCGTCGCATGAGGGGCACCATCTCGTCCAGCATTGAGCCTCGTTCTGAAGCATTCACACCTTGAGCCGCGACTTCATGCGCGTCAGGAAGGCCAAGGACCGCTATGACAAGCAGTCGCCCTGCTGACAAGCGGTCGAGTTGTGCAAGTTCGCGTGCTAGGCGGACAGGTGCCCTGCCAGGAAATACCACGTGGCTCCCGATTTTGAGTCGTTCGGTTGAACTGGCGACGTGGGTGAGCGCCACGAGAGGGTCAAAGGAGCCCGTCAGCATGGTCTCGGGAAGCCAGACCGAATCAAAATTCAGTCGCTCGAGGTCCTGACATAGCGGCGCGAATTTCTCGATAGGCAAATCCGATGTTCCGCGGCATGTGAAACCGAACCGGATTTTCATCGGGGCTCCATAAGCGTTGCAACCGCGGCGCTGTACATGGTGTGGAGTGCTTCGCGCACTGATGCTTCAGAAAAGAGCGCTTTCCAGCCTTGTTCGCTAAGTATGTCCGAGATACAGACGGAACTGGCGAACGCTGCGCCTCGTAGTTCACACACTGCCATGAGTGCTGCTGCCTCCATCTCCACAGCGAGCACTCCAGCGTCTCGGTGGAACCGTAATTCTTCGATGGTTTCTCTGAACGGTGCGTCGGTGGTCCACACTGAGCCCCTCCTGCCTAGAGCATCCCCTAAGGAGGCTTCGAGTCGTGCCGTTAGTTTCGGGTCCGGTCTGACAACAGCGTCGGCGGGCAGGTAATGGTGCGAAGTTCCGTCGTCGCGAATCGCACCGTGGATCGAAATGATTTGTCCTGGAGTTAGATCAGTCTGGATTCCGCCTGCGGTCCCGATCGAAAGAATTTGTGTGACACCGGATGCAATGAGCGTCTCAGCAATCACTGCAGCGACAGGGGCGCCGATCCCGAAATCGCCGGCGAGAACTACCCGGCCGTCCGTCGCTGCGACGGAGTGGTATGACCCGGGCGCACCGAAATCGAGGGCTTGCAGGTCATCAAGTTGGAGAAGTCGGTTATGTAACGGCCGGTCATATACCAATATGGCTGCTTCGGCATTCCACCTAACTGGATCGAAACGATTCTGCGCTGTCCAGTCGTCGAGTACAGCTTGCGCGACGATGATATCCGTCGACGAATATTTCTGGGGAACAGCGGGGACGGTCACCGCCACAGCTTGACAGGTTCGCCGCGCCGACAGGCGCCGGTTCTTATGGGCAATTTGCCCAGAAATGCGTTCTGAGTAGGAGTTCAAGGCTTGTTCCGCGCTAGCTCGCGGGGATTCCGTTCTCGTCAAATCTAATCTTGGGAACATCGGACCAAAGGCGCTCAATGTCGTAGAAAGAGCGGGTCTCCTCATAGAAAACGTGAACGACAAAGAGACCAAAGTCGAGCAATATCCATGTGGCATCCTCGAGTCCTTCAATTCGCAGCGGTCCCTCGCCTCCCGATACCTTGACGGCTTCTTCGATCTGTTCAGCTATCCGGCGAACCTGACGCACATTGGATGCGCTAGTAACTACGAACCAGTCGGTGATGCCCAAGACATCACCCACGTCAAGTGCCAGGACGTTTGTGGCTTGTAGATCCGATGCGCCCCGAACTGCTGCTAGCAGTAGTGGGGGCAATAGGTCTGGATCCGAACCGCTGTTCATCAACGAGCATCCTCCCACCTTCCCTCGCTCAGAGCGAGGACTGTTGTTTCGGGTCGGGGATCTATGACCAATCGAGTCGGTGGAGGTCAATATAACTGCGGATTGTCGCGGGGATGCTGTCGCTGGTGGAGGCTCCACCACTCACCAGATCCCTCACCCCCGAACTCGAAACAT
Organism: Candidatus Neomicrothrix sp. UBA2110; assembly: GCA_002331465.1. GTDB lineage: Bacteria > Actinomycetota > Acidimicrobiia > Acidimicrobiales > Poriferisodalaceae > UBA2110. Next base: position 3,142 of record DCYM01000214.1, on the reverse strand, counting down.
CCGCTGATTCAGCTTCGACTCGGTTCAGGCGCCAACCGTTCAGTTCGGGGAATAAATAGCCAGGCCGGTCCACCACCGCGACCTCCACAAGCTTTCGAAGTTCATCCGAGCGATCCCAGCTATCTAATCCAGCAGCAGCATCTGCCCCAACTACCAGAATTACTTCGTGGCCTCCATCTCGTAATTCCTTAACAGTGTCCATCGTGTAGCTCGGACCCCCGCGCGAGATCTCTAAATCACTTACCTCCATACCGTCGAATCCATCCACCAACAGTCGAACCATGGCCAGACGGTGATGAGCTTTCGTTACGGGTCGATGATTTGATTTTTGCCACGGGTCGTTAGCGACGACAAACATCACTCGATCTAGCCTAAAAGCGCTTCGCGCAGCGATCGCTCCCGCCAAATGACCGGTGTGGGGCGGATCAAAAGTGCCACCGAACAACCCGATTCGCTGACCCATGCACACAGTTTAGAGGCACAGTGACTGGCATCTCCTACTTAGGTGCACTATCATGGTTTGGTCTGCGATTCGGCTGGACCCCTGACCGATGTTTGGCTGGAGTATTGACATCGCAGAACAAACCTGACCATTACCGATAGGGCACGCGCCCGCACAGCGCTGCCTTGACCAAGTAAAAGCGAGAAAAATCGCGACACAACCAACAATGACTTGCCTGATGCTGCGACAGGCGTAAAATCGGCGCCTCTTCTACAGAGGTGCTACGACTCGAAGATTCCCCCCTCGAGTCAACGAGACCCGGTCCCCCACCGGTGGAGATGAAAAATAATGAGTGATTCCGTAGGCCAGTATCTGAACGAAATTGGTGCAGTGGCCTTATTAACAGCTGACGACGAAAAGATGTTGTCAAAGAAAATAGAACACGGGCGAGATGCTCGGATAACCCTAGAAGGCGAAGAAACATTAACCACAGCGGAACGTCGTTCCTTGCGTATTGCGGTCCGTGAAGCTGAGGCTGCTCGCGATCGTTTCATTCGAGCCAACTTGCGTCTTGTAGTTTCTATTGCTCGCCGCTATCCGCTCCCCCCTGCCATGGAACTCTTGGATCTCATCCAGGAAGGAAACCTTGGCCTGGAACACGCTGTGGAGAAGTTTGACTGGCGCAGAGGCTTTAAGTTTTCGACATATGCCACGTTCTGGATTCGACAGTCAATAGGTCGAGCTCTCGATCAAAAAGC
>DCYM01000214.1:556-1592 GCA_002331465.1 Candidatus Neomicrothrix sp. UBA2110 | reverse complement strand
CGTCTGCCTAGCGACCGATCAGCAAGCCTTCGCGCTGCGTTGCGTCATAGCGGTGGAGATAGCGATGGGCTTGACGACGAAAACGCGTGGCTCCAACGGATTAGCACTCCGACGTCTCTCGACAAAAACATCGGAGATGATGGCGATAGCACTTTGGTTGATCTCATCGGCGACGATGCGCCAAGCCCTGAAGACCATGCTCTTGAGAATGACCGCAAGGAAATGATTCGCGGCCTTCTAGATCGCCTAGACCCTCGAGCGCAGTTGGCCGTGGCACGCCGCTTCGGTTTAATTGACGGCGAAAGCCACAGCTATAGGGAAGTCGGCGAAGAGCTCGGCGTGACCGCCGAAGCGGCCCGACGGCTCGTAAAACGAGCCGTCGACGAACTTCGAGAGGACGCTCTAGTCATTGTCGCTTAGTAGGTATTAACACCCAAACGCGAATCTTCTTTGGCATAACGGTCCTTAAACCTGCACACTTAATCTTGTGACCACCACCTGGCATCCCGGCTCATGGAACGACTGCCCAGCCGGCCAACAACCTGAATGGCCCGAACTCGGCGCTTTAGACGAAGCGTTACACGAACTCGGAGCGCGTCCTCCGCTCGTCTTCGCGGGAGAGGCTCGCCGTTTGACAGACCAACTCGGACGGGTGGCTACCGGCCATGCAGTAGTCCTGCAAGCGGGCGACTGCGCGGAGTCTTTCGATCTAAGCAGCGCTGACGCTATACGCGACAAGTTGAAAGTCATCCTCCAGATGGCAGTGGTACTTCAATATTCTGCTGGTTTGCCTGTAGTAAAAGTTGGGCGTATCGCAGGTCAGTTCGCAAAGCCTCGCTCATCAGGCACCGAAACACGTGACGGCGCCACCCTGCCTAGTTTCCGCGGCCACATAGTCAACGACATTACCTTTGACCAAAGTTCTCGCCGGCCGGACCCCAAACGATTACTTCAGGCATATAACACTTCGGCAGCGACGTTAAATCTTTTGCGGGCATTCACTCGCGGTGGCTACGCCGATCTTCGACAAGTCCAC
>DCYM01000214.1:0-215 GCA_002331465.1 Candidatus Neomicrothrix sp. UBA2110 | reverse complement strand
ACTGGAACCAGGAGTTCGTGGCATCAAGTCCGGTAGGGGAACGCTACGAACGTTTGGCGCAAGGCATCGATAGGGCGTTGCATTTCATGACCGCATGCGGTTTCGACACCGACGATGCAGCCATGCGCCAGGTTGAGCTTTACACAAGCCACGAAGCTCTGTTGCTGGGATACGAACAAGCTCTTACGCGTCAGGACAGCATCACAGGAGATTGG
>DCYM01000047.1 GCA_002331465.1 Candidatus Neomicrothrix sp. UBA2110 | reverse complement strand
GTCGGGACCGTGGCGCGCCGAGCGATACGCAGCTTGTTGAGGGAACCGGAGTTCATCGGCCCGGCCTTAGCTATTCCTATTTTCTTTTTTGTCGTCAATATCGGCGCGCTGGAAACGTTTGTGGAACGTCAGGCGGGGATCGACTACCGAGCTTTTCAGTTGCCTGTCGGCATTGTGTTCGCAGTTACTGGAATATCTCGCGCCAACATGCTCGTGACTGATATCCAAACTGGATATCTCGATCGCATGTTGGTCACCCCGATCCGTCGAGTGTCGCTGCTTTTGGGACTGATGATCGCGGACATCGTGCTGGCTTTGGCTCTAGCGGTTGTTGTGTTGCTGTTGGGATTTGCTGTGGGTGTCAGCTTTGGCACCGGGGTGGCAGGGCTTGGTGTCTTCGTAATGCTCGCCATGGCGTGGAGTCTTGCATTCACCGGATTTCCTTATACGGTCGCTCTGCGTACCGGCAATCCGGCTGCAGTTAACTCGGCATTCCTTATTTTTTTCCCCTTCGCCTTCCTCACTCCGAGCATGTTGCCACGAGATTTGATGAGCGGATGGCTCAAAACTGTGGCCGCTTGGAACCCCGTTACCTATCTTTTGGAGGGCATGCGGTCGGTGTTATCGGAGGGGTGGGATCTAGGGGCTCTTGCCAAAGCTGTCGCAGCAATATTGGGTCTGGCAGTCGTAACGTTCACGATGGCTTTTCGGTCACTTGCACGGCGAGTATCGACCGGTTAGCAGTTACCAGCCGCGATCTACCCATGTTTGAAGCTGGGGAGATTCACTGCCGATGGTGGTGTCGTCTCCGTGACCGGGCAAGACAATGGTGTCAGCAGCAAAACGCGAAAACATGCGATCTTCGATGCTCTGAATGATCGTGCTGAAATCGCCACCTTCAAAGTCCGTCGCGCCAGGTCCTCCAGGGAACAAAGTGTCCCCACTGAATAGGAGCGGCGTGTCTTCCACATGGAAGCTCATTGAACCTGGAGTGTGGCCAGGGTTGTGAATTGTTCGAATTCGAAGACGCCCGATCTCGATGACGGAATCATCTTCGAGAATGAAGTCGTAGCTAGGGAGCATCGTTGCGTCCTCGGCTGCCACCCCTACTTCGTATCCGGCATCTCGGATCGCGGGAATGGCTTGGATGTGGTCCCAGTGGCCGTGGGTTTCGACGACGGTTCGCACCCCGAGACCTCGACATAGCTCAAGTAACTGCTCATGTTCGTTGGCAGCATCGATGAGGAGTGCTTCACCTGATTCCGTGCATCGAACGGTGAACACATTGTTTTCGTAGGGGCCCACGACAACCTTGTGCACTTCGATGCCGGTCCCTTCCCAATGGAGAGTCATAGCGGAAGTCTACGGCTACTCCCTAGGCATCCTGGCGCAATGAGTGCAGTAGACCAATAACAAAAGGTTCAAGTTGAGAAGCGTGCGTAGCAATCTCAGGAAACGCCACCCTGCTGAACCGAGCACCGTCCTTAGTTGGTACCTGAAATGTCATTCCATAGCGGTCCACTGCGACCATCTGCGCCTCTGAAGCATCAGGGATGCCACCGAGTTCTTGAACGAATATCAGATTCGCGTCCGCGTGGTCATCATTCATGTGCTCAATTGCGTGCTCGGCGTTAGGTGAGAACGGATCAGCATCTGCCTGAGAGTACGCGGTGCCGTCCATCCAACTCATGTGCCCGAATCCTCCAACAAACCGGCAACGTTCCACAACAAGTTTCCAGTAGTTGAAATCTTTAAAATCGGCGTAGCCCGCTGCATAGGGATGTTTCGATAGGTACAGGTCACCCAGGGCGCCGGGGTCGTCTAGGAGTTCCATTTTGCCGACCAATGTGAGTCGAGCGCCTGATAGCGGGTCCCCTTCAATCGAACTGGCGGTATTGATGAGAAAACTTGCTCGATTTTCTAATCGAACATTTTGAGTGTGTTCCGCTAGGTCCGATATGAGGATGATTGGGTCGCCGCCCTCGCTTGTGACGTGGGAGACGAGACTTCCGTAGGGGTAGCTGTCTGGGGTGAGTGTCGACAACACTCCCTTCCTAGTTGACTCCATCAGACTTCGAGACAGCTCTGCATCGGTGGGAAATGAATCTGTTTGACCCAAAGGCCCTGGCGCCTGTCCGCCACCGTGCTCAGTCTCGGCGTTCTCATTCATGATGTGCGTTGATCCTTTTGAAGGGTTCGTGGAGAGGGAACATGTGCTTAGCAATTCGCTGTCTTAGTGGCTCAACCAACGGGGAATCAATGTCGGTCAACATCAGGCTAGTGACCCGTTGTGGGTGAGTCCGCCCTACGCCCTTGGAGGGGTTCGTCTGAGGCAGACGAAGTACGTGCTTGCAGGGAAAAATTCCCTCGCAGGACTAACTCGACCCAGCACGAGAGGGCGAGGGACCCAGGGGTCCGCAGGTACGTTGAGGAATTGTCTAACAAAAACGAAAAATAGAGGCCAAGGCGCTGTCAGGTCACGGGTAGTAATTGGAGATTGAGCCCGACCGGTGGGTGAAAAACCATCGTGATTGAATCAAGACACAAATTCTGATAATCGACAACATCGGAGTTGCGCGTTACCAGCAATCTCACACCAGTCACCATTGATTCACGAGCGCAAATTGGTGTTAGAAATCGACGCTCTCCGTCGACACAACGTCAAAACCCAAACCCAACGCCGCTGGAATTTGATGACTATCAAACGTCAAGTACGTCAAGGGCCGGGGGAGCCTATCCGCGGCAGCCAGATGCAGCGCATCCACCGTCTGCAACTGGAAGTTAGCTCCTATCTCAACTGACCGCGCCAAGCACCGCTCGTCTATCGGGATAACCGCAATACGGTCCCAATCCTCTCGAAACGTGGACCACAACGCTCGCTGCTCAACGGGCCCAGAAGCTACTCGATGCAAACTGAGTTGAACTTCAGTGCGAGCTAAAGCAGAGGCGCACCATACGAGATCCTGCTTGAGGTGCTGATTCACGAGACGCTGGCCTGGCTCAGAGAGATAGCGTTTCAAAAGAGCTGAAGTATCGAGAGCGACCGTCATCAACGACCCCTAATTTCGCGCAACGCCCGATCGCTAGAAAGCCCCGCCGGGAGCTCAAAGGCCATTTCCTCGATTTTCCGGTCAGGTCTCCGCGGTGCGACTACCAGACCTGTCGCAATAAGGGCCTCAATTGAGTCAGGATGACCGCCCGAACCGACGGGCCCTAGTTGAGCCACGACCTGCCCGTCCACGGTTATGAAAATGGTATGCCCAGCGGCAGCGGTGCGCAGATGACTCGCAAGGTTCGCCCGCAACTCTCTCGTACCTACGTGACTTGCTGCCGCTGAACTCATTTGATGCGCTGCTCCGGTCACTAAAAAGAGAGTGTGTACATAAGTGTACACACTCTAATTGGCGCGCTGGACTTACACGGGCTAAAACGTTGTATTCCCCACCACTCTACGAAGAGGTAGTCACCGTGAACTTTGCCTTCACCGAGGAGCAAGAAGAACTCCGCAGCTTCATTCGCTCGTTTATGGAAGACAAATCTGCCGAAGCGACGGTCCGCGAATTAATGGACACAGACAATGGATATGACCCCGCTGTTTGGAGCCAGATGGCTGAGCAACTCGGACTTCAAAGCATGATTATCCCAGAAGAGTACGGCGGCCAAGGCTTTGGCTACGTCGAACTAGGCATCGCCCTGGAGGAGATGGGACGCAGTCTCCTCTGCGCGCCCTTCTTCAGCACAGTCGTGCTTGCAGGCAACGCCATCATTCACTCCGGCAACGAAGACGCGAAGACAGCGTTGCTACCAGGCATCGCCGACGGGAGCACCATCGCAACCTTGGCACTAGCCGAAGCGAACGGCCGATGGGATGCAGAAGGCATCACCGTTGAAGCAACTGGTACCGGCGACGGAGCGACAATCACTGGCGAAAAGATGTTCGTGACAGACGGAGGAACCGCAAACCTCTTTGTGGTCGCCGCTCGAGCCGACAACGGAATTCACTTGTACACCGTTGAAGGCGATGCAACGGGTCTCAGCCGCGAAAACCTTTCGACAATGGACCAAACCCGAAAGCAAGCACGAATTACCTTCGAGGGAACCCCGGCCAGCCACCTGTGTGACACCAACGATTTCTCGTATGTCTCTCAAATCTTGGATCTGGCAGCTGTAGCCCTCGCAAACGAACAGGTAGGTGGAGCCCAGTTCGTCATGGATATGGCGGTCCAATACGCCAAAGATCGAGTCCAGTTCGGTCGACCCATCGGCTCCTTCCAGGCGATCAAACACAAATGTGCTGACATGTTGCTTGAAGTTGAATCTGCCAAATCGGCCGCCTATTACGGAGCATGGTGTGCCTCAGAAATGAACGAAGAACTGCCTTCGGTGGCTTCGCTAGCTAAGGCCTATTGCTCTGAGGCTTACTTCCATTGCGCGGCCGAAAACATTCAAATTCACGGCGGTATCGGTTTCACATGGGAACATCCGGCCCACCTTTATTTCAAACGCGCAAAGAGTTCTGAATTGATGTTTGGCGACCCTGCTTACCATCGCGAATTGCTTGCTCAAAGAATCGGACTCTAGATTCCACCTTCGAATCTGAAGGCACTCTCCAAACCAAATGCTTGCCCTTGTCGTTGCTTTTTCGTTGGTGATTGGTTTCGTTGTCGCAGCGGGCATGATCGGTCGAGAATCGCGCCGACTCAGCCTTCAACCACGTCAGCCTGTATGGCGATTAGAAGAAGCAGCAGTCTTCGTCGAAGACGAATTGCCATTTGATGTTGCTGCCAAGATCGACGGCGAAACTTTGAGGGAACTCCTTCGAGTTCACCTCAACCAGTTGCAATTCAAGTCCGATCCTGGCGACGTCGACGAAATCGCGGAAGAATCAACAGCAATTCAGCATGTTTATCGGGAAGCCCTATCGCAAGGGATAGAGATCACTCGACCAACTATTGATGCGGTCGTCAAGGCCCATTTCCGATATCTCAACGCCATTGGAGCCCTGGGCGCGGCGTCAAGCCCAGAGTGAGGCAAGATGGTTGTTATGGAACCACCCAAAGAACTAGAAGGCCATCGTTTCGTGGGTGATAAGCGAATCCAACGAGTCCATGACTTTGACTCGTGTACTCACGAAGACGCTATCGACGGGATCTGCACTTCTGGGTCCTATGCCACCTTCGGCCCCGACGAGCTTCGTGAGGCACGAAATCGGGGATACAAACCAGCGGCCTGCTGCTCCTGAGTGCCGCGGTCATAGCCTTGGCAGTCACCATTGCAGAAACCACTATTGAAGGGGAGCCTGCTCTCGACGCGTTTCTTGTGCGCCCTGAACGCAACTTGGCTGATGCTCCTGCGATGGTCTTGTGCCACGGGTTTCCTTCGACACAACGGCCAGGGGTTCCCAGTCGTTCCTATGAGCAGTTTGCTGAGCGAGTTGCCGAAGAACAAGGGTGGGCGGTTCTGGCGGTCAGCCTGCGCGGATGTGGACAGTCGGCCGGCCAATTCTCAATGGTCGGCTGGCTCGAAGATGTTGCTCGATCAATAGAACGGTTACGGGAAGAGGGATCGCAACGAATATGGCTCGTGGGTTCGACGACCGGCGGGTCGCTAGCGATCATGGCGGCATCACGGGATCCGGAAATTCGTGGCGTCGCGGCGATGGCTCCGCGTGCCGATTTCGACGATTGGGCGACGGATCCGCGTCGCTTCATGCAACACTGCCGCAATGTAGGAGTCGTTGACCATGACGACTACCCGGCTTCGTTGAACCAATGGGCTAAGCAACTTCGACAACATCGTGCCATTGACTCAGTCCCACAGCTTGGATCTCGTCCTCTTCTCATATTGCACGGAACAAACGATCGCCAAGTCCCACAAGACGACGCTCGACTGCTCGCAGCGCGGCACCCTTCGCCTGAGCTGCGGCTCATCGCTGGTGCCGACCACAGGATCCGCCACGACCCTCGCGCCGTCGCGGTCTTAATGGGATGGCTTGAGCGTCAAGGGGCCGAAACCACTAGCTAAGCAACAGCGTCTCGTCTGGCGATGATCATGGTCGGTACGGTTCGCATAGCGACATCGCCATCCTGATTAATCATCTCGTTGCTGATCTCGATAAGACCTATATCTGGTCGGGAACGGCTCACCCGTTTACTCAAGATCTCTACCTTGAGCGTGAGGGTGTCGCCAGCGCGGACCGGCGATGGCCAAGTGAGCTCGGAACTTCCAACGGATCCCTGGCTCGCGTCACCCAAAAAGCCATCAGTGAGCAACCTCATCATCAAAGAACCTGTGTGCCACCCTGACGCGATGAGGCTGCCATAGATGGTGTCGGCCGCTGCAGCGGCATCTATATGAAAGCGCTGAGGGTCGAATCGAGTCGAAAAATCAAACATCTCCTGTGCATCCATGTTGACACTGCCAAGTGTGAACGATTCTCCGACCAAGAAGTCCTCATACCAACGGTCTTTGCAGGGAATGTTTGAACTCATGAGGTGGTCTTGGCTGCCGTTCTTATTGCTCGCAGCCGAGATAACGCTTCAGGGGAGTCGAGATCAGCTACGGAGTGAAAGCCAGCAGTTGCATAGTGACCGCTGATTCTCTCCCAATCTTTTGGTGTAATCCCAAATCGTTTGGCAAGGAGTGCTACGAAAATTTTGACCTTTTTATCGCCAAAACCGGGAAGTTCCAAAAGCCGGTGTCGAAGACACTTAGCATCAGGGAGGTCACGCCAAATAGCCGACGCATCGCCGTCGTAACGATCAGCTACATATCTGCATAATTGTTGGGTTCGTTGCGCCATCGATTTGGGAAAGCGATGCAGCGCGGGTTTTTCGTTGAAAATTTCGATCAGCATGTCCCCGGACATACACGCCAAATCTTTTGCCTCCAAAGACCGACCAAGTCGCTGTTGCAGGCGAAAAGGGGAGAGGAATGCTCGCTCGATCGGAAATTGCTGATCGAGAATCATTCCGATGAGCAAAGCCAATGGGTCGTTATTAAGCAGCGCGTCGGCAGCGTCGTCACCTGTGAAGCGCAGAGGAGTAAGCATTGGTGTCGAGTTCTCAGTAGACCCAGGTCGACCACGGGTCGGTCATTTCGGTGGCGAGTTCGTAATGCTTGATCGCGTCATTTACCACCGAGCGTTCACAATGGCCCAGGGCAGCGAGTCTCGCTAACACGCACACGACGATGTGCTCCGCCGTGACCTCAAAGTGTTCCCTGAGACGCTCTCTGGTGTCGCTTCGCCCAAAGCCGTCGGTACCTAGGGACGCGTAGTCGCGTCCAACCCATCGCGAAATTTGATCCGGAACTGATCTCATGAAATCAGTCACTGCGACCACCGGCCCCGTTCCTCTGCCGAGTTGACTCGTCACAAACGGGACACGAACCGGACCCTCTGGGTGCAATAAATTGTGACGCTCAACCGAGAGGGCCTCGTCTCTGAGAGCTTTGAATGAGGTCGCGCTCCACAAATCAGCGCCCACATCATGATTTTCGGCCAGCAGATCCACAGCTGATCGTGCTGCGGCCTGCGCGGGACCAGAAAAAATAATCGTCGCCCCACAAGAATGATCGGAGGGAGCAGCCGCAAATCTGTATAAACCAGCGAGGAGAGCACCATGATCAAGATCTGATGGAGCCGCTGGCTGGAGATAATTTTCGTTGTACACCGCGAGGTAATAAAAAATGTCTTCGTTGTCGACGAACATTCGCTTCAAACCATCTTCAACAATCACACCCAATTCGTAAGAGAATGCGGGGTCGTAGGCCTGACACGGCGGTACCGCAGAAGCCAATAGCAGCGAATGCCCATCCTGGTGCTGGAGACCTTCTCCCATCAGAGTTGTACGTCCTGCTGTAGCTCCGACCAAAAACCCGCGTCCCCTCATGTCCGCTAAAGACCAGATTGCGTCCCCAACTCGCTGAAACCCGAACATCGAATAGAAGGTGTAGAACGGCACCATCGGAACACCTCGCGTCGCATACGAGGTCGCGGCCGCCGTGAAACTCGCCAAAGCGCCGGCTTCGGTAATCCCCTCTTCGAGTAACTGTCCATCTTGCCGCTCGCTATAAGAAAGAAGAAGGTCATGATCAACGGGTTCATACAGTTGACCCTGGCTCGCATATATACCGATCTCTCGAAAAAGTGAATCCATTCCAAAGGTTCGAGCTTCGTCGGGAATAATGGGCACCACCCGTTCACCGAAACCCTCTTCTCTCGTCAAGGCCCTGAGTAGTCGGGTAAAGGCCATAGTGGTTGAAACTTGTTGGCCACCCGAACCGGCGCTCATTTCTTCAAACGGTTTGCGACTCGGTAAAGGCAAAGGCTTTCGTCGCCACGAACCATCGCGAGAAGGTAATGGCCCTCCTAATTCTCGGCGCCTCGCAAGTAAGTATTCCAGCTCGTCGGAACCCTCAGCGGGTCGGTAATAAGGAGGATGATCGATGTCAAAGTCCTCAGGAATTTCCGATTCAAGATGCAACCTGGTTCGGATTATTGACAACTGCTCCCGCGAAAGTTTCTTGATCTGATGGGTTGCGTTTCTAGCTTCTAAATCCGGACCCAAAGTCCAACCCTTGACCGTCTTGGTCAGTATGACGGTGGGGCTACCCTCGTGCTCAGCAGCGGCGTGATAAGCCGCATACAGCTTCTTATAGTCGTGACCGCCTCTAGGTAACTGCTCCAGATCTTCATCGGAGAGATCTTCAACCATTTGTCGCAAACGCGGGTCAGGTCCAAAGAAATGTTCCCGAATATAAGCCCCTTTTTCAACGGAATAACGCTGATACTCACCATCAACGGTTTCGAGCATCTTGTTCGCTAGTACCCCATCGACATCTCGAGCGAGAAGTTCATCCCAACGCCCGCCCCAGATCACTTTGATCACGTTCCAACCCGAACCACGAAAATTCGCTTCCAGCTCTTGAATGATTTTTCCGTTACCTCGAACTGGCCCGTCTAGACGTTGGAGATTGCAGTTGACGACGAAAATCAAATTATCGAGACGTTCTCGAGCCGCAAGGTGCAATGCCCCGAGCGTCTCCGGTTCATCAGTTTCTCCATCACCGACGAACGCCCAAATTTTAGATTCAGACGTGTCGTCGACCCGCCGGTGATGTAGGTAACGATTGAAGCGCGCATGATAGATCGCAGAAATAGGGCCTAAACCCATCGACACGGTCGGATACTCCCAGAAACTGGGCATGAGTCTCGGATGGGGGTACGACGACAGCCCCGACCTACCAATCTCTCGTCGAAAATGGTCAAGATCGTCGTCGTTTAACCGGCCGTCGAGATACGCCCGTGCGTATATGCCCGGTGCGGCATGTCCTTGAATATAGATATGGTCCCCAGGCTTTCCGTCGTCCTTCCCTCGCCAAAAATGGTTAAAACCGACGTCGTACAGTGCAGCTGAACTTGCGAAGGTGCTCAGATGGCCACCTATGCCATCTGCCCATGTGTTGGCATGGGTCACCATTGCGACCGCGTTCCAGCGAATAAATGCCCTAAGACGCCGCTCAATGTATTCGTCGCCTGGAAACCATGGCTCGTCATCTGGAGCGATTGTGTTGATATAAGGAGATGAGACTGTCGCTGGAAAGTCGACCTGTAACTGCCGTGCGGCGGTCATTAGGCGTCTGATGAGAAACCGTGCTCGATTCTTGCCCCGTTCTTCCACCACCGCTGCGAACGATTGCACCCACTCGTCGGTCTCTTCGGGATCGACGTCGGGCGTCTGCTCGCTGAAACCGTCGAACAACATGCACCTATCCTCGCATCTAAAGAGAATGCTTTGTTCAATCAACATGTTTTCGACACGCCAGTGGACTAGGAAGTACAGCAATGGTTACAGACGTATTCACTGATGGTGCGTGCCTGGGTAACCCAGGCCCCGGCGGGTGGGCATTTGTCGTAGATCAGGGAACGTGGTTATCAGGGTTCGAACCGCACACCACGAATCAGCGAATGGAACTCACCGCGGCTAGCGCGGCCGTGCAGACTCTTGAAGGCCCATTACGCGTCCACAGCGACTCGACTTACGTCGTTAATTGCTTTGTCCAAGAGTGGTGGAAAGGGTGGCACAGAAGAGACTGGAAAAACTCAAAGAAGGAACCCGTCGCGAATCGCGATTTGTGGGAACCGTTCATTGAGCTAGTGAATGCGCGAGCCGACGTCGAATTTGTTTGGGTGAAGGGACACTCGGGTCACCGCCTAAATGACGCCGCGGATCAACTCGCCACGACAGCGGCAGCTCGCCAAGAAAATCAATCTGGGGGCATCTTTACCGACGCGATCGTCAGAGGGCTTGAAGGGGATAGCCCTTCAAGCGCCTCAGCTAGCCCCAACCAAGGCAATGACAATGCTCACACCATCGCAGTTTTCGGTCACCGGCCACCCGAACTGGGTGGATATGGAGAGAACTCAACCACCATGTCCGTGCGCCGCCGCCTGATAGAACTGCTCAGGGCCAAGCTAGAGCTGCACCCAGACCTTCAGGTGATCACAGGTCTGGGACTTGGTGTTGAGCTACTTGCCGCCGAAGCCGCCGCCGCCGCCGCCGTTCCCTACGTGGTGGTACTCGCGTTTGAAGGCATGGAGCACCGATGGCCTGAAGCAACCCAAAGACGCTTTAGCGAGCTGCTAGCAGGGGCACGATCAGTTATCACCGTCAACGCTGAAGTGCCAAAAACCAGTTCGCAGTTTGCGAAGGCGATGGGTCGGCGCGACGACGCCATAATGACGTACGCCGCCGAAGCTGTCCTCGTCCGGCACGCGGACGACCGCACGCTAGGTGACTTGCAACGAAAACTCGAAAGAAACCTTGAAGAGGATGTCTGGGTGATGAACCCCGGGTGAATTCACTGAAACTCACTTCGTCACTCGTCCGCGAACCGAACCCAGATCGTGGGTTGTAACGACACAAAGCACTTTCCGGTCATCGCCCCACGATCGTTCGCTAGGTGCATACCCCGTTATCGCTACATGCACTGGGTCGAAAGCGTGACCAGTGGCACCGCGAAACCGGTCAACGCACCCTTTCTCAGCGACCTGAGCGACGGCTCGGCTTCCGGGCCAATCGGTGGACGCCATCTCGAAAATCGAAAAAACTTCAGCGTTGTGGTCATCCTCACAGGGAACACCATCGACCACCTCAATTTCATCAGCACCCAGAATGAAGCAATCTCCAGGCATCAATCGAAGCACGCCGACCTTGCCGCCTGACGTTATGTGCCCCGACGAATCGCGAACTGACTGATCGCCGAACGAAGCCGATCGGTCAGTTGTGCAGCCAGTGATCCCTAGCAGAGCGCACAACGCCACTACCTCAAATTTCACTCGGCTGTCGACTCAGCCAGCTCCGCGAGGCGCTCTAACGTCTGCTCCATGTTGCTTCGGTGGCGACGCGGATAGCCAAGTATTTGGATTGCAATAGGCAAGCGAGACGTGGACCAGTCAAATGTTTCGGTCACGAGCGTCTGCTCGCCTTCCACCTTCAACTCGTACCTCCACCTGTGGCCCGCCAAATTGCCCCAAGCGATTAAATGACCTTCCCCAAACTCATACACTCGATTCTTAACGCGATATGGAATCCCGAATCGCATTTTCATTGCGAACGTACTGCCAAGTGCTAGACGGCCTTGCTTGCCTACATGGCCTTGGACCGTCCCAGACCCATCAATCGCCGCATGCTTCGAAGGATCCGCCAAGATATCGAAAATGAGAGATGCCTCAGCCGAAATGAGGCGTTCGCAACTCACAGCACGATAAGCCATCGTCAAAACCTAGCTGGCTGATCATCACGCATTGTCACGCATCTGATTTGAGCAATGTCGCGGGTATCGGGCCACGTCCACGCTTGACGCCTCCCTCAATATCAAAAAAAATCCAAGCTGGCTGAGCAGTAATGCCGTAATAGCTCCAAAGACTTCCGTCGATGTCTTCGATCTGGGGGATATGACTGAGCTCGTGACGCTCAACGAACAACTCGTATGCCTTGCGAACATCACGCCCAGGCATACCGACGATCACAACGTCAGCTCTAACTGTTAAAGCGGCGACCGCCGCTGCTTCCCTGTTGCAGGTCCCTCACCACGGCGCCCAGAACCACAAAAGAACTTCTTTTCCCCCCAGTGATGTCGGGTCAAACATTGCTCCACTAAGCGTCGAACGCTCAAGCACCGCTAACTCAACGGGCACTGTGCTTTCCGCCTTGTCGCCTGAAGAGGAGCCGCCATCGAAAAGCACATCTGGCTGGTTTAGTACCGACACATCTACTCCACCAAGACCATCGGATGCGCCGTCACTTGAACAGGCGCCCAATGCCATGATCAACAGGCACAGCGCCATATTGCGAAGGAGTGCTCTCACGCAGCAAAGGCTATGTGCCAGAACCTGTAAGGACGCTAGATTCAGCAGACGTGAGTACCAGAGCTTTGATCATCGCATCCCTCGTCACGGGCCTCATCATCCTCCTCGCGTTCGCAGCACAGGTCCTGATCTCGGTGTAGGCCGTTCTAGGGCGCAACTCACAAATCAAGACAAGCCGACCGTCGCCTGGGGATACGATTGGCCTCAGAATGAGTTCAAACCAATTTGATCTAGTCGTAGTGGGCGGCGGGCCCGCTGGATACGCGGCGGCATTAGCCGCGTCATCGTCTGGCCTGAATGTTGGCCTAGTTGAGCGAGACCTGTTAGGCGGAACTTGTTTGCATCGCGGGTGCATACCAGCCAAGGAACTTCTGGAAACAGCAACCGTGCATCGCACCGT
>DCYM01000094.1 GCA_002331465.1 Candidatus Neomicrothrix sp. UBA2110 | reverse complement strand
GAGCGAGCGGCCAGAAACGCTCCAGACGTAGGAGCTATGGCAGCGCGAGTACTGGCCCAGGTGCGGCCCAAAGGTATGAGCGCTCCACCTGAAGCAGCAATATTTGTGCCGATAATGAAAGCGGCGGGTCTCTTAGAGTGACTGACGCAGACCGATTAGCGTCTGCCCGACTCTGGGCTGCGCATCACTATCCCTATTTGGCTTCTGCGCTGTTTGCTATTCGGTTCGTTTCCGCCCCAAACATTGGTGGTCTAGCAGCCGACGAGTATTTCCGTGTTTACGTCGACCTTCACCAAATCTCTGGTTGGACCGCTGACCTACTTGGTGTTGAGATGGTGCATCAAGTAGGTCACTTGTTGCGGGGACATGCGTCTCGGGCTCGCGAGATCGGACTTGTGGAAGACGACCTCTTACATTGGGTCGACTCAACAGACGCAGAAATCAATGATGATCTTCTCCAGGCCCATGTGGCACCTGTCGATTCGGCATTTCCGGTCGATCTTGGGCTCGCACCGTCACTATTTGCGGAGGAGTACTTCGTTAACGGCGAACGGCGTATAGGAATACGGCGAGATTGTGGGAGCGCTGCCCATGGCGATCCGCGACGTTGGGAAGAGCCACCGCCGATGAAGAACATAGATGGGGTCCGAAAAGAGGAAACTGATCTAATTCGACGTCGCGTGGCATCTGAAATCATTTCGCATCAGCGAAGGCATGGGAGTAGCCCGGCAGGTCTTCTGCGTTGGGCGAATACTCTTCTTCACCCTCGGGTGGATTGGCGAAAAGAGCTAGGAGCGACGTTGCGCCGGGGGGTTGCAGAGATATCGGGAGCGGTCAATTACAGCTATCAGCGTCCGAGTCGCAGAGCATATTGTTCACCTGAGGTGATACTGCCCAGTTTGCGGCAACGAGTACCACGTTTGTCAGTGGTGTGCGACACCAGCGCTTCGATGAACGAAAGCTTGTTAACCGAAGCTCTCACCGAAATTGACGGGTTGCTTGTAGCGAGTGGAGTGCGGCCTGACGCAGTGAGCGTCTTTACGTGCGATGCAGAAGCCGGACCCGCTCAACTCATTAGAAGCGCCTCTGAGATCACACTTGTTGGTGGCGGTGGAACGGACCTGACGGTCGGGATCGATGCAGCAATCCAATCGAGGCCTCGCCCCGACCTGGTTGTGGTAATAACAGACGGATGGACTCCGTGGCCCACATCGGCACCTCGAGGAATCAGAACTCTCGCTGTACTTTTGGGCGAAACTCCGCCTGCATCTCCGAGGTGGGTGCAAGAAGTGGTAATCAATGATATGACTTCGCCCTCTCTGGAAGTCGAAAAGCGTTAGATCTGGTGTCGGTCGCATTTGGGAAGCGCCTAACGAAGACACAACCTATTCTGCAACCTCAAATTTATTTGGAGGAAGAAGTTGAGATCGCTTGTTAGCACTGAATGGCTTGCTCAGAACATCGAGGATCCCCAACTTCGCATACTGGAGTGCTCCGTCAACCTGCGCTCTGGGCCTGAGGGATATACCCCGGCCTCGATGCGGCAAATTTGGGCGGATGATCACATCCCTAATTCCGCGTACGCTGATTTGACCTTCGATCTCAGTGACCCCCGCAGCGATTTACGGTTCACAATGCCCACAGCGGAACGTTTCACAAGCGCTATGGAAGACCTCGGAGTGGGCACAGGTACTCGTGTGGTGCTCTACGATCGACGATTCACCATGTGGGCAACTCGCGTTTGGTGGATGCTGAAAACGTTCGGATTCGATAATTGCGCAGTACTTGACGGCGGTTGGACGTCTTGGGTAGCAGATGGGTTTGCTACTACTTCAGACCCTGCGCCAACTCGTGCATCAACAACGTTTCATGCTGAGCCTCGACCGGAGTTAATCGCTGACCTCGAAAGAACGAAAGCAGCATTGAACGACGGAACATGCATTATCAACGCGTTGTCAGGGAGCAACCATGACGGAACAGACGCTAGTTACGGACGCCGGGGGCATCTTCCTGGTGCCAGCAACGTCTACGCCGTCGATTTGCTCGACCCAGAATCTCATCGCTATCTCCCTATCGACCAGCTAGCTGAGCTTTTGGGCGACGCGACCCGAACGTCGGGGCCGATCATCACCTATTGCGGTGGAGGAATCGCGGCTACCTCGGATGCTTTTGTCTTGAGTGCACTCTTGGGTAAAAATGATGTGTCGGTATATGACGGTTCACTCAGCGAGTGGTTGCTTGACCCAAACCGCCCCCTCGAAGTCTGAGCACGAGTGGCGGTTACCGCAAGTCAGTCTCAAATTGATGCCATTGTCTTCGATTGGGGAGGCGTTATCACCGTGCCTCCCGGCCCAATCGTGAATCGGCTCTACAGAGAAGCCGGAGTAGACCAGGGGAAATTGAAAGATCGGCAGGATCGGTACAGGGATGATGATCCAGATTCCCAGTTCGCGAAATTGGAACGAGGTGAATTAACCCTCGAGGACTACCTCCACTGGTCTCGAAATGATTTGCCGGGTGCTGAACTGATCTGGGATCCATCAAGCCCTCACTTCCTCTTTCCACAACTCAAGGTCATATCTGAAGTTGTGGATCGCATCTCAGAACTACGCACGCGCGGCTTCTTGATTGGGCTTTTGAGCAACAACATTGCCGAGGCTTGGCCAGTCGTGGCTGGTGGGCTAGCTCTCGACGAACTTTTCGACGTGGTGGTTAATTCAGCTTTTGTGGGTATGCGAAAGCCTGAGCACAGGATTTATTTTCATATTGTCGACCAACTGGGTGTTCCCGTTGAACGTGTCTTATTTCTTGACGACAATCGCACCAATGTCGAGGCTGCGATTGCATGCGGCATGCATGCAATCGAAGTTGAACAGCCCATTCCAGCGTTGGGGACGCTCGAACGAAGACTAAAAAGTTGTTAGAGACAACCTCAGTCAGGCGAAATCTGGTTTCCGTTTCTCCATAATCGCGGCATGTCCTTCTCGAACATCGGGGCCAGTAAATCCCAACATTTCTAGTGCCACCGAAGTGTCAAAAGCCGGCCCCGCTGAGCGCAGCCAATTATTGAGGCTGTATTTGGTCCATCGAATAGCTGACTGGCTGCCGCTAGCTAGCTTGCGAGCCACGGAGTAAGCCTCCTCAATGACTTGGTCATCATCGACGCAAACGCTTACAAGACCCATCGCCTCTGCTTCTTCTCCGGACATGGAATCGCAGGTCAACAAGTAATACTTCGCCTTTGCCATACCGCATAGGAGGGGCCAGATAATGGCAGCGTGGTCGCCAGCGGCCACTCCTAGTTTTGTGTGACCATCGAGAATACGAGCGTTGCGGCCGACTACCGAAATATCTGCCATAAACGCAGCTGCGAGCCCAGCACCGACGGCTACGCCTTCGATCGCTGAAATAATCACCTTGGAACAATTGATCATGTTGTAGACGATGTCTCGTGCTTCGCGGAGCGCGTTGGCGCGGTAATCGAAATCGTTCATGATCTTCTCGATCATTCCCATGTCGCCGCCGGCAGAAAACGTCCCGTTGGCTCCATGGATGACCACCACGCGAGTTTCTGGGTCGGCGTCGACGATTTTCCAAACATCGGCAAGCGCCAAGTGTTTCGCCTCATCGACAGCGTTTAGTTTGCCCGGCGTATCGATACAGATATCTAAGATGCCGTCGTCGTCAGGTCCGGTAATGGATAGCGCGGAAAAGTCTGCATAGCGGTGAGTCATGGTCCCGAACATAGCCCCATCAATGTTCCCCTTCCTCTATTCAGATCGCGGAAGTTCCCTTTCACCGCGAAGTACCTCAGCAATTATCCGAATCTGATCGGGATTGCCATAGGACCTCTCCCATGGATGAAGCAACCGGTCCCGCCCATATCGAGGAATCAAATGAATATGGAAATGGAACTGAGATTGGTCGGCAGCGGGACCATTGTTGTTGAGTAAATTTATCCCCAACGGTTCAAGTTTTTCCTTGACCCTCTTGGCGACTTCGCGGCACGCGAGCATCACATGCGCGGCATCTTCATCTCCCAATTCAAAAATGTCGCGTACGTGACGCTTGGGGATGACCAAGCAGTGACCGGGCGTCATCGGGAGGATGTCCATGAAGGCCAAAGTGTTTGTGTCTTCGTAGACCGTGTTCGAGGAAGACGTGCCCTCGGCTATGGAACAGAACAGGCAGTGCACGACCGGCGAGGGTAGTTGAGGTTCAGAGAAAGAAGCGCCTCAAGTCGAAAGGTAGGAGTGTTAAGCCCTTCGGAGTTGGACTGCTTCTATCCCGTGGTTGCTGCCCTTTTTAAGAACGAGATCCGCCCGGGCCCGCGTTGGCAAAATATTCTCTTGAAGGTTCACCAGGTTGATTGACCTCCAGATGGTGCGTGCGACAGCTTCCGCCGCGTCTTCGGGAAGATGAGCGAATTGGCTGAAATAGGCGCTTTCCTCGAGAAATGCGGTGGACCGCAGTTGTTGAAATCGTTCCACATACCAGGATTCGAGATCATCAGGATCGGCATCAACATAAATCGTGAAGTCGAAATAGTCCGAGACGAACGGCGTGTTTGAAGGAGACCCGGTTTGGAGGACATTCAAGCCTTCGACAATCAAAATATCTGGCTGTTCCACAACCTGAATCTCGTCTGTTATGTCGTAGGTGACGTGTGAATAGATCGGCGCCGACACGCTCGGCGAGCCTTTAGTCACGTTTCGAAGGAACTCAACTAACGCTCCTTGGCGATAGGACTCGGGAAACCCTTTCCTTCCAAGCAAACCTTTTTCCTCGAGCTCCGCATTCGGTTGAAGAAAGCCGTCGGTGGTGATCAGGTCCACCCTGGGGTGTTGAGGCCACCTTGCGAGCATCGCTTGAAGGATCCTCGCGGTGGTGCTCTTGCCGGCGGAAACGCTGCCCGCGACCCCAATCAGAAACGGACGGTCGGAGGAATTTCGTCCAAAGAAATCTGCGGTTGTGTTCTGGATTTGATACTGGGCCTCTACGCGGAGATTAAGCAGGCGAGACAAAGGCAGATAAATATCTCGAACCCCAGCAATTGTGATCGGTTCCACGCGACCAGCGAGTTCATTCAACTCGTCTTCGGTGAGTGTCAGAGGTGTGGCATCTCGTAACGCCGCCCACTCGGCACGGGTGAAACTGAGATGCTCACTAGACGGGTTCCAGTCGGACACCCCTCAAGACTGTCTCGTTAGCCCAGTCTCGCGCAACTGATCTACCGTTTAGGGCGTGTTTACCCACGCCCCTTGGGTGTTGAATAGCCCACGCTTCCAGCGGCTGGGAGTGAACAGCGCAGCTCGCGGATAGTCCTCGAACATCCACCGCGCGAAGTTCCGTCGGCTCCAGTCGTTGACATTTGCGACGCGAAGAGCCGTCTCAGCTAAGCCTGGCTTCGCTAACACTTTGCTGAGAGAGCCGGCAAGACGGTGATCAAGCTGCAAAGCGACTCGAACCGATGTTTCGTATCGGCGTGCTGCCAAATGCGCCTGACTTTCCTCTGTCACGGCCTGCGCTGCAAGTCGTCCGCTCTCCAAAGCTTGTCCAATACCCTCGCCTGTCATTGGATCCGTAGCGGTTGCAGCATCGCCAACGAACATCACCGGTCCTCGGCTCAAATGCGCCTTAGGAAGTCGTGCCGGAATGGGCCACGCCTTGTGAGAGCCTTCCGGCTTGATGTTGCCGAGAACCTCTCTCAGGTGCGGTCGGTGGAGCAGCCCATCCCAGATCGCAGCCAGCTGTTTGCCATCGATTCCCTCTTTGCGTACTACGCCGAACCCAACATTGACTCGGTCACCCTGTAGAGGAAAAGACCATGCATAACCGGGTAATAAATCCTTCTCGAACCAAACCCACAGCTTTCGGCTTCGTTTACCATCGGCGCGAAAGTATTGCCTGAACGCATGCCAATCGCCTCGGTAACCAGCAGGAGTGCAGCCCAACGCTCGACGAACTGGTGACCACATGCCGTCTGCAGCGATTACATTTTTCGCCGAAAAAATTGTTCCATCTTGAAGTTGAACGCGTGCACCGTCCTCCTTAATGTCAATGTGTTGGAAGGCTGCTCCTTGGCGGATTTCGACACCTGCGTCAATGGCTACTTGCACCAGCTCGGCGTCTAATTCGCGACGCTCAACGACAGCAGCGTATTGGCCCCGCGTTTTGGGGAGATGTAGCTGAATTTCTTTGCCCCGAGGCGAACGAAGAAAAATGTCGCTTACTTCCATCCAACTGCGCGTCGCTGTTGGATGCACGCCAAGTTGTTCAAGTTCACGCAAGGCCAAAGTTGTCAGACCATCGCCGCAGCATTTGTCTCGCGGGAAGGTCGCTTTATCGACTACCACGACATTTAGTCCGAGCCGTTGGCCCGTGATCGCAGCGGCGCAGCCGGCCGGTCCCGCGCCCACGATTAGAACTTCACAAGAAGGCACCCACATGAGGATATCTATCAGTTATGCCTAGACGTCTCAGCCGCCGTTATCGAGCGACGTCGTTGTGGTGGTGGGGGAACTCGTTGTCGGGGAATCATCGCCCCCCACTGGATCCGAAACGTCTTCAGTAGTTTCATCAACGGCGATAGTTGTAGTGGTTTGATCTGGGTCAGAGGGTGTGCCATCACAGTTGAGGCCTTCCTCGGGGCGGTATGTAGCGAAGAAATGGTCAGCCTGCTCGGTACCGTTTTTCCAGAGTCTGTTACGCCGGGTTTTTACGTGTGTACAGAGATCGATGGTCTCCTCCGTCGATTCGCCAAGAATCACTTCCGGTTCGTCAAGAGTCACTTCGACATTTGCAGTCGAGTAAATGTCCACAGTGATGGACTCATCGGTCCAACTATTCCAAATCAAAACTCCGAACGGCGTCGGATTGGTGATTATCAGATCCGGGCGAGGATATGAGATTGTGGCCTCAAGTCCGAAGGGATAACGCTGAAAGTAGATGGAGTGGGCTTGGTAGTACTCGAAATCCAGCCCAGCTCGAACGGCAGCATTAAATATGGTCGTGGCGAACTGTGAGACCCCTCCGCCGATATCTTCGACCAAGTGGCCCTTGGATATGAAACCTCCGGTAACAAACCCATTTTCTTCAGTGCGGCGCCCGACGGTTTCGTTCAGCGAAAGCCGCCCTCCGGGTTTGATCCATTTGCCGTTCACGATTTCCGCGAACTTTTGGATATTAGTGACCCGACCTACGCAGCACGAGTAATACGTCGTGAAGGATGACACCCGTTCGACTACCCCCAGCGCTTGAAGACGGTTAACAGCTTCTCGCGGTGCCGCAGGGCGGTTAGGTAAAACATGCAGCGCGTTCGTCGGGCCTTCGTCAAGCGCCGACAAGACGATGGTGACAGCGGAGGTATCACAGCAAGCGGTTCCACCGTCCGAGGAAATAATGCTTACAACGTCGCCATGAACGTCGAATTGGGCTTGACCCGCGCCGGTATTGCCCGGGATGAGCAACTCTTCGAGCGATGGAAGCACTAGGGGCTGGTTGATAGTAAGGGTGGGTTCTTGGCCTGTTGTGTCTAGCGCGAACCAGCTTGCGACAACATGCGACGGTAAGAGCGTCTGGTAATCGTTGAGACGCAGTTCCGGTTGTGTTTCGACAACTTTGTTTGCAGTTCTGACTAGATCAACGACCTCTTCATCGCTGAATCTTGGCAAGAGTTCTACCGTTCCCACTCGAATAGTTGGTGAACCACCTCCCCTTATCGCCTCAGCAAGAACCTGCGATGTCTCTCCAAGGTCAATGAGCTTGCCGACGACACCCGGCACCGCTTCAAGACGACCCTGAAGCACCTGCACAGAGGGCTCAACGGGTTCGCTCCGGAACCCTGGGTAGCTATGCAGAACTGCTTCAAGTTTCGATATGTCAACGTCGATCTTGATTTCGGCGGAAGTGGTGGAAGCCAGTGCTGAAAGCCAATTAAGTGGCCGGCTGAGAGTGCGCTGGCGACGCGTACTCATCGCAGTGTCGTAGGTCGCTGCAACGTCCATAGAAACGCCCAAATCGCCCGCAGTCCACGCCCCAGATCCTGTTTCGCTCTCTATGGAAATTCTCGTGGTCGTAATTCGATTAGCAATCGCTTCTACTCGCGCTCGCAACGCGATATCGCTTAAACCGCCGACGGTCTCACCAGCGACTTTTACGTTGCGAACAACCCGGTCGCGATGAATCGCAGTATCGATAGCCCAAGCGCTGAAGAGAGACGCGACAACAAATAGAGGGAGTCCTACCATCAGGGTCCACCGGGGAAGGCGAAGTATCTCGCGCACGTAGATGGATGGTAGGGCCATAGCGCCACATAGTGAGCGCGGTTGGACTCCTCGGAATATTGGCGCTGCGTGTGCTAGGCAAGACGGTTGAACGGGTGCTCTGAAAGATCAAAAAGGGTCACCCGATCAGTTCGCAACTTTTTACAGGCCGACAAAGGGGTCAACAATGAGCAAGCTCTGTGAAGGACGGGTCGTAATCGTCACAGGTGGTGCCCGAGGGATAGGACGCGAGCACTGTTTGATGCTTGCTGAGCATGGGGCGAAAGTTGTTGTCAACGATTTGGGCGGTGCCCGTGACGGCTCGGGCTCCGATCAGGGGCCAGCCGACGACGTTGTCGCAGAGATCGAGTTAATGGGCGGCGAGGCAGTCGCCAACGGAGATGACGTTTCGGATTGGGAAGGTGCTCAAAGGATGGTGAATCAAGCCATCGAGACTTTCGGCGATCTAACAGGCATTGTGAGCAATGCAGGCATTCTGCGCGATCGCATGTTGGTCAATATGACCGAAGCGGAATGGGATGCTGTCATTCAGGTCCACCTCAAAGGCACCTTTGCGCCAGCGCGTTGGGCGGCATCGTATTGGCGAGACAAAGCTAAAGCCGGTGAACCGGTAAATGCGTCGATCGTCAACACCAGTTCAGTGTCAGGTCTCTACGGCAACCCCGGCCAGACGAACTACGGAGCAGCAAAGATGGGAATTGCAGCCTTCACCGTGATAGCCGCGCGCGAACTAAAAAGATACGGCGTCAGGGTTAACGCCATCGCACCAGGGGCCCTGACTCGAATGACTGAAGATCTCGGGATGGGCGACGCATCTGAAGAGGACAGAGCCCTTATGCATCCTCGATACATCGCGCCCATAGTTACCTGGTTGCAAAGCGCGGAGTCAGCAGATGTGACTGGCAGAGTATTTGAGGCATCGGGTCGGCTTCTGGGAGTGGCGAACGGATGGCATCGTGGTCCGGTCGTCGAAGCAGTGGACGATCCGACCCAAATTGCAGAAGTGGCCCGACAACTCGTGTCCGAAGCGCAACTTAACTCGGGTATGGACGGTCAGCCGTTTGACGGAGGGCTGCTTAGCTGAGCTAGGCATTAGTTGTGCAACTGAACCGAAGGAGATCGTTATGACTATCGACCCCAATGCTGTAGGTGCTGCAGGTAAACCGACCGAGCGTTCCTGGGAGTACCGCGACTCCCTCCTCTACGCGGTTGGCATCGGAGCAGGTGCTGAAGATCCCTTCGGTTCAGAACTTGAATTCACCACCCATAACTCCAAGGGAGTCGAGCATCAGACTTTCCCGACACAGGGGGTGGTGATTGGCTTCGGCGCCGGCGGTGCTATTGGAAAGGTCGGAGAAATTGACTGGGGTCGGGTCCTCCACGGTTCTCAAGGCATCACCTTGCATCGCCCCATTCCAGTCGGAGGAACTGTGGTTATTGAGGAGAAGGTCAGCGGTATTTGGGATAAGGGCGAAGGAAAGAACGCAATCATCGATACTGAAGCCAGCGCCGCTCTGAAAGAAACAGGTGAATCCCTGTTCGACTTGCGCGGGTCACTAGTTGTTCGAGGTGCGGGCGGGTTCGGAGGTGAGGAGGGAAACACTGCTCCTCAGGTACATGCTCCTGACGTTTCACCAGATCACGAGATTACGTACCAAACCAGACAAGACCAGGCTCTGACATACAGACTTTCGGGCGACTACAACCCATTGCACAGCGATCCCTGGTTCGCGACTGAGCTAGGTGGGTTTCCCACACCAATCCTGCACGGACTGTGCACGTATGGATTCACGGGTCGAGCACTCCTGCACGCACTTTGTGGTGGAGACCCAGCGCGATTTGGAAGTATGGACTCTCGGTTCTCGGCCCCAGTTTTTCCGGGTGATTCTCTAACAGTCCAGATATGGGTAGAGGATGGAAGCGCGATTTACCGCACCATCGCCCAAAAGGACACAGAGCAGGAACGAACTGTTATCAACAACGGCATGTGCACCTTTAGCTGAGTTCAGTAATCAGCAGATCAAACATCGAGAAGTTTAGAACAGCTTAAGTTCGTTGCTTTCGATGCCACGTAGCTCGTCGTAATCAATGATCAAACATCTAATGCCGCGGTCTTCAGCTAGCACACGTGCTTGTGGTTTGATTTCCTGCGCTGCAAAAATGCCGCTAACGGGACGAAGGTTTCCGTCGCGATTGAGGTACTCCAGATAACGGGTTAGTTGCTCCACACCATCAATCTCTCCTCGGCGCTTAATTTCGACAGCGACGGCGATCCCGGCAACGTCCCTACACAAGAGATCCACTGGCCCGATATCGGTTGGGTACTCCCTTCGCACCAGCACCATTCCAGCCGAAATTTTCTCCACGTTTGCAGCTAATAGTTCTTGTAGGTGCGCTTCCACCCCGTCTTTCTGGAGCCCAGGGTCTAGACCCATTTCTTCTGTGAAATCAGAGAGAATCTCGTGAAGTTTGATGGTTAGTTGCTCTTTCTTTTCATTGGTAACCGTCCACCTCAGCTCACCATCTTCCTCGTACTCCCGAATATGATTTGGCGCGTTCATCCAGTTAAGAGGTTTGTAGGCACCGCCATCGGCGTGAACTGCCACACAACCGTCGGCCTTCACCATGATTAGGCGTACCGCTTCTGAAAGGTGAGCATCTAGACGCCCTGAATAGTCGACGGTGCATTTGGCGATAACTAGTCGCATTGCTGGCCGAAACTAGTCACGACAATGTCTGCCCGTGCGGATGGGCGCCACGTAATCAAGAAAGCCGATATGTAGCAGTTAGTTTCGGTTCCTCGGCAGCGTCGACAACCTCTGCCCGTCCAGTCTCAACCATGTGCAGCAGATGGGCATGCACGGAACCCGCTGCGGGATACCAGAGCCTTTTGTCATACTTTGCGTACATTTCCGGTACAAAGTCAGCGATTTTTTGGGGGCCTTTGCGAAGAAAGCTGACGATTTGCTCCTCGCGCTCTTCGCGATGACTGATGAAGCTTCTCACGTAGTCAACGGGGTTTGGAATAGCCGGGCCGTGCGTCGGCCAATACCGGTCATGGTTAAAGGGCAACAGTTTCCTTAAAGACTCCATGTAATTCTTCATGGAGCCATCGGGAGGGCCGACAACGCTTGTAGCCCAACCCATCACATGATCCCCAGAGAATAGGCTCCGTTCTTCTTTGAGTTCGAAGCAAAGATGATTTGAGCAATGCCCAGGTGTGTGAATCGCTCCGATTGTCCAGGTGGATCCGTGGACGATGTCGCCGTCAGCAAGGAATACGTCTGGGACAAACTCAGTGTCGGCGCCTTCCCGCTTTAGCTCTTCTGGAAGTTCTTCATATTCTTTCCGGTACTGGTCCTGTTCCTCGGTAGAGATGTACTCAGAGAAATCGACTCGATCATTAGGGTCGTCCTCCCTCACCGCTCCGTGTGGGCCATATCCGTAGGAAATCGCACCGGTGCGTTCTTTTAGTTGCTTGGTGAGAGGCGAATGGTCGCTGTGTGTGTGAGTGATAAATGCGTGAGTGACCACTTCGCCTGGATCCAGCGCGCCCAAAATGTCGTCAAGGTGGCTTAAAAGCGGAGGGCCGGGATCGACAACTGCAACTTCGCCTTGGCCGATTAGATACGTGCCGGTCCCCTTGTAGGTAAATGGCGTTGGGTTTTTGCAAATAACTCTGCGAACGAGAGGCGTGACCTGATCACACGTCCCATAGTCGAAGTCGCCAAGATCCTGATAGTGCTGAATAGTCGTTGCCATGGTTCTCCGCTTAGAGCGCTTGCTCAGATCGATCCCAACACGAGGTTATGAAATTATCGGCTCGATCATTCGCTATTTCTCCTGCTGCACCTGGAAATACTGTAAACGCATGAATACCTTCCGGATAAATATCCAAGGTCACATCGCAGCCAGCGGACCTCAGTCGGGCTGCCATAAATAAGCTGTCGTCGAGCAATGGATCATTGGTTCCAACAGTTATCAGCGAAGGTGGTAGACCCTTTAGGTCCGCATAAAGGGGCGAAATCTTAGGATCTTTGGGGTCCTCCCCCCCTTGCAGGAAGTGCTCGTAGAACCAACGCATTGTCTCGGTGGGAATTAACGGTAGGTCGTGCCCGCTTAGTTGGCTTGGGGTCATGCTCAGATCAAAAACTCCGTACACGAGGTTGAGGCCGACTAACCGATCCGGTACCCCGAGCCGGTCCCGAATTCGTAAGGCAGTGGTAGCACTTAGGTGCCCCCCGGCAGATTCACCGCCAACTACCAATCCGCGCACCCCCCACTCCTCTTCAGAGTTCTCTAGAACCCACTGAGCGGCAGCTTCACAGTCATCAAGCGCTGTCGGAAAAGGAAATTCTGGAGCCAACCGATATTCCACCGAAATCGCTACCGAGTTGGTGTTAGACGCCACGGCGCTAAGTTTCGGATCGCGTTCGAAGGCGGAACCAATGACCCACCCGCCTCCGTGTAAGTGCAGATAGACACCCCGAGGGTTTGTTGGAATAAACATACGAAGCGCAATTTCTCCGCCAGGAACCGGGATGGTTTTTGTTATTCCGTGGTCGAGTATTGGTTGCGGGGGAACTCCTTTTAGACCCGCCCGTGCTTCCGAGACCGAACCTTCAGAGAATCTTCGGGTACCAAGAATATGCTTGATGGCTTCGTTGTCGCTCTTGGTAACCGCTCGCAGCGCTTCAAGCTCAGGATCTTCAATCACAGCCTGGACGGTAGTCGCGACGGCAGATCAAGGTTCCCTTCAACGAATTCTGACGCCGCTGTCAGATCGTTAGGAGAGAGAATGACAGCAGATAGAAATGCCTCGGTTCTAGTTTGATCCCGAGTCAAGCCGCCGCACTCCCTAAACTCCAAGTAGGAGGAACCCAACGTGCTGATCGTCCTATCACCCGCTAAGACCCTTGACTTCGATTCGGAGCTTCGGACCCGTAAACATTCGTTACCAACTTTGGTAAATGACTCGGCGGAGCTTGTAGCGGCCCTAGTCCAAAAGTCACCCACAGATTTAGGTGAACTTATGCACCTATCACCCGCTTTGGCCGATCTAAATGCGGAGCGATATCAAGATTGGGAGCGCGAATTTACAATTGAAAATTCTCGGCCGGCCCTTCTAGCGTTCAAGGGTGATGTCTACGTTGGCATGGACGTAAATCGTTATAGCGAGCGAGACTTCACCCGAGCTCAAAAAACACTACGTATCTTGTCTGGCTTACATGGAGTTCTTCGACCCTTGGACCTTATCCAGCCTTATCGACTGGAGATGGGAACAAGGCTCGCAACTCAGCGAGGGACTGATCTTTACGATTTTTGGGGTGATCAAATCACCACAATGCTCAACACAGATCTCGAAGGTCACCGCTCACAGGTGTTAATCAACTTGGCTTCCAAAGAGTATTTCTCGGCAATAGACGAAAGTGTTCTTTCGGCCCGCGTTGTCAGTCCACGATTTCTCGATGAGAAAAACGGGAATTTTAAAATCATCAGCTTCTACGCCAAACAGGCACGGGGAGCGATGGCCTCGTGGCTGATTCTTAACCGGATTGACAATCCGCGTTCAATTGTCGATTTCGGCGAAATGGGCTACCGGTATGCGCCCGACAGGAGCACCGCCAGCGAACCTACCTTTATAAGAGCCGAAGGGGTATCTGGCTAAGGCTTAGAGAATTCCCATCCGATGGGCAGCCTCTTTGAGTTCAGAACGGTGATCTGGGTGGGCCACTGCTATGAGTCGAGTGGCTTTTTGGCCTACTGACGCATCTTGTAATCGCGCAATACCAAATTCAGTGACGACGACGTCGACGTCGTATCGAGTAGCGGTAACTGCGTTCACGTTTATTTGGGGCACGATTCGAGATGCGGCGCCGCGGCGAGCGGTTGCCGGCATCAGATGAATCGACATCGCTGAATCGGACATTTGACATCCTCGGAGGAAGTCCAAAGCCCCCCCGACACCGCTGTGCTGTACACCGTTGATCATCTCGGAGTTGACTTGGCCCCAAAGGTCAATCTCCAACGCGCCGTTCACACACCTCATATCCCGGTTGGCGGCGATCTGACTGTGGTTGAGGGCTACGTCCGCCGGGACGATGTGGCAGTTCGGGTTGTCATCCACAAAGTCGAATGTCTCGGGAAGAGCGATAGTGAAAACGGTTTTGTTAGGGAAGACCGTTTTCAAGCGGTTTGTCGCAGCGCCTGATCGCATCAAATCCATGAGACCCTGACCCATGACCTCAGTGTGAATTCCCAAATCGTTCTTGTGGGTTAACCGAGCGAGCGCTACTTCAGTTAGGCCTCCGACTCCTGACTGCACCGTGGCACCGTCGGGGATCAATTCGTCGAGTGCGTCGACGAATGGATCGAGATCGGAGGGAGGCGTTCGTTCATCGAAGATCGGCATGGATCCCTTGAGAGGTACGTGAATCAAACCGTCGAAATCTTCGATCCTAAAAGCATCACCGTGGATGTAAGGCACGACAGGGTTCACCAGGCCAAAAACTAGATCTCCTTCTTTGCGCGCGCGATGAATCAGAGCATCGTTTCCTGCTATGGCCGACCCCGGCGGAACTGTGCCGTCAGGCAGTGGAGCTCCAACTTGTACACATGCGACGCGAGGCGGGTTGCGTTTACTAAACCGACCCCAATCTTCGAGTCGTACCGGCACCAGTTCAGCATGGGCGCCAGCCTCTCGAAGGATTTGGGTAAGAAATGGTGCGCGTAACTCAAGGTTCGCGGTCATAGCGATTGCGGCCCCACCCTTTCTTGGTGCAGGTACGAAGACGGCGACCTCTTTTAGGCCGGTACGTTCGGCAAGGGCATAGAGAAATGCTGTTGGTTCAGGCAAGCCAGCGCCGACTAGGTCCCCATCGCGAACTTGAGCCGCCGCAGCCGCGGGGGTGGTAACTAGATCGGGCCAAGCTTCGGTCCAGTCGAAACTGTTTCGTTCGTCCCTAACCACGCTTAGAAGGTATCTCAATGCCGCCTCGATAGTGGGGGAACGATAGCGATCGAACAATTTCCTTACTGATCGTTTGCATAACTAGGGGTAGCGATGCCTATAGTGCCGGGCAGTCGTGGTGCGTTCGTATCTCGAATCGTATTGTTTGAATTCTGCCGGGGGATTGGCGTGAGAGGCCTTGATTTGGCCGGGTGGCTGCCAAGAGGGGGAGGTAGTCACCCGGTCCAT
>DCYM01000084.1 GCA_002331465.1 Candidatus Neomicrothrix sp. UBA2110 | reverse complement strand
TTTGTTAAATGATCCAAAGTCGAAAGCTGTCGGGCGAAGGTGAAAGGGTGTGCCTGTAAGACGGAACTGGTGAAAGCGAATCCAAGGTGTTCAGTCACCGAGGCCATTGCTGGAATCAGAAGCATCGGGTCGTTGACCGGTACTTGCATAGCCTCTCGAAACGACGTGTTCGCCGATCCTTTGTAATTGTCGTACAGCCCAATCACGTCGGCTAGAAAAATGGTGTCGAAGCAGCCCTTTTCAGCAACTTTCGCTAGCTCGATCCAAGGATCAAGCGAGCCAAATTCGACCTGACGGGTATCTTTTCTGGTCCACATTCCCTGTTGAATATGACTCACGCAGTTCATTGAGAAGGCGTTCAGAATCATTCTTCTTGGCTCGGGAGCACCCGCCATAGCTGTCAGTCTCGCAGTAAACCGTCACAGGCGCTTTTAAGCTGCGAGAATCTTCTTATGGATACGGCCACTATGTCCCAACACTTCGAAACCCTCGAGGAGGACGGATACTGCATCCTTGAAAACGTAATTGAAGACGACCTCATCAAAGAAGTGCGTGAAAGCGTTGCTCGACTTGAAACCGAACTCGACGTGCAACCGCGAGGTAATCGAGCTGAAGGGTACGCAACTAAGCGTATGTACAACCTTTTAGCGAAGGACCGAGCGTTTTGGAAGCTACCGATACATGAAAATGTGCTCCCTTTTCCCGAGTACCTCCTCGACGACGAATGCATCTTGTCGGGCACGACATGCATGAACATCGGACCAGGTGAAGTTCACCAAGGTCTCCACAGCGACGATGGACTAGTCAGCGTCAAACGCCCCCGGATCCCCTTCATGGTCACGACAATATGGGCGTTCACGGACTTCACTGACGAAAACGGGGCAACCCGAATCGTTCCCGGGTCCCACAAATTTGATCACGAACCCCGTAAAGGCCAGCAAATAGAGCACATACCGGCAGAGATGAAGGCGGGTTCGGTGCTCGTCGTCAACGGGGGAACCTGGCATTGCGGCGGTGCAAACACATCAAAAGATGAGTGGCGGCTAGGTATCAGCGTTCAATATTGCCAGGGGTATCTGCGCCAGCAACAAAATCAGTATTACAGCCTCGCTCCTGATGACGTCAGAGCAATGCCACAACGTCTGGCAGCCCTCTGTGGTTTCAGTCTCTATAAGGGAATCATGGGTCACGTCGACGGAGCCAGCCCGGGAAGATTCTTAGGCGCAAGCGATGTTGACGAAATTGCATACGCCGCAATGCGTACAACGAACGGAGTTGCTGAGAGTTGAGCACCTCCTAGTGTCCTCGCCCTAGGGTCAAGCCCATGGAGATTAAGGATCGCATTGCAATTATCACTGGCGGTGGCGGCGGTATTGGATCCGCTACAGCCCGAAAATGGATTGCGGAGGGAGCTAGAGCTGTCGTCGTAGCTGACTATGACGAAGAAGCCGCCACTTCGGTTGCGGGTGAACTGGGTTGTGTTGGAGTGGGGCTCGACGTCACAGATGAAAAAGCCTTAGAGCAGCTAGTCGAAGAGACTGAATCCACACTTGGGCCTGTTGACATTTTTTTCTCCAACGCGGGCGCTGGAGCGCAAGGTGGAGTAGAGGCAAGCAACGAGGCTTGGCAGTCCCAGTGGGAATTGCACGTCATGTCCCACGTCTACGCGGCGCGCGCCGTGCTGCCATCCATGACAGCGCGCGGAGATGGCTACCTCATTCACACGGCGAGCGCAGCCGGACTCTTAGCGGCTGTCGGTTCTGTTCCTTACTCGGTCACTAAAGCTGCTTGCATCAAACTCGCGGAAACGCTCGCAATAAGCCACGGAGACGATGGCATCAAAGTCTCGGTTCTTTGCCCCCAAGGTGTGAATACCGCCATGGCGCCCCAACAACTTGGCGACGGTGGAACCGACGGGATCGTCGAAGCTGAGTATGTCGCCGAGGTAATCACAGAGGCAGTGAGAGAAGAACGGTTCCTGATTCTTTCTCACCCTGAGGTACAGACTTACGTCGAGCGCAAAGCCGGGGATCCCGACCGGTGGTTAAAGGGTATGCGTCGTCTGCGCAGACGTTCCTTTGACCTGCTTGAGGGAGCGTGACTAATTCGCTCAAAGTGAATTCCAAAACAGCGAATCCCCCAGACCTCATAACAATTGGACTCGTTGTTCTCACAGCGTTTTTGATCGGTTTGAACTACACGGTCATGAAGAGCGCTCTCGATCACACGTCGCCCTTGGCTCTCGCAGCTCTTCGCGCAACAGTCGGAGCGCCATTCCTTTTGCTAGTGGCCTTTGCACGTGGAGAGCGATTACCGAATACTCGCCAACAATGGCTAGCGGTTTGGTGGATCTCACTATCTATCACGACGGTGTCTAGCGCGTTCTTGGTACTAGCGATTGAGCGTTTGTCGCCCGGACTAGCGGCAATGTTGTCGGCGACCATGCCGCTGTTCACCGCTATTATCGCTGTGGCATTGCTTGCTGAACGTCCCGGGCTTCGAGGCTATAGCGGCCTACTCATAGGTCTTCTTGGGGCTGTTTTTCTCGCAATTCCAGCATTGGGAGCAGGAAACACTGCGCTAGGGATTCTTTTCTCTCTCATTTCAGGCATTAGCTGGGCCCTTGGCGCAGTTTTAAACAAACGCCTTCCAGCTGCTCTGGAAATCAGCCCTCTAATGCTAGTCACGTGCCAAATATTGATTTCTGCTTGCTGCCTGCATGCCATTGTTCCCTTTGTCGGAGGGTGGTCGGATACGGACTTCTCTTTGGGACTCCTAATACCGCTCCTATACGCGGGGATTCCCTCGCTGGCCATCACCTTTGTTTTGTTCGCTACCGTTTTACGGCGCGCGCCAGCGATTCAAGGCGCAGCAGTCGCATATTTGACACCGTTCTTCGGAGTGCTTTTTGGTTGGATCTTGGTGGGTGACCGATTCAGCGTCTTAGAACTATGTGGGGGACTTCTGGTCATCGGTGGCGTTGCAGTCCTTTCAACGGACTCACGCTGATCGTCACAGCACCAAATCATGAACTGACGTAGCCTTT
>DCYM01000044.1 GCA_002331465.1 Candidatus Neomicrothrix sp. UBA2110 | reverse complement strand
CACCAACGAAAAGATGGTTGCTTTGGCAGTTCAGAACTACGGGGGTCTAAATGCCGCTGTTCTCAATGCAGGAGTGGTGGCCCAAGGCGACATTGTTCGGGGCTCGATGTCGGACTATGACCGGGTAATGGACGTCAACGTGCGCGGTGTTGTGCTCGGATTGAAGTCTGCGGTCGCGGTGATGGCTTCAACCGGGGGCTCCATCGTTGTGACCGGTTCGGTATCTGGACTTCGAGGCGATAGCGGCCTTTGGGCTTACAACGCTTCTAAGGGCGCAGTGGTGAACCTTGCTAGAGCAGCGGCCCTTGATCTCGGTCACCTCAACATTCGTGTAAACGCGGTGTGTCCCGGACCAATTCACACCGCACTCACTAAGGACACGCGTGGCACCGAGATGGGGGACGCTATGGAGGCACGTCTACCCTTGGGGCGGTTCGGTGAACCAGAAGAAGTAGCCGCTGTGATTGCGTTTCTCACATCGAGCCAATCATCGTTTGTTACAGGCGCCGCGATTCCCGTTGACGGCGGAGTAACTGCAGGGACCGGCCAATGGGCCACCTATAGCGGTCGTAAACGCGGCTACTTGTAGTTGTGAGTCAGTGCAGTTGTGCAATGCTGCGACCATGAGCGAAGCACCCATTTCGACCTTCCCAGTTCCGGCGTTGGATGACATTCCCGAAGATTTACGGTCAATGATGATCGGAATTCAAGAAAAGACGGGCTTCATTCCCAACGTCTTCTTGGCGTTGAGTCACCGTCCCGAAGAGTTACGTGCATTCATGGCGTATCACGACGCTTTGATGGAACGGGACAGTGGTCTCTCCAAGGCAGAACGCGAAATGATTGTCGTTGCCACCAGCGGCGCGAACAGTTGCATGTACTGCGTCGTGGCTCACGGCGCAATTCTTCGAATCAGAGCAAAGAACCCTCTCATTGCGGATCAGTTAGCCGTTGATCCCTTGAAAGCGGACCTTGAAAGCAAGCAAACAGCGATGATTGCCTTCGCTGTCAAATTGGCCCGAACGCCTGAAGCTGTCAACGCCGCTGACCATGAATCCTTGCGCGATCATGGGTTCAGCGACGATGACATTTGGGATATCGGAGCGATAACCGGGCTCTTCGCTATGTCGAACCGTTTAGCGCACTTGGCTTCGATGCGACCCAACGACGAGTTCTTCACCATGGGGCGAGGTTGAGCACCGAAACCTCCAACAGAAATAAGTTCAGATCTCCAGCGCATCCTCAGCGGCGACATAGTCCACGCCAACTGAAGCCGCTACTTCGGGTTCAGTAACCATGCCCTTGTGTACGTTCAACCCCCGCCGCAGATGCGGATCGGTTCGCAACGCGTCAAGTCCCTGATCTGCTAGCGACACAACCCGAGGGAGGGTCGCATCGTTGAGAGCGCGAGTAGACGTTTGCGGCACAACCCCGGGCATATTCGCCACGCAGTAATGCACGACGTCATCTACTACGAACGTCGGTTCGGCATGGGTGGTAGGTCTTGAGGTTTCAAAACACCCTCCCTGGTCAATGGCTACATCGACAACGACGGATCCCGGTTTCATTCGGCCAATTATTTCGGCGGTGACCAGCTTGGGTGCCTTTGCTCCGGCAACAAGCACCGCTCCGATGACCAAATCAGCTTCCAAGACTTCTTGTTCGATGGTGGTCCGGTTAGAGGTGATGGTGATGATACTCGCGCCGAACCTTTGCTCGAGATGGTCGAGCACCGTTGGATCGAGGTCGAGTACATGAACATCTGCACCCATGCCGACCGCGATCTCAGCTGCGTTTTCGCCGACGACTCCGCCCCCTATGATCACCACCCGCGCCGGAGGAACTCCCGGTACTCCACCGATCAGGATGCCCGCGCCACCGTGAACAGTTTCCAAAGCTGAGGCCCCAGCCTGCACAGCTAAGCGGCCTGCGACCCGAGACATCGGCGCTAGTAAAGGTAACCCACCGCTGCTATCGGTGACTGTTTCGTACGCTATGCAACTGGCCAGGCTGGCGATCAGGTCGAGAGTCTGATCGCGGTCAGGAGCAAGGTGGAGGTAGGTGAACAAAATCTGGTCCGCCCGCAGACGAGCTCGTTCGACCAATTGAGGCTCTTTAACTTTCACCACCATGTCGGCGATACCCCACACCTGCTCAACATCGTTTGTGACCGTTGCGCCCGCCGCTCGGTAATGGTCATCGGTAGCACCAATACCTGAACCCGCTTCAGTTTCTAGGAGCACTTCGTGACCGCGACCGGTGAGTTCTCGAACTGATGTCGGCGTCAACCCGACGCGCCGCTCAGCTTGTTTTATTTCTCTGGGAACGCCAATGCGCATCAACGCACCTCGTCAATCGTTATTTACCGTCTTGAGCACCCGATTTACCATCGACCATAATGCGCTACTCTTGGTCACTATCTGCTTATTTTGCGTTTCTTTCTGTGTTTTAGCGCATGATTCTTGCGTTAAATTGACTATTTAAGGCTGAATATTCAATGGAACATCTCGACCATATCGATCGCGCCCTCCTGCGATACCTCGGACATGCAGCGCGAGCCACCAACGCGGAATTAGCTGACAAAATCCACATGTCGCAGTCGGCGACCCTGCGGCGAGTACGTCGACTCGAAACCGAAGGCATCATCGAGCGCTACAGCGTTGTAGCTAATCGCAGCGCAATGGGTCGAGGCACTTCAGTTTTTGTTGAGATCACCCTCGACGGTCAAAGCGACGGCCAACTCGACGAGTTCGAAGCCGCGGTAGTTGATTGTCCCGATGTTCTTTCATGTCACCTCATTGCCGGCGGCTTTGATTATTTACTTCATGTCGCTTGTGACGACGTCGCCAGCTACGAAAACATTCATCGCCAGCAACTGGCCCACCTTCCTCACGTCGCACGCGTGCAGTCAAGTTTCGCTTTGCGCACCGTCTTGGACCGCCCGGCAACGGCAATGTTGTGACCGTTTGAAGCGAAGCTCTACCGAAGCTCTTGTAGCGCCGTCAACGCTCCATCAGCGTGCTTTCCCATATTGGATTCACTCGTGATCATTGAGAGCACCCGCCGGTCGGTACCGATTACAAAAGTGCGCCGCTTGTTGGGCAACGGCCCCATCCGCTTGACTCCGAACAGGCTGGCGACGCTTCGCTCAGGATCCGATAAGAGCGGCAGATCCAGGTGATTGACTTCATCAAAGACGAGTTGTTGATCCCACGGATCAGCGCTGATACCCACCACCGAAGCCCCAACTTTGGCAAACTCTTCGCTGAGATCTCGGAAGCGGCAGCTCTCTTTGGTTCAACCCGGGGTCATGGCCTTCGGAAAAAAGAACAAGACCACGGGTCCCGACAGCAACAAATCAAAAAATCGGATGGGGTCTCCGAATTGATTGATGGCCTCAAAGTCGGGAGCAAGTTCACCTAGCCGCACGGCCGCATCCTAGGCAGGTGAGAGCCTACGATCTGTGACCATGCGCGGGCATCCACAACTCGATGATTTAGGCCCAGCTCTTCCCCGAGATCGCTGGACCTTGGTCGATGCGGTCCGCACTCAAGCTTCCGTCTACGGTCACCGCGATTTCTTATCCTTTGAGGACGGCAGCAGTCTTTCATTTTCTGACTTCGACCGACTCACGGACTGCCTCGCTACTGCTTTGAGTGACCTTGGTTTGGGCGCCGGGGAACGTCTGTTGGCTCTGTTAACAAACAGTCGAGAGTTCATGCTGATGATGATCGCTACTCACAAGCTCCGAGCGGTGTTTGTTCCCATCAACACTGAGCTTCGCGGGGGCTTTCTCCAACATCAGGTTCACAACAGTTCGCCGCGCGTCATTGTCGCTGAGGATGGCCTGATTGAACGTTTTGCCGACGTCGACACTTCAAAAGTTGACATAGCCACGGTGATTCGTGTCGCCGAGGGAACCTCCACCGGTACCGCGTTACCCGATTCGTTAGCCGGGATACACCATCTCCGCATTGATGAACTCTTAGACACGACACCACGACCAGAGGTGTTGGCTGAGCCCCAACCAAGTGACGTGTGCACGATCATGTACACCTCAGGCACGACCGGGCCATCCAAAGGCGTTTTGATGCCTCAAGGACACTGCTACCTGTTCGGTCTGGGCACCGTGGCCGCGATGGAGCTAACCGAAGATGACCGCTACCTTTGTTGCATGCCGTTGTTCCACGCCAACGGCTTATTCATGCAGGTGTATGCGTCTCTTCTGGCCGGCGCGTCCTGCCACGTAACGAAACGATTCAGCGTGACCGACTGGCTCGATGTAGTTCGCCAAGAACAAATAACGGTGACCAATGCCCTTGGTGTAATGCCAGAGTTCATCTTTCGCAGTCCCGAATCGCCTCACGATCGCGATCACCAGCTATCTCGCATCCTCGCGATTCCCGTGGCTGAAGAGTGGGGGTCAGCGATGGAGGAACGATTCGGGGTTGTTTTGCGTCAAGGCTTCGGCATGACTGAAGTCAACATGGTTAGTTACAGCGATGTTGACGATCCAGTTTTGCCTGGCTGCGCTGGCCTGCCATTAACCGATTTTTTTGAAGTAATCATCGCTGATCCGTCTACCGACGTCGAGGTGTCGAGAAATGAGATCGGCGAAATCTTGGTGCGTCCAAAGGTGCCATTTTGTTTCAACGTCGGTTATTTCAAGATGCCCGAAAAAACAGTGGAGGCGTGGCGAAATCTCTGGTTTCACACCGGCGACGCGGGTCGTATGGATAACGATGGCAGATTGTTCTTCGTTGACAGAATCAAAGATCGGATTCGAAGAAGAGGAGAAAACATTTCTTCATATGAGCTCGAGCAGGCTTTAAACGAGCATCCGGCGGTCATCGAATCGGCGGCTGTGGGGTTGAGGGTGTCTGGGGCGGGCGGCGAAGACGAAATCAAGGCGGTTCTGGCACTCCACGGTGTCGCTCCTGAGCCCTCCGAGTTTCTTGATTGGTGCGTTCCGAGAATGCCACGCCATACGGTGCCGAGATATCTCGAATTCGTCACGGAGCTAGATAAGACCGCATCGGGGAAGATCCGAAAGCAGGCAATACGCGACGCCGGGGTGACGAGTGAAACTTGGGACCGTGAGTCGGTGGGATACGTCATTTGGCGAGACTGATTGTTAAAAGTAGTTACCCCAGGCTGTGACGCCATGGAATCCGCCATCTACCAAGATTGTTTGACCCGTG
>DCYM01000264.1 GCA_002331465.1 Candidatus Neomicrothrix sp. UBA2110 | reverse complement strand
GTCTAAATATTCGACATACGCAAAGTGATGACGTAACCCCCACCTAAAAAGGGCCGATCGAGCTATACCTTCATCGAATTGTGGAGCGTTAACGAGTTCGTCCAGTAGCGATTGATCATCTACGCATGCCCACTCAATACCTAATAGTTGAACACCGGCAGCGCGCACCGAAGGGATTAATTCTTGCATGAACAAACCCGTTCTCCGAGAGGGCACGTCATGTCCGACGAACACTATTTCATGCCGATCGAATAGGGCTGCGACGTACTCGATAGGTTCTCGGCCAGCTATCGAAATCTCATCGATAATCAAATCAAGCTTGCTTGGGTCTACAGATGAGAGATGCCGACGTTGTCGAAAATGTTCGACAGTTTCAAGCATCGCTTTGTCGTCGCGAGAACTCACTTGATCGAGAGTACCTAGGTCTAAACCTCAGGTGATAGCTGTACCCATACATTCAGCACACTCATGGCCGCTACTCGTCGAGTCTCCAGCGTATGGTGAAGGAACTTCCCTGGTTGCAGACCAAGAAAGAGACAACCTCTATGACAATGCGTCTGTATGACACCGCCCGTCAGGAAATAGTCGATCTTGAGGTGGGTGATCACGTTCAAATGTACGTGTGTGGAATAACTCCCTACGACTCAACCCATCTGGGCCATGCAGCGACTTACCTCACTTACGACCTCATTATCCGAAGACTTGAAGATCTTGGCCACACCGTTGAACTCGTGAGAAACGTCACTGACGTCGATGACAGCATCTTGCCTAAGGCACGAGAACTAGGTATCGATTTTCTAGAGCTCGCCGAGTCAGAGATGAACCGCTTCAGTCAGGACATGGAAGCGCTGAATACACGCCCAGCGAGCTCAGAGCCGCGAGCAACGGAATCCATTGCGGGCATGATCGCACTAATTAGCGCCTTGGAAAGTGGTGGCCACACCTACACGATCGATGGCATCACATATTTCGATGTATCAACTTTTCCATCTTTCGGCAAGCTGTCGCATCTGACTACCGCAGAGATGGTCGCTTTAGCCGCCGAAAGAGGCGGCTCCCCTCACGACCCTCGGCAGCGGAACCCCTTAGATTTTGTTTTGTGGCAACCGAGTGCTGATGACGAACCGCGGTGGGATTCACCATTTGGGCCAGGCCGACCCGGATGGCATATCGAGTGTTCGGCTATGAGCATGGACGCGCTTGGAACAACAATTGATATTCATGGAGGTGGAGGAGACTTAATTTTCCCCCATCACGAATGCGAGATTGCACAGAGTGAATGCGTAACTGGTGAGTCCTTCTCCCGATATTGGGTTCACGCAGGCCTCGTGGCATACCAAGGAACAAAAATGTCGAAATCTCTCGGCAATTTGGTATTCGTGTCTGACCTCCGCCAAAAGATCGACCCGAGAGCTATCCGACTTGCTCTCATGGCCCACCACTACCGATCTGATTTTGAGTGGTTCGATGAAGAAGCGCCGCAAGCGCAATCTGATCTGGACTGGTTGGTTCGGGCGGCGGGTGAAGCCGACCCTGTGAGTCACGGGCCATTAATTGATGAAGTACGAAGTGCTTTAGACGATGACCTTGATGCGCCTCGTGCGCGCGCCGCCCTTCTCGCCGCAGCACAATCGATCGAAGATGGCGCAGGGCCGCCACATCGAGGATGCCTAATTGCGGCGGCTTCGTTGTGCGGTATTGACCTTCGTCAATACCCATGAACCGTCAACGATCCGATGAAGGAGCCGAGCGGGGTTAGCCTGTCGTGTAATGCAGTCCATCGCTGTTGTTAACCAAAAAGGAGGCGTGGGTAAAACCACCGTCACCCTTGGTATCGCTGAAGCCGCCAGCGCTTCGGGTATGAGGGTGTTGGTGATTGACCTCGACCCCCAAGCCAATGCCTCAAGTGGCTTGGGCGTATGGAATGCAACGCCATCAATCGACGATGTCCTAGCGGAAGCAAGGGCGGGCTCAGTTAATGATGCTATCTGCCGATCTAATTGGCCCGAAGATGGCCCACAGCCCGATCTTGTTCCTGGCAGTCACTTGCTTGCCGGCAGAGAGCCTCTACTTGCTGCCGATCCCGTGGGAGCCCAAGATCGCCTTCGACTTTCGCTAGCAGGGGCAGACCACGACCTTGTACTTATCGACTGTCCGCCGTCACTTGGTCTTCTATGCATCAACGGTCTGTTCGCCGCCGAACGTGCCGTGATTGTCACTGAACCTGCTGCCTGGGCAGCCGACGGAGTTGACTTAATGCACAACACAATTGAACGAGTTGCCGGGCGCCTGGGAGCGCCAGGACTTGCAGGGGTGGTTGTAAATCGAGTTGGCCGTACCCGCGACAATCGTTATTGGTGCGAACAGTTGGACGATCGATTTGGTGATCTTGTGCTACCTCAAATCCAGCTCAGGGCTGCCATTGCAGAGGCATCGGGCCAATCCACCAGCTTGAGGGCATTAGGGAAGCGTCCAGGTGCCACTGAAGCTGTCGGTCAGTTCAATGAATTATGGAATTCGTTAGGCGAGACTCGAACCGTAGAGCCAAGCAGTCAAGAACCGCTCCAAAGCCCCGAACCCTCGATGCCCAGTACTATCGACTAGCGAAGGGAGCGCGATGGCCGGCTACGACCCCAACCGACCGCGACCCACTGACCGTGGGGCATTCATCGGCCTTCCCGGTGACCCCGTGACGGGCCGCCCTGAATCTCAAATATCAACAGATCGACAAAGTGATGTGGAGCAACCGCCAACCGTCGGTACCAAAGATGAAATGGGACCCACGCTGCAGACGGTGCCTCAAGCTGTACCGCCATTAGATCGGAGAGTCCCAGCGGTCGCAGTGTTTGGTGGTCTGGCAGGGCTTGTCGCCGTTTTCTGGCTGTGGCGTCGCATCGCGAGAAGAGACAGATGATCCAACGTCCCTCCCCTCGGGCAAGCTTAGAGTTGTGAATTCAGTCGACATGGAAACTCAAAGCTTTCGACCAAGACATTTAAGTCCGAGTTCAGCCTCCACTTTCCGACAATGCCCCCGACGTTGGCGGATGAGATATATCGACAAACTCCCAGACCCCAAAGGCGAAGCTGCGGTACTTGGCACATTTGTTCATCGGATACTTGAAGATCTGCTCAGCCTTGACGCAAGCGACCGCTCGGTTGATGCAGCCAGAGTGATAGCGCGCACGTTGTGGGATGAGACGCGCGATGACGATGATTTTCTGGGGTTGGCCTTATCTGAGGAAGACACCACATCGTTTATGTGGAAGGCCTGGAGGTTGGTTGAGCGTTATTTTTCGTTAGAAGACCCAACTGCGGTAGATGTGGTGCGAGCAGAACAAGAATTATCCGTTGAAATTTCGGGCGTCCCCTTTTTCGGCATAGTTGATTTGACTGAACGCGTGCCCTCCGGGTTGCGAGTCGTTGACTACAAAACAGGTAAATCACCTGCCGCAAGATACGTCGACGACAAACTTTCCCAGGTGTGGTTGTACGCGGCCGCGCTAGCAGAAACACACCACGAGGTATCAGAGGTTCGTTTGATGTATCTGACGAGCGGCCCGATTGATCGCCCGATTGATGCCGAGGCAGTGGGGGAAGCTGTCGACAAGCACAGGCTTACCTGGGACCTTCTTTGCCAATCGATAGACACTGAACACTTCCCTCACAAAACTGGTCCGCTGTGCAACTGGTGTCCTTATGTAGACCTGTGCCCGGAAGGCGCGGCTGAAGCAGAGAGGCGATATGGGCCTCGTAGCTGAGAAACGCCGTCGTTCGAGTGCCTGAGCTTCCGGAGGTCGAAACGATCCGCCGACAATTGGAATGCGAAATTCTGAAACGGACGGTCGTTCAGGCAGGTAGTCATGAATCAGAAAAGTTTCGGCCCGCTCGAGATGTTGAAGGTCAACGGTTCATGGCCCTTCGGCGGCGAGGCAAGTACCTACTCGCAGAACTCGGGAATGAGACAGAACTCATCGTTCACCTTGGCATGACCGGGCAACTACTCATCGAAAACCCTGAACTCGACTTATCGGTAGTCGACGAATACATGAGAGCATGGTGGCTACTAGACGATCGACGGACACTCGTTTTCAGAGACGTCCGCAGGTTTGGCAGAATCGCGGTTGTCAAGAAAGGCGATTACTCACAAATTCCGACGCTGCTGCACATGGGCCCCGAGCCCTTTGACTTGAACTTTGACGGAGACGAACTATGGAGGAGAGCTCGAGGTCGACGGCAGCGCATTAAGACTCAATTGTTGGGGCAGCGCCTAGTTGCAGGGGTAGGGAATATTTACGCCGACGAAGCATTGTTCCAAGCTGGACTGAATCCGTCGCTACGTTCCATTAGCCGACGTCAAGCCCAACGCCTCGTTGATGCTATTCGCGCGGTGCTTTCACAGGCCTTGGAGCGCGGAGGAACGACGCTTCGCGACTACCGCAACCTGGTGGGCGAAGGGTCCAATCAACATCATCTCCAGTGTTATGGCCGCGCTGGACAAGAATGTTTTGCCTGCGGTTCTATTCTGAGGGCACGAATTATTGATGCCCGTTCCACCACCTGGTGTCCAACGTGTCAACGCCGCTGAAATTAGTCAACGCTTACTAAACGATCGAGGTTGCCATGGATCGCAGCATCGATAATTTCTTCCGACTAGTCCAATAATTTTGGCGTTGATACCGCAAACTCTTCAAGGATGCGACGACCCTCCGACCAAGACCATGGCCAGACGAGCGGCTGCGAGGGCCAACCAGGCTTTGCGAGTAGGAGCTGCAGCGGTAGCGTCAGCTGTTTTTGGTTCTTTTCGTTAGGTCAAAAACATTTCACGGAGGTTACTATGGTTACAGTAGCCACTTAGTTGTCGAAACCCAACTCCCTAGGTCATCGAGGCTGACATCGATCACACCACCAACATTTCCTCCCCCCAAGTTCAGTAATTCTGATGGCGGCACGGCAACGCCGGCATGGTTGTGATTCGCGTTTATACACGTACAGCGCTTCATCAGAATTAACTCGCCCGGGAACGGATCCTGAATCTTCCCGAGAAACCGTAACAATTCGGTTAAGTCGGACCCCTTGACGCAGTTGAGCGCGCGCTAGTTCCCACAGACCGCGAATCTCAGTATCGGTCAATTCACATGAGGGTCGTTCGGGGTGTATCCCCAGAATGAAAAGAAACTCAGCGCGATATACGTTCCCAATTCCCGCGATAACCGACTGGTCTAACAGTGAGACTGCGATCGGAGTTCGCCGGAGCGCCACGTTTTCAGCGAAATGATTCCAACGTGTCCCACGCCGGAGAGGGTCAGGTCCCAAACCGTCGGTTACGTTGACGAACTCATCGATGGAAATGAGGGCACATTTTTGGGGCCCAGTGAGGTGCCACGCCTGCTTTCCTTCAAGGCGAAGACGTACCGTGTCTGTTGTTGACGATTCAATCGAATGAGGCCGAAATTTCCCGATTAATCCGAGATGCACGTGCAAGATCAGTTCATCATCGAAACTGAGAAATAGATGCTTCCCCCAGGCTTCGCTCTTCGACAAAGTCTTCCCATTAATTTGGGTCGACCC
The DNA here is from genome assembly GCA_002331465.1 of Candidatus Neomicrothrix sp. UBA2110. Taxonomy (GTDB): domain Bacteria; phylum Actinomycetota; class Acidimicrobiia; order Acidimicrobiales; family Poriferisodalaceae; genus UBA2110. The sequence continues at coordinate 6,599 of DCYM01000264.1, read as the reverse complement.
ATTTTGGAAACGACCCTGCGGAGAGCTTGCTTTAACCGGATGTGTCCCAAAATCAGACCGTAAATCCCGCGATAGCCGGTGAATCGTATGACCTTCGGGCACCATGTATGTCTAACGCGCGGAGCAACGTAAGGTTCGTTTATGGCACTTGGCATCGAAGACGTAATGGTGGGTTGCTGGACTGACGAACAACATGCAACAGGAGTCACGGTTGTTCTTCCCCCCAAAGGCTCGCTTGGGGCCATTGCAGTGCGTGGTGGTGCCCCAGGTACGCGTGAGGCAGCGGCACTGGGACCCAACGGGTCCGGGATCGAATGTCACGGCGTCGCGTTATGTGGGAACAGCGTTTTCGGTCTTGCGGCTGCCGAGGGAGTGGTCCAATGGTGCAGCGATCATAAGCGCGGCCTTGAGTTAGCGACCGTTATTGTGCCCGTCGTTGGTGCAGCGGTGGTATTCGACATAACCGGACCCGACGATCCACGACCGGGCCCTGATGCAGGCCGACTGGCATGTGAGGCGGCAACCAATGCTGACCCTGAGACCGGACGTGTTGGCGTGGGCCGAGGCTGCACCGTTGGTAAAGCAGCAGGGCGGGCTTATGCGCGCCCGGGCGGACAAGGCATCTCGGTGGCTCGATCAGGCGACGTAACCGTGGGAGTAATTGTTGCCGTTAACGCTTTCGGTGACGTGCTTGATACAGACGGCAGTGTCCTTGCCGGTTCTACAGCCGAACCGGGGGCTCCCCGCTATCCGTTTGTTTCACTTGACGAAGTGGCTGCCTGGGAGTCCGGCGAAGAGAGAGCTAATACCACCATCGGATGTTTGGTTACCAACGCAACGCTGACCAAACCAGAAGCCTGCCGGGTAGCGGACCTCGCCCACACCGGGATAGCGCGGAGCATCAACCCCCCACATACCTCGGTCGACGGAGACGCATTGTTTTTGTTAGCGACCCAAGAGGTCCCTGCGACAGTAGACCTTGTCGCCGACCTTGCCTCTACGGCAGTAGCTGCCGCCATCCGCAACGCAGTTCAATGAGAGCGACGATTTGGCGCGTTTAGCCACACATGGCACTCAGATTGCCTCAAGTTGTGTCACCATCGGGTCACCAGAGAAAGGAGGTGGTCCCAAACATGCCAAGACTTAATAGGACTCTGGAGGTGGTCGGGCGCTGAGGCGGCCTGCCAACTTGGGAGGAAGCCTTCTTCGTATGTAACGAAATGGTGGCGACTCCAACCCAGACCATCCCACTTGATGATGAGCGTGTCGGTCCTCGCGCAGTGAAGCCCTGGCTTTGTTAGCCAGGCAAAACGTCTCAGGTGTCGTTTGATGCCCCCGCTCACCAGGTGGGGGCATCGACGCGTTTCAGGAGCCGCGTCACTGCACGATGCCTTTCATGACACGCGTGGAGTCAGAGGGGCTTAATCTGGCAGACCTCTTACTTGCCCTTGCAACCTCAGTCGGAGCCCTTTGGGCAACTTGTCGACTACAAGGTCGTAGCTATCCTCGATCCAGTCTTGAACCTCATCGATTGGGATAGACCCATCAATTGACACTCGATTCCAATGTCGTTTGTGAAAGTTGCTTGATCGGACGGATGAATACTGCTGTCGCAAAGACTCCGCTTTATCAGGGTCACATTTGAGAGTGAGGGAAAGTTGATCGAAAGTCGTGGGAATCAACGCAAACATTTTTCCTCCGACTTTGAACACTGAGACATGATCGCCGAATGGAAAATCCTCAACAGCGTCAGGTTGACCCAAACAAATGTCCGTTAAAAGCTCTCGCCTCATTTGGGCCTCATTCCCCAATTAGAGCATTTGGGCTGGCAGGATGCGATGGTGACAACAACCGGAGATCCGCTCGAATTCAATTGCCCTCGATGTTCCGAATCGGTCAATGAGCGGTTCTATGGACCTTGCGCCCCGTGCCGTGAAGAACTCAAAGCGCATCTCGGCGGCGAACCTCGCGAGGTCGGGGCAGAAAAATACGAACCAAAAATGAATGTCACACCGAATCAGGTCGCGACCAAAGAGTAACCCTGGTCTCAGTGCTTTCTTCGAGCCGAAAGATCGGAAGCCCAATGGGTCAACTTGTGTACGGTTTCCTCAACCTCACGGGTTGAACCAGCAAAAGAGAAGCGAATGAATCGGTGTCCCTCGTTGGGATCAAAATCGATACCTGGAGTGACTGCAATTCCTAGATCCTCTAGCCACTCCTGCGCCAATTTCTGGCTGTCGTCGCACAAGTGATCCACCTGCGCCCAGATGTAAAACGCTCCATCGGCAGGTGCTAATTGACCAATGCCGGCCTTGGGTAGACCTTCTAGGAGAATGGTTCGATTAACGCCGTAGCGTTCGACGTTGCCTTCTAGCTCACTGTGACTCTCGAATGCACCAAGCGCAGCATGTTGTGATACTGACGCCGCGGCGATGAACGCATTTTGTGCCAGGCGTTCGACGGGAGAAACCAGATCGCTGGGAAGAACCAACCACCCGAGTCGCCATCCGGTCATCGAAAAGTACTTTGAGAAGCTATTCACAACGACAGCTTCTTCCCACTCCGCAGCGGCAGTTGGAGCTGAAGTCCCATACGTGATGCCATGATAAATCTCGTCGGAAATGAAACGGACGTCTCGCTCCTTGCACCAACGAATCAGTTCCGTCAGTTCGCTAGGAAGGAGCATGGTCCCGGTCGGGTTAGATGGACTCGCGACAACGAGCCCGTCGATGGGTCCAACATCATCAAGTGTCGATGGAGACGGTTGAAATCTAGTGTCGTACCCGACCGGCACTTCAACGACTTCAACGCCCAACGCTTTAAGGGTGTTGCGGTAACACGGATACCCAGGAGATGGAACAGCGACGCGGTCACCAGCCTCGAAACATGCCAAAAACGCCAATGTAAACGCGCCGCTCGCTCCCATGGTGATCGCTATCCGCTCGGCTCCTATGTTGACGCCGTACCAGTCTTGATAATGGAGGCTTAAACGCTCTCGAAGCGCGTCCATGCCAAGTGCTGAGGTGTAACCGAGAATTTCATTCTGGATGGCCGTGATCGCGCGCTTGCGTGCCCCTTCAGGCGCCGGGGTCGAAGGTTGACCCACCTCAAGATGCAGTACCTCGCTACCGGCCATTTCGCGTGCTGCTGCGGCGCGCATCACCTCCATTACGTAAAACGGTGCGATGTCAGTTCGACTTGAGGTCTTGAGAGCCATAACAGGAGTGTGGCCTCTAGAGACCGCTACCGTCGGTTATTTTTGCGTCGCGCGCCACGACAAGTAACGAACAAGTCGCTCGAAACAACGGCGACCGATAATTGGCCTTTCCCATAACCCAGTTCATGAACCATGCTTGAGGGTATGGGCACTGCCTTAATGACGGACCTTTATGAGGTCACTATGCTTGACGCCGCGCTCCGCTCGGGGGTTGCCTCACGGAGGGCGACGTTTGAAGTCTTCGCGCGACGACTGCCCGAGGGGCGAGGATACGGAGTAGTGGCTGGACCCGGACGTCTGGCAGAACTGCTCGCTCGTTTCCAATTTTCCACAACTCAAATCGAGTACTTGGCAAAGTTGGGGCGCTTCACTGATGAACTCCTTGAACATCTGCATGCCTTCCAGTTCGAAGGTGAAGTATGGAGTTATCGCGAAGGTGATTTTTATGTGCCGGGAAGCCCTGTGCTCAGAGTCGACTGCTCTTTCGGTGCTGGTCTTCTCCTCGAAACGCTTGTCTTGTCCGTGCTCAACCACGACTGCGCCGTTGCATCGGCCGCTGCACGGATGCATGATGTCGCCGGAGGACGTCATCTAATTGAGATGGGCGGCAGACGGACCCACGAAGAGGCAGCAGTAGCAGCAGCGAGGGCGGCTTGGCTCGTAGGCTTCGACGCCACCTCAAATATGGAAGCGGGTATCCGCTTTAACCTCCCCACCGCTGGAACTTCAGCCCATGCGTTTACGTTGGCGCACGATGATGAAGAGTCTGCTTTTGAAGCCCAAATTAAAGCGCACGGACTCGAAACGACGCTTCTCGTTGACACATATGAAATCGAAACCGGCATTGATCGGGCTCTCGCGGCAGCTAAAAGGCTAGGGGGAGTCCCCGGAGCGATTCGTATTGACTCAGGTGACTTAGCCGCGGAAGCGCTTCGCGCCCGAAGAAAACTTGATGCAAACGGGGCAGAGTCGACGCGTATTGTCGTATCGGGCGACCTCGACGAGTACCGAATTGCTGAACTAGCCGACCACCCAATCGACGGTTACGGAGTCGGAACCCAACTCGTCGTGGGATCGGGCCATGCCACCGCAGGAATGGTCTACAAGCTCGTCGGTATTGCACGGCGGTCGGGAACTTATGAGCCGGTCGTACCTGTGGCTAAATCGTCCGAAGGAAAAGCGACTCGAGGTGGGGTCGTGCGCCCGTATCGTGTGATCGACAACGGACAAGCGGTCGATGAAGTGTTGGTGCAGTATGACCGCCCCGGTCCTCCCGACGCCAGAGCACTTCATGTGCCTCTCTTCCGAGCCTGCGAACCGGCTTATCCACATACCCTCGACGTCGACCGGGAATTTCACCGACGAGCTCGAACAGAACTGCCTGATTCAATGCGAGCGTTGGACTCACAACCGCCGTTCGAAGCTCACACCATCTGATCCAACCGAGCTAGACGCAGTTGGAAGTGGTTATACCCCGCCAGCTTCTGAGCTATCGCCAAGGACGGGATCAGCAACCGAATCCGAGAAAAAAATACCTTGGGAAGCCCCCTCGGACAGAGCGACCCCGACGTTCACCACCCTGGGTCCGTCGCGACGTACGACAGCTACCACCGGTTCTTCTGCAAAAATTTGATGCTCCCTATCCCCGTCAAAAGCCAATGTTGTTGGCCCCACGAGATCAATTTCTTCACCGAGCCCAACCCGTGTCACCTCAAGCACCGGCACGTTCCTGTACAACCCAGGCGCTATTGGAGAATTTGTCCACCGACCTCCGTCTCCGCACCGAACCAAAACCGCTGCGTCTTCGCTTACATCACAAGTCGTGTGAAGACCTGCAATTGACGAAACACCAATCGTGTCGGGTCGCGCCACGGACACCAATAACTGTCGAAGATTCCTTGGGTCAACCGGCATGCGGTTACCGACAAAATCATTGACGAGCGTCACTGCGTCGACGAGGGCGACGTCTTCAGACCCATCAGCGAAACCCAAATGAATCATTTTGGAGCGTGGCGCTACTAAGTCGATGTCGACGAACCCATTCGCAACCAGTCCAGCTGCTGCACCCGCGACTGTTGGTTCAACCAGCGATGGAAATACGTTGTTTGTTCCCGTCGACATCGGTACCAAAGTGGCTTCAGGCCAGACTTTGGCGATGGTCCGATTTGTCCCATCACCCCCAAGCGTGATGACGACGTCCACTTGACGCTTTTTCATTTCTAAGGCCGCTCGTTCCGTGTCACTCGGATCAACCCTGGCGTTCACGTCAAGAATTTCTAGATCGGCCTCCAGCCTCAGATCGGCTAACGCCCCACTGGCGATACCGAAGGGTTCTTTCATTGCCACGATGTGGCGCGCTCCTGCTGCAACAGCACCAATAACGGCTCGAGCAATGCGGTTCCGCTTATCTTCGGTGCTAGAGATACCGCCGCGAGCTGCTACGCGACGAATGTCGCGACCCGAAACGGGGTTGGCAATAATTCCGATTGTCGCAACGCGATCTGTCACAGCGCCACCCTAGGCAAGGAAAGTTGTTCCATCAGTCTGATACAACAGCCGAGTGACTCAACCACCAGTGGTACTAACAATCGCAGGTTCAGACTCAGGAGGGGGATCGGGCCTTCAAGCAGATTTACGTACTTTCGCAGTTCAGGCTGTGCACGGTGTGTGCGCCATAACAGTTGTTTCATCACAAAACACACAAGAGTTCCGGTCAGCTATGCCAGTACCCGCTGGTGTCGTTGGCTCCCAAGTTGAATCCGTTTTAGATGATTTTGAGGTAGCGGCAGTGAAGACAGGATTGCTGTTCTCCGAAGAAAACACTCTTCTGGTTGCAGAATTGGCAGAGTCCGGAGCGTTACCTTCATTAGTTGTCGATCCCGTAATGGTTGATCGACACGGCCGCGAGCTATACGGCGAAACGATCGATCGTCTGATCTCTGAGAGGCTCATTCCTCACGCTCGAGTCGTGACCCCCAACCATCTTGAAGCAATACGGCTGCTAGGAAGAACCGTTGAAGACGACACACAAGCTCTTAGTGATGCAGCGCTAGAACTCGCGAGTATGGGTCCAGAAGTTGTGGTTTTGACCGGCGGTCGGAGGGCCTCTCACATGATGGTCGACATCATCGCTTCGGGCGGCAAGACGATCACCCTAGAAAATGAGCGTTGCATAACCGCCAACGTTCGCGGAACCGGTGACACTCTCTCAGCGGCGATTGCTGCCGGCTTAGCCCGAGGGATGCCTGCCGTTGATGCTGTATTAGCCGCCCAAGATTTCACGATGCAAGCCATAAGACGCGCCGTCAATTGGAAACTGGGTGCAGGACAAGGACCTATAGACCACCTGGGACACCTCGGCTAAGCCGACCTAGACTGATAA
>DCYM01000133.1 GCA_002331465.1 Candidatus Neomicrothrix sp. UBA2110 | reverse complement strand
CGCTCCAAGGCCTCATATCTGAGGGCGGTCACGACGTAGATATCGAAGTCGATGGCGGCATTTCCTCCTCAACCATTTCGGGCGCGACCGCTGCGGGCGCCAACGTTTTAGTGTCTGGAAGCGCACTGTATAAATACAGTGAAGGCCTAGAGCACGGTGTACGAGATCTTCGGCGCATAGCCACCGAAGCTCAATCAGGGTGACAGCAGCGAACTACGGCGTTCTAGCGTTACTCACAACCGCGCTATTTCTTGGGTGCGGGAAAGGCCCAGATCCGACAGCGAATTTTTGCGAGGCCGTTGTCGAATTGAAAGAAATTGATCGCTTAAGCTTTGATGTTTCCCCGTCAGATGATCTAGCCGTTCGCGGCGCTTTGGCCCAAACAGCCGCTCAAACTGCGAGGGTGGCCAGAGAAGCGCCCATTGAAATTCGCGGCGACGCTGAGGTCGTCGCGGCCTTCGTGTCGGCTCTGACTCACGCGTTCAATGACACCGAGTTCAGCGAACCGATAGAAAGATCTGCTGCCATTGGCGCCGCACAGCAACAGTTCGAGGTGCAGTTGGCCGAATCCATTGAGAACCTAAGCGCTTTCGTAGCGAGAACCTGCAGCCCTGCACCCAATGAATAACTAGAGAACAGGCTTTATATGATTTCGCCTCGCTTGACGATGACGTGGTCGCATAGACCGTAATCTTTCGCTTCTTCTGCTGTGAACCAGCGGTCCCGCTCACTGTCCGTTTGTATTTGGTCCACGTCTTGGCCGCTGTGCAGCGCAATTCGTTCAGCCAATACTCGTTTGATGTACGCCATTTGTTCAGCCTGGATGGCAATGTCTGAAGCTTGACCTCGAACTCCGCCTGAAGGCTGGTGCATCATCACCCGAGCGTGAGGCAGGCAATACCGTTTTTCGGGGGCCCCTGCAGTGAGTAAAAACTGACCCATCGAGGCACCCAGGCCCATGCAGACCGTCGCTACGTCACACGATACGAATTGCATCGTGTCGTATAACGCCATTCCTGCGGTAACCGAACCACCTGGGCTGTTGATGTAAAGCCAAATGTCTTTTTCCCGATCCTGCCCTTCCAAGAACAGCATCTGAGCACAGAGAATGTTGGCAATCTCATCATCGACTTCGGTACCGAGAAAAACGATTCGGTCGTTAAGTAGTCGGTTGTAAATCTCGCCGGGTCCGGCTGAGATTCCGGTGGATAACGCACTGGCGGAATGGAGGTCTGGCATGACTTGGAGGTTATCTGCTGTCGGCGATGGCGCCTTGGTCCAACGTAGGCTCATCTCATGCATATTGACGAGCTTCCGACTCCCGCCTTGTGGGCTGATCTCGACGTTCTTGAGTCCAACCTCGCCACGATGGCTCAACGCTTGCCCGGCAACCGGCTACGGCCTCATGTCAAAGCCCACAAAACCACGGCTATCGCTCGACTGCAGTACGAAGCCGGGCACATGGGATTTACATGTGCTACTGCACGCGAGGTCTTGGGGTTAGCCAACGCTGGCTTGGGTCACGACCTGTTGTTGGCCAATGAAACCGTTGACGCGGATCGACTTACTTCGATGGCGAGAAGCGAAGCGAGGGTGACGGTTGCGGTCGATAGTGAGGCCACCATTGATGCTGCTGCAGCTGCTGGAATCGCCGAGTGTGTCATCGATATTCGAGTCGGCTTTCGTTGCGGGTGTGAGGTAAGCGAAGCCGGTTATCTAGCCGATCGTGCACGGAAGGCAGGACTTGAGGTTCGCGGCGTGATGGGCTACGAAGGCCACGCCATGGGTGTAGTCGACTTGGACCGTCGACGCGAACTAGTGGAAGCAGCAATGGAACGACTTCTTCAAGCGCACAAACTTGTCGGCGGGGACCTTGTGACAGGAGGAGGAACAGGTACTCACGCCGTGAACACATGGGTGAACGAAATCCAAGCCGGATCATATGTATTGATGGACACCGCATATACCGAACAGGTTGATCAACCTTTCGAACAGGGTTTGTTCTTACAGTCGACGGTGGTATCCGTCGCTGAAAAGTTCGCGGTGTGTGATGCGGGTCTTAAGGCTCAAGGCATGGACCATGGCAACCCGAGCTGGAGGGAAGGAGAAATTCTTTTCTGTTCCGACGAACACACCAACCTGATTCCCGAGAAACCTCTCTTGGTGGGAGACCGAGTCTGCTTAATTCCCGCCCACATCGACCCAACTATGGCCAAACACCAGTTACTTCACCTTGTTCGCCGTGAAGAAGTAATCGGTCAGTGGGAAATCGATTTACGTCACTGGTGAAAATCAGGACAGTTGGTCGGCCAGACAACGGAAGGCGCGCCCTCGGTGACTAATCGAGTTTTTCTCGTCGGCATTCATTTGAGCGAACGTACGCCCGCGACCCTCATCGGGAACAAAGACTGAGTCGTAACCAAATCCCCCTTCTCCGCGAGGCGTCGTGCAGATAGTTCCTTCGACCACCCCGTGGGCAAGAACTTCCCTACCGTCGGGGAACACGATTATCGCCACCGTGCGGAAACGAGCCGTGCGGTGAACCTCTTCAACGTCTTCCATTCGCTCTAACAGCTTGAGAAGATTCGCCGCGTCTGTCGCGTCTTCTCCTGCATATCGAGCGCTCCGCACCCCCGGCATTCCCCCTAAAGCATCAACTTCGAGCCCAGTGTCATCAGCCACCGCCGCAGCGTTCGCTTCTCTACAAACAGTTGCTGCTTTCAGCCGGGCGTTCCCCTCGAGGGTCTGTTCGTGTTCGAATATGTCTCCGAGTTCGGGTGGTCTGGGTTCAATGTCGTAATCAGCTAATAGCTCAGTAATCTCCGCCACCTTGTTTGGATTGGCCGATGCCATAACTAAACGCATGATGCTTAATCAGTGCCTTGGGACAACACCACCCGTTGAAGTTCAACGATTTCAGCGATGCCTTTCTCTGCCAGTTTCAGAAGCCCATCAAGCTGAACTCGGTTAAACGGGTCACCTTCGGCCGTTCCTTGCACTTCGATGAATTCGCCTGCACCGGTCATCACCACGTTCATATCTACTTCAGCGGCGGAGTCTTCAATGTATGGGAGGTCGAGGCAAAGGCTGTCCCCGACGACGCCAACAGAAATCGCCCCGCAAAAGTCGTTAAGTGGATGCGTTTGAAGCGTGCCGTCAGCTATGAGTCGGCTAAAGGCGTCGTGAAGGGCGACATATCCTCCACATATTGAGGCCGTTCGTGTGCCTCCATCGGCTTGTAAGACGTCACAGTCGACTGTTACCTCCCGCTCACCTAATGCCTTCATGTCACACACTGCTCTTAGGGCGCGACCGATCAGCCGTTCAATTTCTAGCGTGCGCCCTTTCTGTTTACCTTTTTTCGCTTCACGACCTACGCGTTCTCCACTGGATCCGGGGAGCATCGCATACTCCGCGGTGACCCATCCTTCGCCTTTCCCTCGCATCCATCGGGGAACATCATCGTCAATCGACACAGTGCACAACACCTTGGTGCGGCCGAAACTGACGAGGACCGACCCCGGGGTCTGATCAGTGAAATTGCGTTCGAAAAGGATCGGACGTAGTTCGTCGTTCGCTCGACCATCGGGTCGCATAGTTACTCCTGTCGCAGGCTAGATGGTTGAAAAGGTACGCCCTGTGACGGCGAGTTCAACATTTCCGTCAAATACTGAGGCTGCCTCATCTAAATGTTGCGCCGGGTCAGACCCTGGTGGAACGTGAGTGACAACTAAGCATTTTGCTCCAACCTTGTTGGCATCTGCTGCGAGGTGAGTGCAACTGATATGGGGAATGGCTGGGTTATCTGTGGCGTCGATCAA
>DCYM01000095.1 GCA_002331465.1 Candidatus Neomicrothrix sp. UBA2110 | reverse complement strand
CTAGACCAAGAAGACGTATTGATAAACCATCCGCTCGTGGCGGAACTCGAGGCGGCTCCATTTGCACCAGTACAACCGACCGAACCATCTCGGGAAGAAATCAGAGGTTTGGTTCAACGCGGACTGGTGATCCAAAGCGATGGCGTGTTATTCGCGGCGTCTTCTATCGAACAAGCCGCGACAGTGGTTGCACAACTCCTACAACAGAAGCCCGCCGGTGTAACTGTTGCCGAAATTCGCGACGCATTGGGGACCACCCGAAAATTCGCGCTTCCAATTTGCGCGATTCTCGATAACACAGGAATCACCCGACGCAGAGAAGACCTGCGGATCCCGGGGCCCCGATTACCGGAACTTTAAGTTTTGGAACTAATCCTCGCGGAGAGGTCTCAGTTTAAGACGCCACCTGGGTATCAAGCGCCAGCAGTACTTGACGGCGTTCGGCTTCGTTGGCACCGCCCCAGATTCCATGAGGTTCACGAATGTCGAGCGCATACGAGAGGCAGTCGTCCATCACCGAACACTGCCTACAGATGGCTTTGGCTCGTCCCTCCCGAGCAATCTTTTCGTCCTTGCGTTCAAATCGGGGCGGAGGAAAGAAAACCTCCGATTGCGGTCCCCGACACGCAGCCTTGTGTTCCCAACTGTCAGCAGGCAATGCAGCCATATTTTCGCGCCCCCTAGCTGTCCCTCAAGTCGGAATCTAGGCGCGTTCACAGGCCGTGGCAAGAGAAAATCGAAAAACGATTCAATTTTTGAAAATACTACTGAGCAGGGACTATGAACCTTTTCCGGGCGAAGGTTCAAAAGCGTCACTTGCTTCTGAACCGGAGACATCGGGTCGCCGCTGACGCATTTCTCGGTAATCAACTGCGCCTCCCTCTTCCGGCTCTACCTCAAGCACTAAACCTTCCAGCCCTACAATTCTGGCGGCCTCGCCCTCCTTGATTGGAGTCAGCCGATTCGCCTTGGCACGCCATTGAGCATTCTGGAACAGCACAGTTCCTCCAGGGGTGAGGTCTGTGGCGGCAACAGCCATTTCACCGATCATCCAGTCTCTCCCCAGAGTGCTTGTCCCATAACGAGTTCGGATAAGGGCCGGCATTCCGGACAAAACAAAAGCCAGGGTCAAGCCGATTCCACCTGCGAGCGTTAACCAGCTCGCCGAGTGAGACACAAAAAGGCGCAACGAACCCAAAACCAGCAATACCGAACCGACGATCGTCCAAAAGCGCGGAACCCCAGTTTGAAGGTCAACTCCGAAAGCGGTCATCGAAACCACCAACGCGATCAACGCCCAGGGTCGAATTTCGAGAACACCCAACCCATAACAGGCCAACAGAAGGGAACCGGCACCGACTCCCCCAGCGACTCCAATGCCACCCGTAAAAAAATCTAGTAGCAGCATTGACAATCCAACTAACAACAACAAGTAGGCAACGGCGGGGCTGGCTACGGTGTGAAATAGCTGATCCAAAAGCGAAAGCTTGCTGAAGGTCACACTGACGTCATCAGCAATTGCTCGCCGGACAAGCCCGTCAGCCTGTTTGACTTCAACCGAAATCTCTTCAACAACACCAACATCTTCCATGGCTAAAAGGAAGTCGCCCAGAGTGGGGGCCATCACGTCGACTAAACCGGCGTCGACAGCGTCTTGGCCACGTTCAAGCCAATTCCTTTTAGTTTCTATTTCAGTTATTCGCGAGTTCGCCAAATCCCCGAACTGTCCAATACGACTGCCCGGAGCAATCCCTGAATAGTCTGCGGCCGCAACTAAATGTGCTGCGGCTCCTTTAGCGGTAGCGCCACTTTGACCAATCCACATGCCAACAGGGATAAGTGCCCCGTCGATATTTTCTAAGAGTTCAAGAATCTTGTCTTCATCGGCGGCGGCGCCGGGGCTGTTGATCTGAAAAACGATGGCAAGTGCCCAATTTCGTTGAGCGTCTTGAAGTTGGGCATCGATGTAATCAATCTCCACGGGGTCTAAGAGCCCGCTGACTTCAATGACTTTGATGACACGTGAGTGTTGATGACCGGTGTGAGCAGCGGCGGACGACGCGCCGATGGTGACGAAAACAAGCAGGGTCGTTAGCAGGGCCACACTCGTGCGAAACACACGCTTTAAGTTGATCAAAGCTTCGTCCATCAGCCAATCGTTCGTTACACCGGCAAGGCTACAGAGACACAAACCCGGTGCCCATTCTCCGACACCTGCTAGACCCCTGCGTCATGTTCGACACGATCTCGACCGCTAGCCTCGAAGGAAGTGACTGACGTTCTTTTGGCGTGCGATGCCGACTGGTTAATTCAAGAGGTGCGTTCTGCCCTCAGCGACCCCGGCACAACAGTTGGAGTGGTACGTGCGGGCGCAGAGGTGCGAAGCGCTGTGTCCGCCGAACCTCCAAACCTCGTCATTCTTGATTTACAAATCGGCAACATGGGCGGCATGGCCACATGTATGGACCTCCGCCTCGAGGCCGGTGCGGGACGCTTGGATCCCGTTCCGATACTCATGCTCCTAGATCGCGAAGCCGACGTCTTCTTGGCTCAGCAAGCAGGAGCAGAAGGGTGGCTCGTCAAACCACTGGACTCTTTTCGACTCAAGATGGCTTCAGTGAAGCTGTTATCTGGCGGCAACATGCGCGACGAAGTTGCTGGGAGTTCAGAGGCTGAAGGCGCTACTGGCGAGTTCGAACCAACCGTTGGTGATCACGAAGATGTTGGCGACGGCCTAGAACAACCCGGAGGTGAGGAACCAGAGGAGGCTGTCTAGAGCCCCACTGGTACCCAGAACGGAATCGGAATCATCTCTCGATTGCGGTAGCGTCAGTATTTCCGGAAACGGTCTGGCGGGCAGTGGCGCAGGTTGGTAGCGCGCTTCGTTCGGGACGAAGAGGTCGTGGGTTCAAATCCCGCCTGCCCGACCACAGCGGAAACCCCCATTGCTGTAGAGGGACTTACTTATTTTGTCGAACGTGTTTCGCGTTTCTCTCGCTGACACTCCGTCACGCGCTCCTTGGAGAGTTTTTCTTTCGACCGCACTTGGTTCTTACCTAGTGACCGCCAACATTTCCACGATGAACGTCGCCTTCCCGGGTCTGGAGGCAAGTTTCGCTGATGCGAGCAGAGGAACCCTTACGTGGGTGTTGAACTCATACACCATTGCCTTCGCTGCCCTGCTGATTCCTGCAGGGAACCTTGCCGACCGGTTCGGACGGCGGCAGCTTTTTTGGGCTGGTTTGACTGTCTTTGGCTGTGCCTCCGTTGTCATTGGCGCGGCGCCGAATCTGATTGTCGTAATCGCCGCCCGCACAGTGCAAGGCATTGGGGGCGCGCTAGTTACACCATCTTCGTTAGGGCTACTGCTAGCCGCCACACCAAGTTCAGAACGAACGAGAACCGTCGCTAAATGGGGGGCGATCACTGCCCTTGGCATCGCGACTGGTCCGTCCCTTGGGGCGCTGATTATTGATGCAACAAACTGGCGTTGGGCTTTTCTAATACTTCCAGCAGCTTGCTTCGCTGCTTATGGCTTTGGCAAAGGGCACCTCCCCGACACGACAATCAACAAACATTTACCGCTTCCTGATAGCTGGGGGGCTTTGCTTCTCGCCGCGTCTATGGCTTTGATCGCGTTTTCGATCGTGCAAATCCGCCCGTGGGGTGTTTCTTTTGGGGTACAGGCGACCTTTATTTTGGGCGTTCTTATTTTCGTGGTCGTTCTCTTGCGCAGCCGTAATCATGTCGCTCCCGCCATACCCCTAAAGCTTTTTAGGATTCGAACGTTCTTGTGGGCGAACATAGCTACCCTCATCCAAAGTTTTTCCCTCTCGGCATCTCTGCTGGTGAATATCTTGTGGCTTACCGGAGGTTGGAAATACAGCATTGCGACTGCGGGACTTGCTACTACTGCTTCACCGCTACTTGTGGCGATACTCGCCCCTGTAGCTGGCCGCTACGGGTCGTATCTCGGTATCAGAAGGTTCGCAATCCCCGGATCTCTCGCGTGGGGAATAGGGAATCTGCTGTATGTAGCTCTGATTACCGACCGCCCATCGTGGCTATTTATTTGGCTTCCTATTTCGCTACTTGTCGCTGTGGGGGTTGCAACTACCTTCCCTTTGGTTAGCGCGGCCGCTTTAGTTGACGTCGGTCCAAGTGATTACGCGGTCGCGGGAGCAGTTCTACAAGTGGCACGACAATTTGGGGCAACAATTGGCGTGGCTTCCCTAATTTCCCTTGTCGGTAATTCAGCTGAATTGAGCGCGTACAAGGCGGCATGGCTCGTCGTAGCAATATCCGGTGGTGTTTCGGCCATCGCACTGATTTTCGTCGGAGACACACGGCGCTAGTTCCGCGGCGTCACCGTCGTCTGATTTCCACATACATCGATCGGTTCGACAGACCTGAATCATGCGATGCTCTAAACCGTCGACACCGGCAACGGTGCCCGATAACAACAGTAAGAGGAGCGGCAGTGATTGATCCACGTGGACGAGTAATGATGATTAGTGGCGCTAATCGTGGAATTGGTGCGGCGTTAGCTCGCCGGTTTCATGCCGATGGTTGGCTAGTCAGCCTGGGGGCGAGGGATCTAGATCAATTGCAGTCATCAGTTCAGGAGTGGGCCGACGACAACGTCTCCTGTCACCACTATGACGCTTTCAATCCAAGTACTGACCAAGCATGGATTGCGTCCACCGTCGCCACCCACGGCCGCATCGACGGGTTGGTTAATAACGCTGGGATCGGCCACATGGAGGACTTACAAGACCTATCTGAAGAACTGCTTGACGAAATGTGGGCAGTGAACGTCAAAGGGCCTCTGCGGCTAATCCAAGCAACTCTCCCCCTCCTAGCTGCATCAGGCGAAGGACGCATCGTCAACGTCGTATCACTTTCGGGCAAAAGAGTTAAGGGGACCTTCGCTCCGGGATATGCAATTAGTAAACATGCGATGCTCGCGCTCCATCACGCGGTGCGGCACGCCGCGTTCGAAGATGGAATTCGCGTCACTGCCATCTGCCCTGGCTACGTCGAGACCGACATGACCTCGGCCTTCGGCGTCGATCCCGGAATCATGATCCAAGCCGCGGATCTCGCCGAAACGGTCGCCACAATTGTCAGGCTCCCAAATACTGCGACCGTCGCCGAAATTTTGATGACCTGCGAACCTGAAGTTTTGGGATAATCAATTCGATGAATATCGCCGAGCTTCTTGATCAAAATCCTGACCCAGAGGGCATTGCCCTAGTTGATCGCTCCAAAGACCCGGTCGAAAGGTTGACAGTCGCCCAAATACAAAACCAAGTAAAGGTATTTGCGGCCGCGCTAGTAGATCGTGGGCTGGCACCAGGCTCACGGGTGGGGATGCTGGCAAGTAATCTCAGCGAGTACTACGTCGTAATGTTCGGCGCTCCTGCTGCAGGAATGGTTTTTGTTCCACTCAATACACGGCTCCCTACGGCAACCCTCCAATACATCGTTCAAGACGCAGATTTGAAGCTGCTCATCACAGACCCAGGACACGCTGGTGTTTTGTCCGACGTGCCGGCAATCACCACAGGTTCAGAAGAATGGGCACAACTCATGGCTGGCGCTCCCGCTGAGAGCCTTGCTGAAGTCGATCCGTCTGAAGTCGCTATCCAGATCTATACCTCCGGGTCAACCGGACGTCCAAAGGGGGTGTTGCTGTCTCACGAGAATGTGACGTTCACCGTCCTTGAGTACGGCGCAACACTTCCCGGCGAAGTCATGGTGGTATCGGCCCCGCTGTATCACAAGAACGCTTCGATGGGCTCAAAGCTCGCCTTTGCGAGCGGTGGAACTGTAGTTCTCTTGCCTGAATTTTCGGCGCGCGGGTACTTGGAAGCAATCGACGAGGAGCAGGTCACTATGTGCGGGGGGGTGCCAACGATGTATGCCCTCGTTACTGCGGAACTAAACGAATCTCAGCGCAGCTATGACCTGTCGTCGGTGCAACGAGTCTTAATTGGCTCTGCACCAATGACTGAAGCCCTTTTCGATGACGTTCAGGCATTGTTCCCGGACGCTTTTGTAACCAATGGTTACGGAACTACTGAAGCGGTCTTGGAGTTTGGTCCTCATCCCGATGGTCTCCCGAGACCAAAAATTACTCTCGGCTACCAGCACCCCAAAGTAGAACTCAAGCTTGTTGACCCCGAGAACGGTGCCGAATCCAACCATGGTGAACTATGGGTTCGTTCGAAGGGAGTAATGAACGGCTACCACGATCTTCCTGCTATCAACGCCGACAAGCTCACCGATGGGTGGTACCACACAGGTGATCTAATGAGCCGAGATGACGACGGCTGGTATTTCTTCGTCGGTCGGGTTGATGACATGTTCGTTTGCGCAGGCGAAAACATTTACCCAGACTCGGTGGAGCAAATGTTGGAACAGCACCCGGCGGTTCATCAAGCAGTAGTCGTGCCGGTGGCTGACGAGCTAAAGGGCCAGTTACCCGCCGCATTTGTTCGAATTGAATCCGGAGCACA
>DCYM01000015.1:4358-7468 GCA_002331465.1 Candidatus Neomicrothrix sp. UBA2110 | reverse complement strand
GACCACGCGGTCCGACAATATTGACTGAGATCATTTCTGCACTCCATGCATCTACCGCAGCCAGGAGCGAGGGCGCCCGTTACCCGCTCTCCTTCGGTGACGTTCTGGACCTCGCTGCCCGCTGCAGCGACGACTCCCACCCATTCGTGGCCACATATGCCTGGCGCGTACTTCCATCCCTCCACATAGGCGTGGACATCACTGCCGCAGATCCCGCATCGCTCCACGGCTACCACCACATCATGCGCCTCGGGGGTGGGGTCTCCTTTTTCGATGAGTTCGAATTGGCCCTTGCCGGTGATCAACCCAACACGCATCTAACGCTCCCTCGCTTAGCAGGACGATGTAAAACTACTTCGTTCAGATTCTGGCACGAGTGGCGACTCTTTCTCTTAGTGCCTAGCGAATCGAATCTTCGGGATCTCAGATGACTCCACAAAAATGTTGAGGACCGCCAAATTGGCGGCCCCCAACACTAAGACGCTTGACGCGCCCTATTTAATAACTCGTTGGTCAGCTAGCGGCCACCGATACCTTTACCAAGCGCTGAAATCGCTGCATCCCTAATAGGAATAAAAGCGAGAATAGCGATCGCGGTAGCAGCATCGGCTCCGAACCTACCCATATTCAAGATTTCTGTGCTTCCTCCATACCCAAAAACACCGCCACCATCGTTGACGTTGCTAATAAGTACGAAGAGATACGCCCAGATTAGGTTGAGGTTTGATCCAACTACTGGAATGGACTTCAACATTGAGTTCACGTTCACGGTGTCGAGAACGCTGTCGATGACTGCCATCACACCTTGAAGCAACATGCCCATGATGATTATGGTCAAAATTGTCGACATCATATTTGCCAGGACCCCCTTTGGTCTGCAGAACTGGCCGTGTACCAGACCAGCACTGAGTTAGGGCCCGCTGGAACACTGTGAACATGGTACTTAACGTATCGACACCCATCGCGCATATTGTGTTTTTACTTTTTTAAGGCTTTCTTTTGTTGCTTTTTGCTAGTAAGGACCCCGATCCAGTGGTCAACGACGACAAGCAGCGATGTAAAGCAAACCTTCACTGCTTGATTCGCCATTAAAGGAAGATAGACCCGCCCTAATTCGACAGTTATGGGACCGGGCCTTTGCTTCGCAAACAAGGCTCCAACCCAAAGCTTTTTTTACGGCCACTTTTCGTTCCTTAATCGAGTTAATCCAGATCGCACGGAAGCTGCTGCAACGACCCCGACCGATAAAGCGCGAACGGGAACGAAGGCATAGCGCCGAGTTTCGTAGAGTCACCACTATGAACGATGTGATTGATTTCCGATTTCGGCCGGTGGGTTCGCAGAGTTGGACGCGAGATACAACGTTTCACTACCTCAAGCGCATGGGGCTCGAAGCGACTCCTTCTTTTCTTCAGCAATCACCTGATTTGATGTTCGAAGAGATGAAGGCTGCCGGTATCGCCCTAGGAGTTATTGGGGTCCCTGGGCCAACAGAAATCCGCGGACTTGATCCCATAGGCGCATCTGGATCTCAAGATGTGATCGATGATCATCCCGAGATGTTCATCCGTTTCGGATCTGTTGAACCAAGCGACGTTGACGAAGCCGTCGGAGAAGTACGACAAATGGCGGCGGCGGGAATTGCTGGAGTGACGATTGACCCGTCGACGGCGAAAGTCAGTAGGCAATTTCATGATCGTGCCCTATATCCGTTGTATGAACAAGTTCAAGAATGCGGCATGCTCGTGACCACAACTCAAAGTTGTCTTCTCGGCCCATATATGGACGATTGCCGACCTGAATATGTGGACCATGTAGCCACTGACTTCCCAGACTTAACGATCGTGATCCAACATGGGAGTTGGCCCTACGTTCTTGAGGCAATAGGCGTCTTGTACAAACAACCGAACGTATTCCTAGTACCAGGTCAATACGTTCACTACGGCTTCGCTGGATCGAACGAATACATCCACGCATTGAGACATCAGTGCCAAGACCAAATCATTTTCGGAAGCGTTTATCCGAACTGCGGCTCGCTGACTGACCTGCGAAAAACGATCGACGAATGGAAATTACCTGCAGATGTGGAGCGCAAATATCTCCACGACAATGCAGCCCGAGTGCTTTCCCTAGCTTCACCGTGAACGGCCGGTACCGCCAAACCGTAAAGGCAACCGTATCGATTTCTTTCGAGACGCCGGGTGACGCAGATAAGACCTCTGCTCTCCCTTATTTCACTGTCTCGACTGCATTTGCCTCCGCCGATGTCTTTTCTCCCTCCGGTCTGCGCTACTCGCCACGACCTCGAAAATCAGCAGTCATTCGTCAAGGTGTCCAAATAATTTGTCGAGTACTTCACGGGCCTGTTCTCCCGTAATGCGTCCTTCCGCTTGCAACTCAGCTATTTCTTTTTCAGCCAGGTCTCGGTATGAGTATTGAAGGGCTGCTTCATCGTCAGCTTCTTGTGAGGCATGAACCGTGTTGGAAATTCTTGTCAGCTTTTCCCTGTCTTCACGAGCTTTGTTTTCTTTTAGCCACCTGCGGTGATCAGAGTTCTCTTCCTCGGTCATGGAGTAACGCTAATAGGAAACCAAGCTCCTTAGATCGACGGACGATGGCGCTCGCTTCGGTCAGCTAGCTAGAGGAATGCGCAGTTATTCATTCTCCTACTAGCCAGACAGCGCGCCTTTCACCTGAAGAGGAGTCGTCGCACACAAATCACCGTGTTCCTAGGTGCGACTTCGAAACACGACTTCGCGAGGAAACGTTTTCAAGGGTCCACGCGACCTAAGATTTACATGTGGCAAGAATGAAGAAGCTTAAAAAGACGGCGAAGGCCAAGAGTTCCAAGATGTCAAAGCTGCCAGACAACGTCCGACTCGCGATAGAGGCTAAACAATCCCAGGATTCTGGTTGGGAAGGCGGGCGAGGTTCCGGTCAAAAGAGCACGGGATTCTCAGGAGGCAGTGCAAAACGCACAGGAGGAAGAGACCGGTAGCTACTAGTCTCATTTGCGATGCGGAGAATCCAGCCCAATGCTGCATATGTCTGACCTTCCGCCTGCGAACTGCTCTAGGAACGGTCCGCTATTCGATGCGCATTCCCGAGAT
>DCYM01000015.1:0-4029 GCA_002331465.1 Candidatus Neomicrothrix sp. UBA2110 | reverse complement strand
GCTCTGCTGATAACTAGTTGCTGGATTTGTTCGGTGCCTTCGAAGATGTCGTAAATCTTGGCGTCACGGTGCCAACGCTCCACGGGGTAATCCCGCACATAGCCATATCCACCCAAGATTTGGATCGCGCGTTCAGTCGCCCATACTGCGACGCGTCCTGCTTTGAGTTTGGCCATCGAGCCTTCGGCATTCCGATATTTTTTGTGCTTTCCTAGCCAGGCTCCTCTCCAGACCAGGGCGCGAGCAGCATCTATCTCCATCGCCATATCCGCCAACATGAACGCGATGGATTGATTCTGAATGATTGGGCGACCGAATTGGCGTCGCTCCTTCGCGTACTCGAGTGAGTATTCATATGCTGCGCGGGCTATCCCAACCGCTTGGGCACCAACTGCTGGGCGGGTGGACTCAAAGGTCTGCATGGCGGCTTGCGCATTACCTGATTTTCCTTCTCGAACACGCGCGAGGCGTTCTTCAAGTTTGTCTTTACCACCCAGTACGCAGTTGCCAGGTATACGGCAGTCCGTGAGAACGACTTCTGCTGTGTGACTAGCTCGAATGCCGTGCTTTTTGAACTTTTGGCCTTGGGAAAGTCCCGCGTTACCCGGCGGAATTACGAAACTGGCGTGACCTCGGCTACCTAATTCGGGATCCACGACAGCTACCACGACATGCACGTCGGCAATTCCGCCGTTGGTGATCCAGGTTTTAGTCCCGTTAATTACCCACTCATCAGTGGATTCTTCATAAACCGCTCGTGTTCGTATTGCGGCAACGTCGGAACCAGCATCTGGTTCTGACGACGCAAAGGCCCCAAGCATGAGGTCTTCGGGGGTTCCATAACATTGGGGTACCCATTCCATCACCTGTTCTGGAGTGCCAGAAGCGGCAATTCCCGCGGCAGCTAGACCGCTGCCCATTATTGATAACCCAATTCCGGCGTCGCCCCAAAAAAGTTCTTCAAGTGCGACAGGCATCGTCAAACCGGTCGGGTCATTCATCATGGCTTCAGCCATGAATTCCCAGCTGTACAAACCAATCTCAGCAGCTTCTTTGATGATGGGCCAGGGCGTCTCTTCGCGTTCGTCCCAGTCGGCTGCAGCGGGTCGCACCACTTCACTGGCGAAATCGTGCACCCATTGCTGAATTTGTAGTTGGTCTTCGTTTAACTCTGGGTTGAAATCCATATCATTAAGTTACTCATGGGTAACCGTTGCGGCAATTGCAGTAAGAGTTCGCGGGAAAGAAGACGGATACCGGGAGGGCTATCAGACTGCTGACTGCAACTCTTCGCCCGGGTCATGTATCACGAGCCGATCGTCGCCTCGGCGCCGCGCAGCGTGGACTTCTTTGCCGGCAGCTTCGATTAAGTGATCTGGGTCGCCGACACGGTTGGAACTGAAGGCAACGCCGACACGGGTGTCGATATCGACGGTGGTTCCCGAAACCGCCACCGGTCCATCCAAGCGTTTCAGAACTCGCTCTGCGACCACGGTCGCGTCCATCAACTCGTGCAAACCCTCTAACAAAACTGCGAAGGCGTCGGCGTCACTAGTCAAGACCTGGTCTTCGGCTCGCACGCAACCGGTGATTCGTCTACCAATGACTTCGCGCAGGACCTCCGGCGCTACTCCCAATGGGAGGTCACCTTCCACAGCAACATCAACATAGACGACAGCGAAGCCATCGCCAGGGGAACGTCGGCGCTCTTGTTGGCGTTCCGTCATTGAACTGTTTTTGAAGATAGTCGACGCGATCGACGAAAGATGTCGATGGTTCGCCGCCGCGAGCCCAACAACAAGAAGGACCCCTACCTGTTGTGCGAGTGCGCCGACTTCAAGGGTCAAATCTTGGTAGCGACTCGCCGCCCACCACTCACCCACTACATACACGCCTGTGATAGCGACAAAGAAGCCGCCCATTTGTTTGGCGTTGAGGCGCAGAACAGCCTGAATCATCGGGAACGCCAACATCACCCAAAGACTGCTCGCAGGATTCAATCCAACTAACCAAATTGCAGAAAACACAATCGCCGCGTCAAGTGATAACTCAATAAGTAGCCGATGTTGTGCAACTTTTTCGGTCACGCCTGGATTGCGGGTCGGATCGACGAAGTTAACGAAGAGTAAAAGCCCGCCAAGGATGACACCAAGCGGAAGCGGGGGAAGACTAGCGCCGGGAATGGAATCGGCTGCCTGGGCCCAGAGCATTAAGACCAATAAGACGGCAAAAAATCCGCGAACTCTTCTTGTCGCTGCCGCGGTTCGTCGCATTTCAGTAGTCGCGAGCCGAGGCGATTCGGTTGCCACGTCGTCGAGCACCTCTTCGGGTGCGTCGCCCAGATCTGGGAGGGAGGTGAGAATGCTGATGTGATGACAGAGTACGGAACGTAAGTCCGTTAGCGCGGTATTTCCGAAAGCTTTCTTTCCCTATCAATCTTGGCGACTCGTGGAGTACCTGGGGACATAAAAGCGATAGGTCTTGGGAGGTCGACAGCGGTCCAGATACCGTTCAGGTCATGGCGAAGGTTCCTGACAAACCCACCATTGAGCATCTTGAGTCCAAGTGGACTCAAGTCTGGGAATCTGAGGGTACGTATCGGTTCGATAGGACCAAGCGCCGCGACGAGGTATTCAGCATCGATACGCCACCACCTACTGTCAGTGGATCACTACACGTAGGTCACGTTTTTAGTTACACACACACCGACACTATTGCTCGGTATCAGCGAATGGTCGGGTCCGAGGTGTTCTACCCGATGGGCTGGGACGACAACGGCCTACCTACAGAACGCCGAGTCCAGAACTACTTCGGTGTTCGATGCAACCCCGCACTCCCATACGTCAGTGACTTCGAAGTTCCAAACGACGCCGGCGATGCAAAAGCCATCAAGAAGCGTGGAGACATGAACATATCGAGACGAAATTTCGTCGAGTTATGTCATGTGCTTACCGTCGAAGACGAAAAAGCATTTGAAGAACTGTGGAGACAGCTGGGGCTGAGCGTGGACTGGTCCATGACTTACGCGACGATTGACGAACGCTGCCAGCGCGCCGCTCAGCGAGCTTTCCTCAGAAATCTCAAGCGCGGCGAGGCATACCAGAGTGAAGCTCCTTCCCTGTGGGACGTCACTTTTCAGACCGCTGTCGCCCAAGCAGAACTTGAGGATCGCGACCAACCAAGCGCGTATCACCAACTCCGGTTTCGCGGAACGTCAAAGCAACCGGACGTCGTGGTAGACACAACCCGACCCGAGCTTCTCCCGGCTTGTGTCGCCCTAGTTGCCCATCCAGAAGATGAGCGTTATCTGCATTTGCTGGGAACTACAGCGACAACACCAATATTTGGTGTTGAAGTACCCATCCTTGGGCACAAATTAGCGGACCCTGAAAAAGGAACCGGCATCGCGATGGTGTGCACGTTCGGAGACACCACCGACGTGATCTGGTGGCGAGAATTGGAGCTTCCGGTTCGCGCGATCATTGACAGAACCGGGCGAATCGTGAGTGAGGTCCCGGAGGCCATCGTCTCAGGTGAGGGCAAAGCTGCATTTGCTCAAATGGCCGGGAAAACAGTTTTCTCAGCAAAGAAAGAAATAGTTGAGATGCTTCAACACTCCGGCGACATGATCGGCGAGCCTCGTTCCATCACTCATGCAGTGAAATTCTTCGAGAAAGGCGACCGGCCACTTGAAATCGTGACGAGCCGCCAGTGGTACATCCGAAATGGAGGCAGAGACCAGGACCTCAATCAGGCGCTCATCGCTCGAGGAAACGAGATGCGGTGGCATCCGCCCTACATGCAAAGCAGGTACACAAATTGGATTGAGGGACTAAACGGCGACTGGCTCATAAGCCGTCAACGATTCTTTGGTGTGCCTATTCCCCTGTGGTACCTGCTTGATGACGACGGCAATATTTTGTGGGACCATCCTCTCGTTCCTGATGAAAGCGATCTACCGGTAGATCCCTCATCCGACGTTCCTCCTGGGTTCCAAAAAACAGACAGGGGGGCTGCTGGAGGCTTCGT
>DCYM01000256.1 GCA_002331465.1 Candidatus Neomicrothrix sp. UBA2110 | reverse complement strand
AAGCTCCACCTAGGCCTGACGTCAAACCCGCGTAATAGATGGCCTGCCTTCGACGTCTATTCACGTCGATCCCCGAAACGTCTGCAGATTGCGGATTCTCTCCAGCCGCCCTTAACTCAAGCCCCCATCTCGTCCGATAGACGAGCCACCACGACAAGGGTATGAGGACGTATAGAAGGTAGAACGGCCATGGTTGGCCAAACAGCGCCTTCCCAACCAAGGGAACTTTGTTGAGAATCGGAACGGCCCAACGGGCTGCTGTCTTTGTCGCAGGATCGATTTCACGATCCAGGAACCCCGTTAGGCCGAAGATCAAGATGTTTAGTGTGAGGCCAACTACAAACTGGTCAGCAGCCAATCGATGGCTCATCTCCGCCTGGACGACCGCCACTAGAACTCCACCTAAGACTCCTGCCACCAAAGCGACCACGACTGAGTCCGTAAGGTCGTAGCCAACAGCGCTCGTGAAGGCCCCGGCGAGCAACATCGCCTCTACAGAAATATTCAGGGTTCCAGCTCGTTCAGCCACCCACTCGCCTGTCGCTGCAAAGGCAAGAAGGCCTCCAAAAAGAGCCGCGTTGATATAAGTCGAGTTGCTAGTGAAGATGTCATAGACGGCTTGAGAGAAACTGCTCATCGCTCCACCTAGACCCTTACTGTCGCCGCTGCCCTGGCACGTCGCATGTTTCGCAAGAGCATCACTGCGGGTGGGATTAGGAGTGCAAGAACCAAAAGGCCCTGGATGACGTCAGTGATCCGTCCTTCCACACCTGTGCTACCAACAAAACTCGAACCAGTTCGAAGGCAAGCGAAGACAAACGCGACCGGGATGGCTAGAAGAGCTCGTTCTCGGGCAACCAGGGCGACTAGTAGACCTGTCCAGCCAATGTTGTCGGAAAAGCCGGTCATGAACTGGTAGTTGCCAAATGAGAATCCGCCTCCCGCAAGCATCGCCCCTCCCGCAAGGCCCGCAAATCCGCCGCTAATCATGAGAGCGCCTGCTCCAAAAGTCTTCTCTGACACACCGCAGCGCTTCGCGACACGTGGATTGTGGCCCAACATGCAGAGTCGAAGTCCCCAGACTGTTCGCCCAAGCCCAAATGCGAGGAGGAGCGCGAGAACCACGCCTATGTGGACCGTAAGCGGGAACTCGTTTCCGAAGATCTCGGGTCTGGGTAGGCGATTGTTGGAAGCCAGCTGCTCACTGACTTGGTTCCGATTGCCCCTGGAACTCTGTGGAGCCAACAGCAACCACTCCCACCTCATTCCGTAAGCCACCGTCTGGATGGAGACCGTGACAAGCAGAAGTGTCGACAGGACCTCCGGAACGCCTCTCCAATAACGGAGACCAGCAGCAATCCCTGCCCAAGCTGCTCCTCCGATAGCCCCGAATACGAGAATCAGTACGACGTTGAGAGGCCCCGGACCACCAATGAGGAGTGAGAAATAGGTGGCCACCGCCGCTCCGAAGAGAAGTTGTCCCTCCTGGCCGATGTTTACAAGGCCCGCCTTCGCAGAAACCACCGTTCCCAAGGCAACTAGAAGCAACGGGCCCGCAACGCCCAGGGTCTCCCCCCAGCGGCCAGGCCGTCTCACGCTCCCGTCAAGAAGGGCACTAAGAACCGGGCGCCAATCTCCACCGGTTGCTTCAACCAAAGTCCCTGCAATCAGCAAAGCAATGACAATGCTCAGCGCGTATAGAACCAGCCACTCGCTGCCACGCATACGCGACCAAGTCCTAGAAGTCGGAGCAACTTCCGTTATGCCGGTGCTCATTCGGTCGAGCCGCCCATCAAAAGACCAAGATTCTCAAGGCTTGCCTCACTCCGAGACATTTCACCGACGGCCCGGCCTCCTTGAAGCACAACGATTCGATCAGAGAGGTCCAGTATCTCCTCCAACTCACTTGAGATAAGCAGGACGGCTACACCCTCTTCGGCCACGCTTCTCAACCGGTTGCTCATGTATTCAATAGCAACTACGTCCAGTCCCCTGGTCGGCTGGGCTGCAACGAGGACCTTCGGGTTCTGCACGAGTTCTCGAGCAAGAACGACACGCTGTTGGTTGCCTCCCGAGAGAGACCACATCGGGGCAGCCGGCCCGTCACACTGGATGTCGAACTCTTCGATTATTTCCCGCGCAAACGCGGTAAGGCGCTTGGCGTCGATCACAGACCTTCTAACCACGCGGTGCGGATCAGTTATGACCAGGTTTTCGGCAACCGTCATCTCGAGGACAATTCCACTGTCGTGTCGATCTTCTGGAATCACCCCAACACCCGCCCTTGCCATAGCCCCGGGTCGGCCCGGTGGGACAGCGTTGCCATCGACCTCCACAC
This sequence comes from Candidatus Neomicrothrix sp. UBA2110, assembly GCA_002331465.1. Lineage (GTDB taxonomy): Bacteria > Actinomycetota > Acidimicrobiia > Acidimicrobiales > Poriferisodalaceae > UBA2110. The sequence continues at coordinate 682 of DCYM01000256.1, read as the reverse complement.
GCCCGGACTCCAGCGGCAGGAGGCTGGAAAGGAGATCACCTAGAGGGCGCTGCCCGTTTCCTTCTACGCCCGCTAGACCGACGATTGTGCCCCGATGCAACTCAATCGTTAGGCCGTCAAGGATCTTGGTACCTTCCGGGCCGCGTGCAACGGCCTCCTCAATACGAAGAATCGGATGTTGGTTGTCCTGAGCCGAAGAATCAAGCGACCCCATATCTTGATGCCTCTGTTTGTCGTCTCCAACGAGACCTAAGACAGCCCGCTCTGACCGAAGCAACACGTCTCGGCCGACCATGCCCCTCGCCAACTTTCGTGCATCCGTTTCGGATGGAGTCTGACGATCGACCAGCCGGCCCTGCCGCATGATTGATATCTCATCTGCTGCGCTAAGCATCTCGTCAAGCTTGTGACTAACCAGAGCAACAGCGCGCCCTTCAGCAGCGACCACATTTCGTAATGAACTGAACAACTGCTCCGACTCCTCCGGCGTGAGAACTGAAGTCGGTTCATCAAAGATCACGATCTGTGGATCTCGCCGCAAGCACTTAATGATCTCCACACGCTGTCGTAAACCAGCGGGGAGGTCTCCGACACGGGCATCTGGGTCAATCGCTAGCCCGTATTGCTCGCTGATCTCCCCGATGCGCTCGCGGACGGCACCTGGATCCAAAGCCCCCTTCTC
>DCYM01000106.1 GCA_002331465.1 Candidatus Neomicrothrix sp. UBA2110 | reverse complement strand
AGGATTTGTTCAGTGCCGGCGGCTTCGAGAATTGCCATTTGCTTGCCGAGTAGTTCGTTCCACTGGTCGCTTCCGACAGTAACCCCGTCGTAAGCGCGACCAGGGGCCGCTACGGAGAAAGAGGTGTAACTCATGTTTAATCCCGTTCTTTTGGAGCTGAAATGTGTGTGCCGACAGGCTAGGACACAGCCGTGGACCGGACCCCAAGTTGCTTCGCGCGCGTAGGCGACCCAAAGGGCCTAATAGTTGGTGGTTTGCGTGACAATTACTTGAAATGCCGAGGACGTGTTGCTCATTTGACCTTTACCGGTCTTGGGGTGACCGAGGGGAATTGAACCCCCGACCTCCTGTGCCACAGACAGGCGCTCTAACCAACTGAGCTACGATCACCAAGAAGCACAAATCTTGCCACACCTGTTGGGGTGGAAGCCAAGCGCATTAGATATCCGCGTCAAAGTTGAGCGCGGCCCGTGAGACTGACCTAGGAACATAAACAGATGCCAACCACTACGCAGCGCCGCCAACCCCCGGTTGACTACATTCCCCGGATCACTGCCCAATACTCCGGTTTGGGATATGGCGAATACCGCTGGCTTGAAAGCGAAGACGCACCGAACTGGGTTCCTCTTTCGAAACCATTGTCAGAGTCGAAGCTAGGGCTTATCTGCACCGGTGGTATCTATGTCGCTGGTCAGACTGCTTTCCACTTCAAAGACGACACGAGTTACCGGACCATCCCAACAGACGTTGACACCTCCGATCTTCGAGCCACCCATTTCGCGTACGACCTCACCGACGCCAGAAAAGACATCAACGTCGTCTTCCCGATCGAACAACTGCGCTCCATGATCGATGAAAACGCGCTCGGATCCGTCAGCCCCAACGCGTACACCCTCATGGGTGGCATCTATAGCACCAGACGAGTCGTAGAAGACCTCATCCCCGCCTTGGTGGACCGCGTACTTGCTGACGAAGTTGACGTCGTACTCCTCGTACCGGTCTGACCTGTCTGCCATCAGACCGTGGGTCTGATTGCGCGAGCCATTGAAGCAGCGGGCGTTCCGACGTTGTCGATGTCCAGCGCCCGAGACATCACTCGATCCGCGTGGCCGACCCGCTCGGTATACCTCGACTATCCGCTAGGCCACACCGCAGGTCGCCCCAACCAGCAGGAGTTGAACGCCTCCATCATGCGCGACACTCTGTCGGCGTTTGAATCACTCACGGAACCTGGAGCGATGGCCCATCTTGACTATCGGTGGTCAGACAACGACGACTGGAAAGACAAAGTCTTTGCTCCCGTAGAACCAAGCGAGTCCGCGGGCGGATCATCGGAATACGATGATGATCGAGTTGCGCGACACGAGACACCCCAGTACCAAAACGAAGATGACCACGCCGCCGCCGCGCTCACCCATGACAGCGAAGAATGTCTGGTTTGTGCCGGTATCGACTACTGATGGCGCAACCTGAACAAACTGCGTCAGGTGGGCACCCCTCACCAGGTTCAGGTGGCGACTACGACCCTGAATCCATCGTCATCCGCTCAGCAGCAACGGTTCTCATTCTCGCTGACCGTCCTGATCTTCAAGTACTCATGCTGAAACGCAACGCCAGATCAATTTTCGTGGGTGACATGTGGGTGTTTCCTGGAGGTGCGGTCGATCCTGAAGACGGCACGCCTGAAGCTGACGCTGTTGTGGAAGGCCTCACCGATACTGAAGCAAGCAGCAACCTGGGAATCGAAAAAGGTGGAATCGCTTTTTGGGTAGCTGCCCTGCGCGAAACCTTCGAAGAAGCAGGCATCTTGTTGGCACGCACCCCAGGAGAGAAAGAATTAGTGGATCTGTCGCAGAGCGACATAGAGGAACGATTTGAGACTTACCGAGCCGGCGTGAATGCCGGCGAAGTTGACTTCGTGTCCATGGTCCGAGAACAGGATCTCGTATTAGATGGTTCAGGCGTTCACTACGTCAGCAGATGGGTCACACCCCTGGGTCCACCTCGCCGTTACGACACGCGATTCTTTGTGACCGCCATGCCACAAGGTCAGCAACCCCTCCATGATGACGACGAAGCAGTACATCACGAATGGGTCCGACCAGCGGACGCCCTCGCTCTCAACGAATCCGATGAAATGTTGATGATGACACCCACCATCTCGATGCTGAATCGCCTGTCCCGGTATCAAAACGCAGCTGAGGCAATATCAGCTGCTGAAGGCAACAACGAAGAACACGACGAACTGGTTCGAATCAGGTACGACATCGAGGGACCTGGGCGTATCGCTTGGCCCGACGATGCTGACTATGAACAAGCTGATCCCCGTGTTGAATCAGGAATGGTTCGTTGGCCGGGTTGAAGATCCTCAAAATAAAAACCGTCTAGGTGCCTTTTCAGGTCGGAAATTTCGCTGGCGAATGGCAACCTTGACTGCAGGCCTCCGTGGCGCAACTGGACAGCGCAGCGGGCTTCTATCCCGAAGGTTGCAGGTTCGAGTCCTGCCGGGGGCGCTAAGCTGACAACTGAAAACCGGGGAGCTCGGATCGACCGGGCTGAGAGGCCAGATACCCATGCTGGCGACCCGTAGGACCTGATCTGGGTAATTCCAGCGGAGGTAGCCATGCCAATACGTTCCGCCCTGTTGGTTTCGCTATGCGTAGCGGCCGGTGTGCTTGTCGCATGTAGCTCAGAAGCCGGTACGACCAGCGAAGCTACAAAAAATACGGACCCGGTCGTGTTGACCTTCGTAACTCACGACTCCTTCGCCATCTCAGACGGAGTTTTCGAAGCGTTCTTTGAACAAACAGGAATTCGTGTTGAAGTGCTGACCTCAGGTGACGTTGGTTCGTTGGT
>DCYM01000141.1 GCA_002331465.1 Candidatus Neomicrothrix sp. UBA2110 | reverse complement strand
CCTGAAAGCAGTTGGGATGAACTGGAAACCCTCCGATCTATACAGGAGGAAATTGTGGCGTCCCTCGAATTGCCCTACCGAGTAATCAATATTGCTGCTGGTGATCTTGGCGCGGCCGCGGCTAAAAAATATGATCTCGAAGTTTGGTTGCCGTCTGAAGGTGCCTACCGCGAAGTGACGTCTTGTTCCAATTACACGGATTATTCAGCCCGACGTATGGGTAGTCGGTATCGCGGCGATGGCACGGGCTTGCTCCACACTTTGAATGGCACCGCTTGCGCGATTTCTCGTACGCTCGTCTTTCTGATGGAAAATGGACAGCAAGTTGATGGCTCAGTGTCGATTCCAGAAGCGCTGAGGCCCTACACGGGTTTCGATTCCATACCGGGACCGACTTGATCACATCCCCCAGTGAACACCTATCCACGCCGCACAGACGCCCGTCAGAAGAGTCGCGAAAAGGTACGTGGCGGCGCGTAGTTGAGAAACTGAAGCCAACGTAGAGACTTCGCGTGCTACTCCTGAAACTGTGGTCAGAGCGCCGATTCCCGCTGTTCCTACGACTGTGAGTAGCGTCCCTCCCAATCCTGCTAGAAACCCCAACCCCAAGGCACCGGCCATGTTCAGCGCCCAGGTGCCCACCCATCCCCAATAGTTGGTCATTTTCCAACGGATTATTGCACCGAAGCTTGCAGCGAGAACGAACAACAAGATTGTCATCGACTGCCCCTGAATGACCGACCGAGGTCAAAACCAACACCGCAACCGAGTAACGATGCAGCGGCCCAGAGAGAAACATACGACCATCTTTGGGCTTCGAGTCCCGTAGCGAGTTGGACGGCTAAGCCAGAAAAACTCGTGAATGATCCGCATAATCCGGCGGTTAACCACACCTGGTCCCACTTCTGTTCCTGCGAGTGAGAAGCCCATCCAATCAATGCACAACCGGCGATGTTTGCTACTAGTAGCCCGCACTCTTGGCCAACTGAGATGCCAAGGAACCAGCGAGAACCTGCGCCGACCACTGCTGCGACCATGACAGCGGACGCAGATCGTGTTGTCATGGCATAGTGCCTAGTAGAGAAGCGGAGCCCACACAGTGATGCCAGAATCGAATGAGTTGAAGACGATCCGCGAAACCTTGATGGCACACGGATTATCCAAAGCTGACGCTCCTGCCGACCCGATGCGTCTCTTTGACACTTGGATGGCCTATGCCGAAGAACTGAAGTTCCACAACGCAAATGCGATGACACTAGGAACAGTCAATGAAGAGTCAGAACCGTCGCTTCGCAATGTCTTACTTCGCGGTTACGCCGACGGCGGTTTTGTTTTTTACACCAACTATGAAAGCCGCAAAGGACGGGACCTGGCACAAAAAGAAACCGCCGCTGCCCTACTTGGTTGGCTGGAGTTAGAGCGCCAAATACGATTGACGGGGACAGTAAAAAAAATGAAGCCCGAAAGCAGTGACCAGTATTTCTCCGGTCGCGACCGCGCCTCGCGAATTTCGGCAGTCGTATCAAACCAGAGCCATCCGGTGAGAGACCGTCAAGAACTTGAAGATAAATGGAGGCAACTCGACTCGGACCTGGGAGGCGCATCGCCAGAACGCCCAGTGCACTGGGGCGGTTACATTCTGGTAGCCGACACGGTCGAATTTTGGCAAGGACGCCCCCACCGCCTTCATGATCGCCTGCTCTATACACGAACTGGTAAAACCTGGAGCTTGGAGCGCCTTGCCCCTTAACGTCTAAAACTCGCCATGAAGACGGCACCAGTCGCTGGCCGCTGTCGCTAACCCATCAATTAATGCTTCGTGATGCGGGACCCGTCCAGGGCCTTTGAAACCAGTCCACATCGGACTTTTCCCTCGGATACGTGGCGGTAGCTCGATTTGCACGCCACCTCTCCGGGGGAGATTCACCGGATTTCGGGCGTGTTGTCCGCGCAGACCTGGTGGTACCGAGCCTATGTCGTGCACGATTTCGTAATGAGGCAAATGGGCAATGAGGCGGCATGCAACGAATTCAGCCAACTCTCGGTTACGCCCGCCCAATAGAACAGATCGAAGCAAATCAGGTCGACCGAACCCATGAATTGCAACAACCACTTCCACATGCCCGAGGAAAGTATTTAGGGCCTCAGATTCTGCTGGGCTGACTAAATGCGATGGGATATGCCACTGATCATCGGGTCCCTGGAGTACTCCGTAATAAGAAGCTCCCGATCTTTCTGCTGCAGCGCTCGCGATGTCATCGGTGACTTCTTCGAGCCATCCTCCATGAAAAGCCATGAATCCGAACTGTGAGCCAAGCTGTAGCACTTCGCTAACCCCAGGTTGTGATAGCAGGGATCGGAAAGGTTGATCTGTTTGTAACAAGTCGTGATCGCCCAGGTGCAACGCCATTTTCACAGTCTCTCAGGTGAGCTATCTGACGACGCAGGCTCAAATTGAATCAACCAGACGATGAGACCAAGGGCTAGGACCACACTAAGAAGAACCCCGGTGCGTACCCCTCCCAGATCAGTGATTGTGTTACTCAGATTCGCGCTCCATTTTTCGATCGCGTCGATGAACCAATTTGTTGGACTGCCGGTGCGTTCAGTTAGCCAGTACATGACTAGATAAACGCCAGCCAGCACCATTAACAATCCGGACGCTCGATCAACGAACCGAACTAGGGAGCGTAATTTTTCAAGGAAAGAGGAGCGCGCTAAGGCCAAACTTACGGTCAGCGAGAGCAATGTGATCGCCATGCCTAAGGCATAAGTGAGGAACGCAAGCAACCCAGAGCTGAAACCATTGACTGAGGTGGAAACCACGACGATGAAGGTGGGAAGCCCGCAAGAGATTGATGCCACAGCGTAAGAAACACCAAAAAGGAGCAGAGACCGCAGGTCTTTGCTCCCGGTCCCCCTTTCGAATTTTGGTATCGCTAAGTCGATACGTTTACCAGCAGTTACCGCGGTGCCTAAAATCACCAAGGCCAAGCCGACTGCGACGGCTACCCAAGGGATTACTTCTCGGATAGCTGTCAGACCCGCCGAAATTAATACGCCGGCGACTCCAAAGACCATCAAGAATCCCAGAGAAACAGTGGACCCTGTGGTGAGTGCACGAGCAATGCTTGCCCCTCGAGTCCCACCGGAGTTTGCCTCAATGCCCAGAAAGTAAGAGAGGTATGCAGGGAGCATCGCAAAGCCACAAGGGTTGATCGTGGCAACGATGCCTGCGGTAAAGGCGAAGGCCAGGTTGACGTCATTCATCGCTAAAAAGTTTTTCTGTACGAGAGATCAGATTTGAATAGTTGAGTACGCCACTGTGGCTTTCGAGGAGCTCACCTTGTTTTGAGATAAAGACGGTAGTTGGCATTGCCACCCCGCCGAGTTCTACTAGGAGGTCACTGTCGTCCAACCCTACGGGGTATGTAACGCCTGTTGACTCAACAAGTCGACGTGCTGGACGCTCGCCCTCAACGGCAAGTCCAATTATTTGGAACCGTTCACCGTGACGTTCATGTAGCCGCTGGAAATCAGGCATCTCTTTGACACACGGGGCGCACCATGAGGCGAAAAAATTGACAATGAGTGGGGCCCCTGCGTAGTCGGCGAAAGAAGTTTTTTCCCCGTTTAATGTCGTGAACTCCAACGAATACAGATCTTGATCAAATTGTTGTTCCGTGTCCTTTGCCCTGATTTGATTTTGGCCTTGGGAGTTTCCCCCACCTGTCAGTAGGAACACTGACGCAGCAACGAGGTAAATGGCGAGTGCGCCAATTAAAGGTCGTCTCCACTGGTTGGCCATGTCACTCTCACGGGATGGATGTTCACAGTTGTTTTGGGTCACCGTATCTGGATCGCGTTGGAGCCCCCAGGCATTAGGCCTGGGGGCTCCTCGACCGAGCTGATGATTCGAATGCTGTTGGGCGGCCGTTTCGGAAGCCCTCAGCGAGAATCGTGCCAGTGGTCTGTCGGCGGAGAGAAGTAGAGGGTGCTTCTCTTTTGCTCGGCTAAGCCGGGATGAGCTCCGGTGGTACAGGAACTTCGTCGACGGCAATAAGTGGGCGCGGGATTTTGGGTGGGCGACCCCGTCCTCGCTTGCCTAGGACGATGCGCCCATTTTCAATTAGTTCGCCGCCCCAAATGCCCCATAACTCTCGGCGCGTAATTGCTGCGTCGAGACACTCAGCATTTACCGGGCACTTGGCACACATCGCCTTCGCTCTTGCTTGGTGAGCTATGTCATCGGAAAAGAATAGGTGGGTCAAAGTTCCGTTGTTGTCATTGCAGCGACCAGCGACGTTCCATTCATCTTCTGTTTCAATTAGAAGCTCGAGCATTGGATTCTCCGTGATTGTTTCTGATTACTAGATAGAGGTCGGTTTCTTTCGTGGTTTCAAAAGCACAAAAGCCGCCGGATAACCGGCGGCCTTTCGGTGGATTTTGAAATGTGCTTTCTGTAGCTACATTTGCTCCTCCGAAGGCCGCCCCGCCTGATGCTTGATACCGGTGAAATAAGTTCCGGTGGGCATAGAAGCGAAGCCATTATTGAGCCATGTCGACATGCGTGAACTCGGTGCGACGTTGGCGCAACGGGCGCGCGTCGACATATCCGAAGAAGATGTCCAGGTTGATGGGAATGAAGTTCGCATGATTTTGGTTGGCTCTTGCCTACGTGAGTTGAGCGGTACTAATGCCATCACAAGTGCATAGACCAGGTCAAACGAATAAACCTGAACCAGCACAAACAATGCAACAGACGAGGGTAACCGTCCCGAAGAGCGCTTCCACGTTGAGTGAAATTTAGCTGGAACTGGGTGTTCTCAGTGAAAGGAATACTCCAACACGCCGCTTGGCGATCGAGCGGCTTCAGTTTCGCCTATTCGCCTGAGGTGTTCTAGATGCGCAAAGGTTTCGGACTCGGCCATAGGTCCCCAAGAGCGTTGTTGGAAAAGTTCCTTCATGTATTTGTGAACTGAAGCGTTCCCCAGTTTGTCGGAGGCTTCGCGTAACAGGTCGAGCCGTTCCTGGTGGTGCCGTTTGATGTCCTCAACGCGGTCGGGCAAATTTGTGAATGGTTGCCCGTGGGCAGGTAGTGCGAGTTCAATACCTTCAAAATCAGCCACGCGATCGAGGCTAATGAAGAAGTCTTGGAGCGGATCAGCGGCAGGGCCAAACCCTGATATGTGCGGCGTGATGGTTGGTAAGACGTGATCCCCACAGAGCATCAAGCCGCCCTCAGGGTCATAAAGACAGAGATGATCGGTTGTGTGCCCTGGGGTGTGAACGGCGACAAACTCTCTACGAGCGAGATTGATCCGGTCAGCATCCTCAATACGCTGTGTCGGTTTTGGAGTTGAGAACCACGACCCGCCCCAACCCTTTCGCATCATTGTGTACCCCAGTTGGCGGTGCCAAGGCATTTTGAATCGTTCGCCACCCCAAGGAGTAGGTCCTTTAGGCCCGGGGCTTATCGCGGCAAATAGTGGATCATCGCGCAATCCGGCGTTCTCGTTGACATCTGAAACGTTTTGAAGTGGCTCGTCATCTTCCTCTTCTAGGTTCCACCACATTCGAAAATTTCGGTGAGTAATAATTTCGCACCCGTATTTTTCGTGGAAATGTCCCGCTGCTCCAAAATGGTCAGGATGGCTATGGGTAACCACTACTGAATGAACGCGTTCAGGGGGGACATCCGCTTGTTTTAAGCCCTTCATAAGAGCTTTCCAGTTTGCAGGCCCCGGTAAGCCAGGGTCTACTAGTGCAGCGCCTCGTTCGTCGTCGAGGATGTAGCAGTTAACATGTCCTAAACCCGGCATGGACATCGGCAATTGAAGCCTGCGCACATTTGGGGCTAACTCTACGATCCCTTCTTCTGGAGGTCGCTGCTCCTCACGTAGTGGGCGATCCATTCGGGTGATCCTATCGGGTTATCTAATTTTAATTCGATTCCGTAGGCATCTTAAAAAAATGTTCCCGATAATGCTTGAGCTCGATGATGCTTTCGCGAATGTCGTCTAACGCTCTATGACTCGTTTGTTTCTGAGGCACGTTCTTAAGTACCTCAGGATTCCATCGCCGCGCTAGTTCCTTAATCGTCGAAACATCGACTGATCTGTAATGGAGGTAGTTCTCAATCTCTGGCATATAGATGTCAAGAAACCGACGATCAGTGCCGATTGAATTGCCGCAAAGAGGGACAGACCGAGCTTTCTTTACGTGCTGTTTTACGAAATCAAGCGTTTGTTGGGCGGCCTCTTCTAGGGTCACTGAGGAAACCTCGATCAGTTCGAGAAGCCCGGAACGAGTGTGCATGTCAACTACAAGGTCATCCATTTCTGCGAGTTGTGCCTTGTTGGCATGAATAACCAAATCGGGACCTTCTGCGACGATTGCAAGGTCGTCGTCGGTGATGATCGTGGCGATCTCTACGATGACATGGCGATCAGGTTCAAGCCCGGTCATCTCAAGATCCATCCAAACAAGCACGGAATCATGGTAGGCCAGCGGAGGTTCATAAATGGGGTGCCTGCAGGAGCGACTAACTGTGCCTAAAGTCGCGGTGTGGTTGCCATCCCAGTCCAACGTCTCGATTCCGATCTCGCCTTGCCTAGTTACGCTAAGCCCGGTGACGCTGGAGCAGATTTAGTCGCTAACGAAGATGTGACCCTCGCCCCAGGCGGGGGAAGAGCCTTAATCGGAACTGGTATCGCTATTGCCATCCCTCGCGGATATGCAGGGTTTGTTCAACCTCGCAGTGGTCTTGCTCTTCGTCACGGTGTGACGTGTTTGAACACCCCCGGCCTTATCGATAGTGGGTACCGCGACGAGTTGAAGGTCCTTTTGATCAATACCGACTCGAGCGAACCATATGAAGTTCGGCGCGGTGATCGGATCGCGCAGTTAGTTATTAAGAGTGTGGAAGAGGTCGTTTGGGAAGAAGCAGACGAGCTCGATGAAACTGAAAGAGGCCAGGGCGGATTCGGGCATTCTGGTCGTTGACATGCAGACTCACTGTCCCACCCCGCTGTGATTGTCGCGTGGATGGAGACCCCTACGCTTTTTGAGCTAAATCCGCTGCCCGAAAACAACGCGAATAATTTCGGTCGTCTCAAAATCCAAACTTGCATACGTGAAATGAATCACGAACGGATGAGCCGACAAAATCAAAATCAAACGCAAGCACGCCGGTATGCGGCAATTGCGAGGCTACGTCGTCGCCGCCACGAGGCAGACGAAGTTGATCACGAATATTGGGTGCGTCGACGCAATAATCTTCGACTCGTCGATTGAAAAAGTTCGCCAGGAAGTTGAATCACCATGACACCGGCAATCGAAGCTGCGGCTGCAGCGGGAATTCAGATCGGGGTTCACCCCTATGAGCACGATCCCGACAATCAAAAATATGGATTAGAAGCCGCCGAAGCACTGGGAGTTCCACTAGCCCGTGTGTTCAAGACGCTGGTGATCGATATCGGAGCAACGGTGGACTCTCGATACGCGCTGGCGGTCTTGCCGGTTCCTCGAATCCTGAAACTGAAAGCTGCGGCTGGGGCACTGGGGCAAAAGAAAGCGATGATGGCGGCTCCTCACAGAGCTGAGCGCATTACAGGTTACGTGCGTGGCGGAATCAGTCCCTTAGGTACGCGCACCCAACTCCCAACAGTGATCGATAGCTCGGCATGTGACTTCGATCGCATCTATTGCAGCGGAGGAAAACGAGGACTTGATATCTCGATTAGGTGGGAAGACTTAGTGCTTTTGACTACCGCAACATTGGCGTCAATTGTTCGATAAAAGTAGGCCGCCCGGGGCTCGAACCCGGCACCTTGGGATTAAAAGTCCCCTGCTCTACCCGATGAGCTAGCGGCCCGCCACCATCGTACCGGTGTGCCTGTACTAGGTCCTCCGGACAACCAGCCTCCGTCACCATCATTTTCGGTCCTCTTAACAAACGCCTTGAACGTTGCTAATCGAGGTAAGTAACAAGTGCAGGTCCGACCCTCGAGTGAGAGGGTGAATAAAGATGGCACAGCGAGACTTCCAACCAAGGTGCATAACGCATGGGACATGACGAATATGTCGAGGTTCGAGACGAACCGCGGCACAGACACCGTTTCGAGAACGACTACATACGGCTATACGACGTCTTGATTCCCGAAGGTGACCAAACGTTGTACCACCGCCACGACGTTGACACTTTTTACGTAATGATCGCAGATAGCTCTGTAGAAGATCGCACCTTCGGCGAGTCCACAAGCTCAACGGCGCAAATAACAGCTGGAGGAGCTTTCTTGCGTGCCCATCTTTCTGAGCCGCTCATCCATCGCGTTTGCAATATCGGATTGGGTGATGCCCGAATGATTGGCGCCGAGCTAAAAGCAGCACCGCCGATATCGGCTTCGTTCCCCCTCAACGTTCCCTGTCATTCCGTTCAAAAAGAACATGACCGTCTGCGGGTATACCGGCTAAGAATTCAGCCCGAGGAAACGACCGGGCCGATCAGCTACGACTTCTATAGCCTCACCGTTGTATTGGAAGCTGCCGTTGTCCTGATAGAAGACGAACTGCACAACCAAACGTTGATGTCGTGTTCCGCCGGTGATGCCATATGGCAATCCCCTCGATCGAATTTCACTATTTCGAACCCGGGCCGAGGAGAGTACCGAGCAATAGTGGCTGAATGGCGCAAGCAGTTATAAAACGGTTTGTCCCTCGTTACCTAGTTCTAATGCTTCCACCAAGGGGCGCTGACGCATGCCGCTCGCTCGGAGACGGTCGGGTTCAAGCTCTAGTTCGAGGGGGTCGACCTTGCATTTGGGGCATAGACAAGGTGGGTGCATTAATGGATTAGGAGGAGAATCCCAATCGTTCTCGAGAGCTGTGCACTCAACCTCTTCCACAAAACCAATTGTACGACGCCAAATGGATTCAAGCCCCGAGTGAATCTTCATCATCTAGTTGAACTTGACCCGTCTAACGAGACTTCCATCAAGCTGGCCAACGCTGCGAATGAGATTTCGTGAAACCTGAGAGCTGAGAAGGATACGGTACGAACAGCGATCTGGGGCTCCTATGGAACACATAACTGTCTACACAGCTGCGCACATTCACACAATGGATCAAGGACGCCCTGACGCGTCCGCAGTGGCGGTTGCGGACGGTCGAATTGTGTCCGTTGGATCAGTTGAATCAATCGAGCCGTGGTTGCGTCGCCACCCCCACTCAATTGACGATCGTTATAGCGACAAGATCCTGATGCCCGGCTTCATCGACCCACACACGCATCTCCGGCTAAGCGGCACCTATATGGGGTTGGAATATGTTGGCCCTATCGAGTCTGCAGCTCCGGACGGTTTAAGAAAAGGCCTTCCCACTCGAGACGCAGTACTCAACCAACTTCGCGCGTTGGCTGCGGAACGGTCCGACCCCGAAATACCTATTACCGCGTGGGGATACGATCCGGCTAGTCAATCAGGGCATCTAGACCGAGACATGCTTGACCAAATTAGTGACACCGTTCCTATATGGGTTATTGCGTATGCACCTCACATCATCTACGCCAACTCGCCAATGTTGAAACTCATCGGCGTCGACGATGACTCAGTAGGTCACGGGATCGGCCGGTATCCAGATGGGCGCCTCAACGGGTGGTTCGTAGAGACTGAAGCAACCGCACGAGCTACCAGACCAGTCGCAGACGTGGTGTATGGGCCAGGTTCAGGACGCGCGGCAATCGATCGCATGGGAGCAGTCGCCAAAGCTGCAGGTGTCACAACCACAGCGGATCTGGTCTGGGGGATGGCTGATGGTTTCGAACCAGAATGGGAAGATCACGCGAGAGCAATGTCGGACGGCACATTGCCCCTACGGATGTTCATGATTCCTTTTGAACCCAAGCTTGTTAGAGAATTTGGTGACGACATGCTTGAGTTTCTCGCTGCAAAAAGGCGACAAGGAGATGAACGACTTAACACTCACGGCATCAAATACGTGAACGATGGCTCTTACCCGTCCATGACTCTGGTGATGAACGAGCCCGGTTACTTGGACGAGGACACTGCTCATACTGGCGAGATCCCATGGGAAAACATGGTGGAACGGATGCTCCCGTTTTGGAAAGCAGGCGTGCAAATCCACTCGCATGCCAACGGAGACCGAACAGTAGATATGACCTTGGACACACTGGAAGCTCTGCAGCGCATACATCCCAGATTCGATCACCGTTTTACGATCGAGCATTACTGCATCTCTTCGCCATCGCAGGCGAAACGACTCGCAGCGCTAGGCGGACAGGCGTCCGTCAATATCTACTTTGTTCACTTCCGGGCTCAACTCCACAGTGACCACGGTTTCGGCCCTGACCGTAGCGAAGCAACAGCGCGACTTGGCTCCCTAGAACGAGCGCGCGTTCCTTTCGCTCTTCATAGTGATTTCAATCTTGTTGTCACTCCACTCTCACCGTTGCTGGCTGCTTGGTGTGCGGTAAACCGAATAGGTGCCGACGGAGAAACGGTGCTCGCACCCGGCGAAAGGATCTCCGTTGACAGCGCTCTTCGCGCGATCACTATCGATGCCGCATATATTTTGAACCGAGACGACCGCCTTGGATCTATTGAGGTCGGAAAACACGCAGATTTCACCGTGTTGGATGATGACCCATACCAAGTCCACCCCGAAGACCTCAGAGATATTGAGGTACACGACACTGTGCTTGCCGGTGAGTCAACCAATTAAAGCGCGGTTCGACGAACTCGATTCCGCTTGGAGTCGAGTCGTATCAACCCTGAACGCCTCCCGGCACCACGATCAAGAAAAGAGCAATGTACAAACGGATCTGGCTGTCACACTTCTAACTGGCTTCTTGGGGAGTGGGAAAACCACCATCCTCCGCCATGCACTGGAACGTCCCCAGGGCCTGAAAATTGCAGCTGTTGTGAATGATGTTGGCGAAATCGAAGTAGATGCTCACCTCGTTGCCGCTGAAACTCCCAGCCGTATTTCCTTAGCTAACGGTTGTGTGTGTTGCGCATTAGCCGACGATTTATCGAACCAATTGGAAACCTTGGCCCGAACTGGTGATTATGACGTCGTCATTATCGAAGCAACCGGTGTTGCGGATCCAATCAGCGTTGCTCAGGCAATCCACGGAACAAATGGATGCCATCTTGACGGCATCGTGGCAGTTGCCGACTCGAGATCGCTCGAAGAGCAACTAGGGAATCATCACACAGCATCTTTGCTGCATAGACAACTCCAGGCAGCCCATCTTGTTGTCCTGTCGAAAATCGACCTTGTAAACGAGGACATTCGCCAAACAGCTCATGACCTAGTCGCAAAAGCTGCTCCCGGTAGCAGGATCCTTCCCGTGGAAAGGGGCCAAATCGATGTGAATGTGTTGTGTGGCGCCAGCGACAAAGGCGTCTCAATAACGAATTCTGAGAACTTCAGTAATTTCGATGTCGTTTCCACCGTTATAAACCCGGCAGGACCATGGGATCCCATCCATCTGGGGAACGCACTCGAACAATCAGATCACCAACTCCTCCGAGCCAAAGGTTGGTTCGATGACCAACACGGAAATCGGTACCACCTAGAAGTCGTAGGTCGCCGATGGTCCATCGAACAGTCAAGTGACGGGCCTTTTCAGGCTCTAGTCCTGATTGGTTTAGATCAGATTGACGTGGACGCTGCCGCAGCCATGTTGGCTGGTATCACCAAAAGTTAAATTCAAATATCACAGGGTCCAAGACGCTCCGGCACTGTGTAAAGATCGCCCCCTTGTCCAATAAAGAAGCGAGATCTGAACCTAAACTCGTTCTCGTGAGTAACGAAGACAAAAATGTCATGGACCCTCGAACTTCGTTGAGCGAAGCCCAGTTAGACAACCTTGAAGTCGAGTTTTCGAAAGTTGAATCGACCTTGCGAGCCCTAGCTGACGACACGGACCCCGGTACAGCTTCAGCATGGGTAGGCCACGTAGAGCTCTAGCGCCGATAGCGATTTCTTATTCGATTCCGTGCCCGGTGACATCCGCGGAAAAGTGGACGATTTCACCCGGTAATAACCGCTGGTTGAACTGATACCGCCGGCCTGAAAGGTTGGGAATTGACGCGGGAAGAGCATTCGAAGCTCGGTCCAATGCGCGAATCAGTCCAGAGTGAGCAACAATTAAAAGACGGTCGCTAGTTTTCGCTAACTCGTGGATCGCAGGTATCACTCTGCCAATCACTGATTCGTCCGACTCATACCCCTCCGGCCATCGCTGATGTTCAATGGCGCCAGGCGACAGCGTTTCAATTTCTGAACGCGTCAGGCCCTGCCAACTACCCGCCAAACGCTCCCTAAATTCAGTCCGAAGTTCCACCACTCCATCGCCAACAATCTCGGCAATGATCTCCGCAGTGCGTTGAGCCCGCTGCAGATCGCTCGAAGCGATTGTGTCAAAAATTTCGCCACTGCTTAGCAACTGATTGGCTGCAAGCAACGCCTGCTGCTCTCCTAAAGAAGTAAGTGGAGAATCAGCTTGGCCTTGCCAGCGTCCTTCAGCATTCCACTCTGACTGGCCATGTCGAAGAGCAAGTATTTCCACCCAACACCTTTTCTCTCATTGCTACTTCGAAGAACGTACCGGGTTGCCGCCAAAGCTCCACAGCAAGCGCAGGTAGGATCCAGGAATGGCAGTGGTGACTCTTCGGCTGTTCGCGGGTGCCCGCGAAGCGGCGGGCGTGAGTACAACCCTCTACGACGCTTCCACAGTCAGTGAAATACTTTCACTAGCTCAGAACGACTTTGGTGACGAGTTTTCGGAGATCTTGGCCATAAGCCGCGTATGGCTGAACGGAGACCCGGTAGAGGGAGACACCGAAATTTCAGATGGCGACGAGGTAGCGGTGCTGCCTCCAGTTTCGGGCGGTTAATGAGAGGTTCGCTCGACAGATTCGTAATGTTCTACGGGACCCCACATCGAGCATTGCTGTCGGGGTTCATCGGCTACTGCACTCTCATCATTGGATTACAAATCAGCCCGCCAATCTTTGGCGTGGTCTTAATGTTCGCTGCGCTCGCTGCCTCGTGGCGAGCTTCAGGAAACTCTCTTTCTGAACGCATGCCTGCAGTCGCCTTACTGGTTCTGGTTGCGCTAAGCGGGATTCTCAATGACTTCCGACTTGTTGGGGTCGTCGCAACAGCCGCGTTTGTGTCGACGCCAGTGATAGCAGCCATAGGCAATAAGACGCAAAGCCGGGTCCTAACACAGACGCGAAGGGTGATGGTTGCTTGGTTGCCGGCAAGCTTGACGGCTGCGAGCCTGACGGTGTTAGCGTTCCGCGACTCGAGCTCCGTGGGGCTACTCCTCAGCTTGGTCTACGTGCATGATTTGGGTCTTGGGTTAGGGATGAGAGATCGCTCACGACGGCATTTGGCTCCATTCATTGGGATTGGCGGGGCGCTGGCGATTCTGTGGACGTCTATCCAAATCTCGGCCTCCCCGATCTCACCGACATGGTTTTGGCCGTTTGCTCTGTTAGTTGGCGGAGCAATACCTCTTGGTCGAATCATCATGCGGTTGGTTTCCTTCGACAGCGGCCATGATCTACAAAGGTTCTCGTCGTACTTTTTAGTGACACCTCTTTGGGTCTGGACAATCAACCTTTTATTCATCTGAGTTGCGGACAAAGTCGGAACTGAGTGGAGTGACGGGATTCATTGACTACCTTGGTTCTTCGTGACAAGCACAGACGCCACCGACCCGACTGACGGCGGTATCCGAAAAATAGGCGTGCTGTCTATGCACACCTCACCTCTGGATCAGGCGGGTGTTGGCGATAGTGGCGGATTGAACGTTTATGTCCGGGAACTAGCTAATTCGATGGCCAATCAGGGTATTGATTGCGACGTTTATGTGCGAAGAACTAAACCGGAACACCCAGAAATTGTTGAAATCGAACCTGGTGTCAACATCATCCAGATTGAAGCGGGGCCATTGGGCCTTCTAAAAGGTGATCTTCCGGCGGTGGTGGACATATGGACCCAAGGTGTCGCGGACCGTCTTGAACGTCGACCAGTTGACGCCCTCCATGCCCACTATTGGCTATCGGGCGTAGCTGGGCATCACCTCAAACATCGGTTCGATATACCTCTTGCGGTCACGTTCCACACTCTCGGCCGAATAAAGAGTTTCAGTGGTGACGCGGAACCAGAGGATCGAATTCGTGCCGAAGACGCTGTCATTGGATGCGCAGACGCCGTCTTCGCGTCGGGAAAGGTTGAAGCAGATCAACTTGATTCCTTTTACGAGATCTCGCGTGACCGCATTGAAATTCTGACACCTGGAGTCGACCACACTCTCTTTAGCCCCGGCGCATCTCACGCCGCTCGCAAAGCGGTCGGTTTGGGTGATTACCCTATTCTGCTCTTCGTCGGCCGGATCCAAGCTCTCAAGGGATTGGATCTAGCCATTGATGCTCTTGCTGCCAGCCAACACAGGGATGCTCGACTGGTCGTTGTTGGAGGGCTCTCAGGACACCAAGGTCTCGAGACTCACGAAGATTTAATGGCTCGTATCAAACGCCATGGCCTCGGTGAGCGAGTTATCTTCATCGATCCCCAGCCCCACCAGTTACTGCCGAATTATTACCGAGCGGCTGATGTGTGTCTTGTCCCCAGTCGTTCAGAATCTTTTGGTCTCGTAGCTTTAGAAGCCGCTGCCTGCGGCATCCCCGT
>DCYM01000149.1 GCA_002331465.1 Candidatus Neomicrothrix sp. UBA2110 | reverse complement strand
ATCCAATAGTGGTGAATCGGGCCAGGGTTCGCCTGCCCATGCAGCGAACAAGGGGCGTTCCATTGCGTCGAACTCCGGAACCGACGTTTTCAGTGCTTCGCTTGCGTAAACAAGTTCTCGCTGCGATTCGTAGTCCTCGAATATGCGATGAAGCGCACGATCCACTAGATCCAGTTGAGTTTGCCTGACCTGTGAAGGCGACATGATTTCCCAACAGTTTGGAACGGCTTTGCCGACCATTCGTGGCGCAAAATTGTAAAAAACGTCCGTGACTTGTTGGGCAGTAGCTTTCCCCATCGGGGCGGATCGGTAAGCGAAGTATGCGTGCCACCAACCGCTGTAGCCCATTTCGGTGAATTGGTTGATTTCCTTCGCGTAATAAGCACAGGAATGGAGCGGCTCGGCGGCTCTTGCAAATCGTCGTGTGAGGGCTGTCTGTGGGTCGGTCACGAAGGACGCTGATGCAGGGACGCCTGTTTTGCGATACCACGCCGAAAGTCGGTAGCTGAAGACACACGGTCGACCAGCATGTCGTCGTTGTAGGTCTCCCAAACATCACCGCCAACCGTGGTCATTGATAACAAAATGACAGCGCCCTCGGCTCCTCCGCCTTCAATGTGGGCCTCGTCGCCGTTGTGGCTAGAAAAAGTGCCAGCTGGCCGACAGTCGGTTTGCTTATTTTCATCCGTCACATCAAAAAGTTGGTGTTCACCCTCAATGACTAAGGTTTTAACTGGGCCGATATGACGGTGCGGAACGCATTTGATCCCTGGATCGAATTTCATGAGCATCTCTACGGACCTGTCATTCTCGTCCACCGCAAGAACGTTGTAATAGAGCCCTTCGAAACCTGGGAAGGGCACCCAATCGATTGCGTCGGCCAGCAAGTGAGGCGCCACGGATCCTCCCGGTGTAATCAGAAGCGTGTACCGAGACTAGGCGCACTCCGTGCTTCGGTTCACAGTTATTCGTTGCTGGGTTCTTTGGGTAACCCCAGGATCCGCTCTCCTAGGATGTTTCGTTGAATTTCATCAGTGCCGCCAGCTATCGACTGCGCTGGCGTCGAGACCAGCACTTCGGCGATCAGTCCGCCGCCAGGGCCTTCATCACCGTTCAACATCCCATAGGCCCCAGCGATCGAGGTGTGGGCGTTATGGCTCGCCCGGGCCGTGACGCTCATGTTCAGTTTGGCTACTGATCCCTCGGCACCTGGTGGCCGACCCGCGATTCTCGCTGCTCGTGCTCTTTGGTTTGTCCAATTCGAGGTTCGTTGTAGCTGTTCAATATGGGCCGCCTGTTGTCTTATTAGGTGCTCAGAGCCACGACCGAGTCGTTCTGCTTCAGAGCGAACCATGCGTGGCCTTCCGGCCCGCTGTGGATACCAGCGGTATGTCGAAAAGTATTCGTCGGCTTCTTTTTGGGCGCGCTGCACCATTGACCCACCATCGAGAGGGAAACGAGGCCGAGGTGTTCCGACTGCGCTTCTCTCATGAGCGAGGGTTGTTAATGCTACGCGCCATCCCTGACCGGCATCTGCGATGAGGTTTTCGTGGCGGACGCGAGCGCCGTCGAGGAAGACTTCGTTAAATGATGCATGCCAGTTCATCTGACGCAGTGGCCGTACCTCGATGCCAGCCTGGTCCATAGGTATCGCAAAGAATGAAATCCCTTGGTGTTTCGGCGATTCTGGGTTTGTTCGCGCTAGGAGGATGCCGTAGTCGGCTTTGTGTGCTCCGGAGTTCCAGACTTTTTGGCCGGTAACTAGCCACTCATCGCCATCTCTGTCTGCGCGAGTGGCTAAGCCTGCCAAGTCGGATCCAGCCCCTGGTTCGCTGAACAACTGGCACCACTTATCTTCGCCGGTGAGTATCGGACGCAGAAAGCGTTGCTTTTGGTCGTCGTTGCCCCACTCGAGGAGTGTTGGAGCGACGAGATACATACTGACGCCGGCGGCAACTCCTACCGCTCCAATTTCAGAGAACACTTTCTTCACAGTGGCATCTGCCGTTAAGGGAAGCCCCCGTCCGTACCAGTCTTGGGGCCACGACGGACATCCCCACCCGCTGTCAGCAAGAAGTCCTCTCCACTCAATTAAGTCTGCAGTTGGGTCCCAATTTTGAGTCAGCCACAAACGAACATCGCTCTCAACGTTTTCCGCCGAAGTCATGTCACCAGCCGTTTATGTGAACGAACTTGCTGTCTGGTTTTCGTCTACCGGGCCGAAAGTCGGTCCCATCGGTGTACGCGATTGGGCTCAATGCAACTTGTTGGACCTCGTCGTAGGGGATCCCAAGCACCTCCGCCACGTCTCGTTCTCGCTGAAGGTGAACGGTCGTCCAACATGTGCCGAGGCCTCGTTCTCTGGCGGCGAGCATGAAACTCCACGCGGCCTGAATTATTGAACCCCACTTGACTGCTTGGGTCATTGCGTCGGCGCCATCAAGTCGGCCGCTGATGCAGGGGACGAAAATCGCTGGCACGTCTGGAAATACGTTGGCAAGATGACGGGCCGACCCCATCATGTTCAACCAGGATTCTTGATCGCCTTCAGTTCCTTGATGCGACACAGACGAGGACAGATAGTCATCGGTCACCATGGACATCCAAACTTGTTGGTATATCAACCCGACCTCGTGACATTGCTCGCGATCCGTCGAGACAACAAAGTGCCAATCCTGTCGGAGTGAACCGGTTGGCGCCTGGAGAGCCAGCATGAGGCACTCTCGAAGGACATCCTCACCGACCGCTCGTTCGAGGTCGAGTCGTTTTCGCACTGACCGGGTTGTGCTGAGCACCTCGTCGGCTCCCAACTCAAGCTTCATTGGACAGCCCTCCCGGACCAAAGGTCCTATTCGGGGAACTCCACTGTGGCAGTTCCTATAACGCCGGTGCGACCATCTTCGGCGATGATCGTCAGATCTAATTCAATACGACGATGTTCTTCATCTGTGTCCGTCACTGCCCCAGTCATAACGATTTCTGAGTCAACAAGTAAAGAACCACGAAATACGGTGTCGATAATTTTGATGTTACAACCCGGTGCCCAACGATGAACCATTGCAGCTAGAAGACCTTGGCTCATGATCCCAGGAACAATGGCCCCCGGGAAGCCTTCAGCGCGTGCTGCCTCGTGGTCGGTAAATCGTTCAAACGAATGCTTGGCCGCATTGCAGAATTTTGTGACAGCGGCCATCGATACGTCCGGATGAGCCTCAGAAAGCTCGTCACCGAGTTCTATGTCTTCGAAGGAAAGTGAGTGCAGCATTCGCGTTAGGCCTTTTTAATCATTTTCCAGTCAACGGTGGAAACCAACTCATCATCGTCGTTTCGAAATTCCATTCGCTGCACGATGAAGATCATGGTGCCGCTTCTACCTGTTTTGTCGAAGACGTCAGCAATGGTGGTTGTGGCGTGAAGGGTGTCTCCTGCTCGGATAGGGGCGTGCACTTGCACGTTCTTACCTCCATCAATTCCAAAGCCACCGCCGATTTGGGGGAAGTCATCGGGAAGAACTCGGCCCGACATGCAATGAGTAGTGAACCCGGGGTGGGCTTGAAAATCCGCGTGACTTGGATCGGTGAATCGAGGGTCTTGCTCGCCGCAGGCGTTTGCCCACGCAACCATGTCTTCGACGTGCATGTCAAAACTCGCCCAGTCGAATTCAACACCCATCCAACGCTCTCGAACTGCGACGAGGTCTACCGGGGCCTCACTGTTTCCCATGGATACCTCTCATTAGAAGCGACTTTCGGGGGCTGACATCGGAACCGTCGGTCACAGGGCGAAGGTAACACTTGCACGCAATCGTCGACATAGCGAGTAATGATTACCTGTATGTCAAAGGACGAGGTTTCGTACCGCTCGCGGATTCGTAACGCATGGGTTGGCCGAGTGAGCGGTTGCATGCTCGGCAAGCCCGTTGAACAGTTATCTATGCGAAAGGGGCGAGAAGCGCTCCATAATTATCTTGACCGGGCTGGGGCGCTGCCACTTCGCGATTATGTGCCTCTTGTCGAAGGATCGGAATCCGAACTCCAAGACCATGCTGCGTGTCGTGGACACATGGAGAGAGCGATCCCAGATGACGACATCAATTACACATTGATTTCGCTTCTAATATTGGAGCAATATGGCCGCGGTTTCAGTACCGCTGACGTGGGGCGTGCTTGGCTTCGATTCCTCCCCGGAGCGATCGTATTCACAGCGGAGCGGGTCGCTTACTCGCGACTCCTTGCAGATGCCGGCATGGGGTTCCCTTTCGGTGCACCGCCGGTGTTCGACATAGAGGAATGCAGCGACAATCCCTATAACGATTGGATCGGCGCTCAGATTCGAGCCGATTTGTACGGTTGGGTGACGCCAGGGGAGCCAACCGAAGCCGCTTCTCTTGCAAGGACCGACGCTGCCCTGAGCCATCGCGACGAGGGCGTGCACGGGGCTGTGGTTATAGCGGTTGCGGCTTCCCTAGTCGGAGCGGGTTGGGCTCCGGCCAGGGCCCTCGAAGAAGCTGCGTCCTACATTCCAAGTGATTCTGCAGCCGCTGGCGCCGTTGCGTTAGGGCTTTCGTGTGGCAAAGACTCCGATGCGTCTCAATTACATACAGAATTTGAAGGGATGTCACCGGTGCACACTGTCAACAATCTGGCGCTGGTGACTTGGGGTCTGACGCGAAACCCCGACGATTTTGGCGCAGCTATTGGCGACACAGTGAGTGCCGGCTGGGATACTGATTGCAACGGCGCCACAGTGGGCGGGTTGTGGGGCTTGAGCGGTCGCGAAATTCCACCCAGTTGGTTATCAGGATGGAACGGGTTGATAGAAACGAGTCTCTCGGGCCACGCAGTACTACATCTGAATGAGGTCGTTGATCGGACGGTCGCCCTGAGTGATTAGCTTGCGACCACTCCACCTCGGAGAGAAACTGCCCGGAAGGCTCCACCCTTCAGTGCATTTACAAGGCCGTCAACCGATGTGATCGTTTGCTGTGGAAACTCCGTAGCGCAAAACCCGATCCGACTGACGACGTGACTATCGCTCCCGCCAAAACCGAGATACCCATGCTTCTCTGCCATTTCCACGGATAGCTCATCCTCTCCGGGAATAGAGCCACCGTTAAGTGTCTCGACAGTGTGCACGGCGTCAACCGCACCGCGCTCTTCGTAGTGGGAGAAAAGCCCGACTCGTTTTCGACCAGGATGACAGGGAGCAGCGAATGCTCCGCATCGATCTGACTCAGTTAAGACCCGCTGGATGGGTAAGCGGATGTTTGAGAAATCTAAAGCAGCTAGGAGGTCCTCATTTACGCCAAATACAAGCACGTGTCCAAAATCGGTTTCCACTTCGCTCGCCTTAAGAATTAGCAGGTCATACTCGTCTTCAAGATGTCGGTAATCGGATTCGCCGTCAAACTGCCGATGTTCTGTCAACACGAAACCATCTAAGGGCAGTTCTTTCTTCCGGATCCATTTGCAGTAGTTCTCGACCTTCGCCCGTCCGTCATCGGATTTGATTGAGTGAGTGTGAAGATCTAGGAGCATGAGTTTGTATTCAGACAAGGCGGAAGACGGGGATAGCAAACCGCTCGTCATCGTCTCGTTCTTGGCTTACGAAATCAGCTACGACGGACACCCCGATCTCCACCGCATCTGGTTCACAGTCAACAATTACGGTCAAAAGGCGGGGGCCTTCATCCAACGTGACGTACGCCATGATGTACGGGCACGCCTCCGCGAATCCTTTGGCTTGGTTCTGTTCAGTGACGGTGTAGCTATAGATCGAGCCACGACCGCTGGCAACGAAATGTACGAGCCCGCTGCTGTCAAGGCAGTGAGCGCAAACGCCTCGAGGTCGATGCTGAATCAGCTCACAGGTGTTGCATTTTTGTAAGACGAGTTCGTCACGCCCTGCGCCTTCCCAAAAACCACGCGTTTCCCATGATGCGTATGGGCTGGGGTGCGTAATTGAATTCATCTGTCCGTTCCTAACACCAAGGTAGCTCCGCTGTGTTTGTCTCCGATGGTGCCACCGGTGCCATGGGCGATAGCAATTTCAGCACCAGTGACCTGCCGATCCCCGCATTCTCCGCGCAGTTGTTTTGCGGCCTCGATAACGAGAAAAATGCCGCGCATTCCTGGGTGATTGGAGGAAAGTCCACCTCCGTCTGGATTTACCGGTAATGGACCTCCTAAGCCGATCCCACCGTTGCTTACAAAATCTCCACCTTCTCCGGGCTCGCAAAAACCGAGGTTCTCTAACGTCGCTAACACGGTGATCGTGAATGAGTCATACACCATGGCAAAATCCACGTCCGAATGTTTGATTCCGGCCATTTCCATCGCCGCTTGACCTGATTGTTTGGCTGCGATCGTTAGTAAGTCACTGTCCCCAACGCCCTGATGTTGGACTGCCTCACCGCAACCGAGCAGGTGAACAGGTTTGGTTCTCAGATCTTTTGCCCGCTCAAGCGAGGTGACGACAACTGCTCCTCCTCCGTCACTAATGATGCAGCAATCCAATAAATGGAGAGGCCTTGAGATCAGCCGGCTCTCCAGCACATCGTCAACGGTGATGGGTGTTCTCATCTTTGCTAACGGATTAAGTCCGGCATGCCGACGCATCGTCACCGCTATCTCCGCTAATTGCTCACTGCTTGTGCCGTATTTGCTCATATGGAGATTCGCGTACATTGCGTAACTTCCAACCGTGGTCATGCCATAGGGCGCAGAAAACGCGGTATCAGGGTTTTTCGAGCCGTCTGTGCCACCGGTTCCGATTGCCATCGCGTTCGAAGCTGCGGTCGAGCCATAGAGCACCAGTGCGGTGGAGCACAACCCTGCATGAATGGCTGCTGCTGCATGAGTCACATGGGAAACGAACGACGAACCTCCGATATTCGTACCATCAAGATAATCAGGGCGCACGTCCAAATATTCAGCGAGATCCACGATCCCCATCATCCCCATAGACATCGATGCGCCAAACAGTCCGTCCACGTCTTCGCGTGTGAGGCCAGCGTCATCTAAGGCCCCCTTCGCACACTCGGCCATAATCTGAAATTCTGTCTTGTTGGGAGAGAACCGGCTTGGGTGTTCGTACACGCCTGCTATCGCTGCGCTGTTTGGAAACTTGGCAGTACTCACTTCGTTACCTCTAGCTCATTGGAGAACGCGTCAATGACAAGGCTGAGTCCAGCCGGGTTTTCGATAGCCCCTCTGCGCGCCGCGCCGTCGAGTCCTCGTTTAGTTCCCAGGGGCAAGGCGTCAGCGAGTCGTTCGGAACTTTCGCGATATTGATCTTCGGTGTGCTCACCGATAATGACCAACGTTGGTGTTTTTACGTGGGAGACATCTGTATCGGCGTTCCATTTTTCTTGGGCTCGCCTTGCTCCCAAGGCAGCTCTAGGGTCAGTCTTAACCCACTCCGCAAATGCTTTCCGAAAGACGCTTTCGTCGGTATCAGGGGCGTAACCGGTTGAGTCGAACTGTCGCCGGGCTTTTCCCGAAGCAATCAGTGCCAATTCACTAATTTCTTGGTTTAAGTCCACCGACTGCCCCACGGCGCCGATACAGACAACGCCTACGATGTTGAGGATCGCGCGACTGGCAAGCTCAAGAGCCACTGCCGCCCCCATGCCCTCACCGACGACAATTAGGTTGTTCAAGTCCCAATTTTCAACCAGGTTTTCGGCGTGGATCGCCATAGTCTCAACCGAAGTGAGGCTGTCAAGTTCACCGCTACGCCCGTGACCAGGCTGATCAAAACTCACTGGCGAATGATCGACCGCTAAACGATCCATAAGATCACGAAACGAGTTCCCGTTGCTCCCGGCGTCATGTAGCAGCAGCAAGCTGCCGCCGTTACTTAAGTCCGGGGGAGCGCCGGGGAGAGTGGACTCGCCTCGATGGTGGACAAGAGTCGCAACGCCGTCTACCTCAAAGTATTTGTCAGGCACGCAGCGAACGGTAACTCACGCAGGGCCGGAGTGCTGGTTCAGTGTCTAATCGCCCACACGGAGGGTGACTGGTGCGCTCACTTTATCCAGCCAATACCTCTCGAAACGGTGCACCCTTGTTGGCTTCGGGCTCCTTTGGTAGGCCTAGG
>DCYM01000220.1 GCA_002331465.1 Candidatus Neomicrothrix sp. UBA2110 | reverse complement strand
TTTTACTGCTGTTTTCTAGGGTCGGGTTATGAGGGAGAGGCTCGATTCATCGGTCCAAAGAGTTGACCGTGCTCCATCAATGGACTCGTGTCGGGTGACGACCAGTTCAGTCCAAACCTGATCGGCGACGAGACCCATATCCGCTCTGAGACGCAACGCTACGTCGCCATCAGTTGGCTTTGCCGCGACTTCGTAACTAGCGGTCAGCAAAGAAACCACGAAGATTTCGTCTTCCCCGCGACCCTCGTCGATGGCGAAATCATCGGGTGCACCATCAAATGGGCAAAAGCAGTACAACAAGCGGGCCTTTAGTCCCCGTGTGCGATCGGGTATCGCAGCCACGTATGCAGGGTCTGATTGCATATCTAAATAGGCGGCTCGTCTCGGGTAACGAACCAGCAAAGCCCTGTCCCATTGGGTGCTCCCAAAAACGTCACCGCCATAGGCCAAAGACCCGCCTCTGGCAGAAACAGTCCCGTACGCGACTTTGCTGTATCGGTCGTAAGCATCTCGACCGCCTGTATCGGCGAACGACAGCAAGTTCAACATGACAATCGCAGAAGAATCAGGTTTCGCTGCCAACTCAGCGATGGTCTCGGGGCTGGGATTAACGGCGCTAGTGGGGTTCGGGGCTATCAAGTTCAGGTCCTATCTCAACTTTTCGGTGCACATTTTTGGAGCGAACGGAACCGGTACCTATTTTCCGTTGTTCGGTCCAATGACTATGGAAACATTCGACAGGGAACAAAGTTAATTCGATGGAGCGGCGAGTTCGATGGGCGGTATCGAAACGATCTCCTCGTCGGTGGAGTGGTCTTTCCACATCAGCACAACGAATTTCGCGTCGCTGTCAAGAGCAGTCAATTGGTAGTGCCAGATGCCTCGCCCAATAGTGACACCCACGCCCGGGCCAACCATGAACCCGCGAATATCAGATAATTCAGGGCTCACAGATACGACAACCACCCACCTGCTGACCTCCATCGGTAGGAAAGTCTGACTTGAGAATGGGTGACGTTCGATCTGTTCGAGCGTTATCGGCAACTGGACGGCGCGAACGTGAGTTGTTGAAAGTGCGACAGGTCGATGGTCATGGGATAAGCCCGCGGAAAATGATTGGCGGCCATACGTCTCAGAGGCGATGATGAGTTGACCATATGGCGAGAAGTTTTCGGCGGTAACGGGGACGACTCGTATTGTCATTCGGGGTTCAAACTCTTCGCGGGGGATGATTGTTTATCCAGTGTTTTGCGATGTCGAGACGAGAGCAAAGCCACACTCCGGGCAACTGGGCCACATGGTCAAGGACTCCCAGTAGCCCAGCAAACCGAGTCGGCTGGCCGACAATTCTTGGGTGAAGGCCGATTGAAATCATGGTCTGCTGAGTTTCGTTTTCTCGTAATAGAACGTCGACACCACTATTTATGTAGTCAGCCCACTGACTGCCGGGCATAGTCAGTAATTTCGCGTCATTGCTGGTCAGCGAGTACGGGATCACTAAGTGATCGTTACCGTTTACTGTGGACCAATACGGAATATCGTCGTTGTAGGCGTCGGAGTCATAAAGAAAACCACCGTGTTCAACTAGCAGTCGGCGGGTGTTCACCGACGGTCCGTAACGGCAGTACCAGCCTTGTGGCTGGTACCCGAGTGACCGTTGGAAACTTTCGACGGCGAAAGCAATTTGTTCTCGCTCCGCGGCTTCACTCAGAGCGTGGTGATTAATCCATCGGTAACCGTGGCTGCACATGTCATAACCAGCATCAACAATTGCCTGCGTAATCGGAGGATTTCGTTCTAATGCAAGCGCACATGCGAATGCGGTGAGTGGGAGATCTCGGTCCTGGAACTCTCGGTGGATTCTCCAAAAGCCGGCGCGACTGCCGTACTCAAATAGCCCCTCGGCGGCTAGGTCACGTGTTTCTCCCAGATTCATAGATGAGTCAGTCAGCCGATTTTCGGTGTAGCCATCACCGTCGGGGATTGACGGTTCTGACCCTTCTTCGATGTTGAGCACAAAGTTGATTGCTAACCGTGCGTCTCCAGGCCATCGACCGGTTCGGGCGACTCCCCCGTATCCAATGAAGTCGCGAGATGGGCCGCCGTTCATTGTTTTGTCCGCTCGTACCACGACATGTCTTCGACCGTGATCTCGTCACTGTACGAAACGTCGAATGCGCCACTTAATGTGACTAACCATAAGGCTCCGGTTTCGGTGTACATGGGTCCGTGGAAATGGCCTGGAGGAAAACTGAAGTAGGTGGGGCCTTCAAAGTGTTGTTCCCCGTACCAGCAATCGCCTTCCAGGAGGATGTCTTCTTGGTAGACGGAGTGCGCTTCGGCAGCTGCTGTGTGCCAACCCGGCGGTTCTTTGATGAGAAGAGAGGTCGCTCCTGTGGTGCTATCTCTCGACAAAACGCGGGCTAAGCCATATTCGGTGATATCGAGAGCGGCGGGTTGGTCGGATTCGTCACCCCATAATGAGCTGGTCGATTGCCAAGGAATGTCAGCGAATCTGACCCCGTTAACGGCTTCTCTCGTCATTGTGGGGAGCCTAGTTTCACTATGCGAAGCCCGACTTCGTGAAAACGTTTCTCATCGGTGTGGGTTCGGGCTCGACTTAACCAAACCCGGCAGTGGATCGTCGATACGTGGCTAAAAGCGTGTCGTTCTAGCCACCTAGGCCCCATCAGATCTCGATGGGACGGCCGTTGTCGTCTGGGTCAGGTCGTCGGTGCTTGGGGCCATCCCGGGACTCCATCGTCTCGCTGCACTCCACATGAGTTCAAAAGTCCGCTCACTAGTCGGTACTGGAGGGCAGCAGCCATGAACTCCAGCATCTCTGGAACTGAGTAGAGGCGGGTGAGTTTGAGCCACGTGGCGTCGCTTACGCAGTCGTCGTTGTAAAGGTCGTCGACCATCTCAAGCAACGCAACTTCGTCTTCCTCCCAGCCATACTCAGTGACAGGTCTGGTCAACCGGTAAATCTCATCCTCTGTAAGTCCAACATCAAGCCCAAAGAGGGTGTGTTGGCCAAATTCGTACACCGATTGACAATTCCATCCCATGCGCAAGATGACCATTTCTCGTAGCCGAGGAGGCACCGTTCCCTTAAACAGCAACTGACGAGAAAACCTTCCTACGCCAACCGAAACCATTTCGTTGTGGGCCAGAGTCGCTGTGACGTTTGCCGCGTTGACCGCCGAACTCTTCATGGCTTCTTTGGCTTCTTCTAGGGCTTTAGGCAAAGGTTCAACGCGAGCTGAATTAGGACGAATGGGCATAAGCCCAGTATGCCTGTTCCAACTATTCGGCTCGGCCGACATGACCACATATGCCTTGGTCAATGATTCTCATTGACCAAACACCTCAGGCCGATGGGTCAAGCCGTCTAGGACGGACGTCCACAAGTCCTGGCGGCAAAAACGTTGGACCGTTCGATATTGAGGGCTATTTAGGGCAATACCAAAGCGGCTCAACCGCAAAAAAACCGTGGGCACCTCTAACTGCTACTAAATTATTGATTATGAAGCGAAAAAGTTTCGCCGATATGGATTGTCCGATCGCTCGTGCCCTCGAGGTCGTCGGCGATTGGTGGACGCCGCTCATCCTTCGCGAGGTCGTGTGTGCGGGTACCAAAAATTTTCAGGATCTCGAAAACAACTTAGGGATAGCGCCAGCTGTGCTTAGTAGCCGTTTAAGTGCCCTGGTCGATAATGGGTTACTCGAACGCAAGCGATACTCAGAACACCCAGAGCGTTTCGAGTACATCGCCACTAGTGCGGCCAACGATTTTCGAAATGTGCTCGATGAGTTGTTTGACTGGGGCACTAAATGGGCCAGTAGCCCGCAGCGCTAGCACTACTTCTTGCTTGGAACCCGCCCCGGCGGTTCCGCGACAAATACCCTAGAATAACTTCTATGAGCATAGTGAGTGAGAACGGGGTTTCGTCGGAGTTGCCACGTGTGACGAAGACTGCATGGAAGGTACTGATCGCAACCTCTCTCACGAATTTTGCGGTCGGCCTCGATATGTCGATGACCAACGTCGCGATCCCCGATATTCAACGAAGTTTCCCTTCAGCCAGTACCGCAGATCTCTCTTGGGCACTCACTTTTTACATGGTGGCCTACGCAGGGTTTCTCATCGTAAGTGGCCGGTGGGCTGATCGATTTGGGCGCCTTCGAGTTCTCAACATCGGATTTGGGTGCTTCGTCCTCGGATCGGCGCTCCTCACTTTGATGCCTACAGTTTCGACTTTGGTCGCGGCAAGGGGACTCATAGGCATCGGCGCAGCCATGGCAGCTCCGGCATCACTAGGACTCGCAGTTGCCGCCTGGCCAGCCGAACGTCGAGGAACTGCCGTCGCAATCTGGAGCTCAACTTTGGCGCTCTCATCTGCAATAGGCCCAATAATTGGTGGGTTCGCCATAGAGCTCGGCTCTTGGCGTTGGGCGTTTGCCTTGAATATCCCCATCGGCATTTTGGCCCTGGTATGGGGAGCCCGCGTTCTGACAGAAAGCTCCCGCGACCCAAATGCAAGCCGCCCCGACCTCACAGGTTCGTTTTTAATAACAGCTGCTACCGCTGGTCTAGCTCTAGTAATCGTCCAAGGCGGAGAGTGGGGTTGGCTCTCTCTCCCAGTTCTCGGACTTCTTGCTTCAATAATTGTTGCCGGAACGCTCCTAATTCGACGCATCGCTACCCATCCCGACCCCATCCTCCCCAAAGCGCTCCTTACGATTCGTTCTTTTCGCGCTGCAAACCTCGCCATCTTTTTGTTCGGACTCGGATTTTTCTCTGCGATGCTGACAATCGTTCTCTACCTGACTGAAATAGTGGGCTACTCCACTGTCAAAACCGGATTCGGAGTTAGCGTGCTAGCTACATCCGCATTCGCTTCCTCGAATGTCGCAGGACGCCTTGCGGACCGTTTCGGATACCGGCGCGTCGCCATGCCCGGGATGTGCCTTTTCGTTTTGGGCTGTTTGTGGCTGGCTCAAAGAGCAGGCCAGCACCCAACATTTTTTGTTGACGTGTTCCCCGGGTTTGTTCTTCTCGGATTGGGAATCGGCTCCGGACCCCCGATTTTGGCAGCCGCTGCTGTTTCTGATGTAAATCCTGAAAACTTCAGCGTGGCTGGAGCCATAGTCCAAACAGCCCGCCAGTTGTCGGGGGCTATCGGCGTCTCCGTGGTGGTAACTATCCTGGGAAACGCTCCCAGCGAGACCTCGTTTCGTTCAGCATTCTTGTACCTCGGAATGGTCACCGGCCTAGCGGTAGTAATGGCGAGCCGACTTCCGTCACTCCAGAACCACAAAGACTAAGTTCGCTAAACCTGCCCCAGAGGAATCTGCGGACAGTCAGCGCTTTCAAGCAGCGTTGGTATGCCGCAAATACCCATCGAGCATCTGCAGCGCTTCCTCACGGGTAACCCGAAGAGAAACAATTACTTCTACTCCAGGGTTCTCCATTGAGATCGAACGCCGAAGGAGTTCGATTTGTACGTGATTGGTGAGGTCATTAGGTCCAGGAATTCGCATACCAGTAGGAATAGCCCGGGGGTCTGACACCGGACCCGAAACCTAAACAATTCAAGCCGCCCAACGCCGTGAGAACAGATCAAACTAGGTTTGTGACTCAATCTGACGGCGAGGGGGTCGGGTGCCTGAGGAACAACAAACACTGATGCTCGATGACGTCCACGTAGTCGATTTCAGTCAATACCTAGCGGGCGCAGGGGTCAGCCGCATGTTGGCGGAGATGGGGGCCGACATAACCAAGGTAGAAATCGGTCCTGTTGGTGATGGGGGCCGACTCCTACCCGTCCTTAAAGACAACAGGAGCGGGTTTTTCATCCAACACAACCGCGGCAAAAAAAGTGTCGCCCTTAATTGGGAACATAGCGAAGCTTTAGAAATCGCCAAAGCGCTAGCGGTGCAAGCTGACGTGGTTCTGGAAAATTTTGGCACTGCCGACGTCTTGAAGCGCCGCGGACTCGATTACGAGTCAATCCGGGAATTAAACCCCAGCGTGATCTACCTCTCTGTTTCAGCTTTTGGTCGAACCGGGCCCTGGGCAAACAAACCTGGGTTCGATTTCATAGCCCAAGCAGCATCTGGTCTAATGCATATGACCGGATCGCCCAGTGGACCTCCGGGGGTGGTGTGGAGCGCCATCGCCGATAACAACGCCGCCGTTCATGGTTTCGCCGGTCTCGGATACGCCCTGTATCACCGCGAAAAAACAGGGCAAGGGCAGTTCATCGATCTGGCCATGGTGGATTGCCTTTTCCATCATCACGAAATGGCGCTCGAAGCCTGGCATTTAAGCGACGCCGAATTCATACCCCAACGTATGGGACAACACCATGAACTGGTTTTCCCAGTCGGATTATTCCAAGGACCCGAAAGCTGGATAGCGATGCTCGCCCTTGACTTCCAGTGGGAAAATGTCTGCAAGGCGATGGACCGACTGGACCTGATCGATGATCCCCGTTACGCCGACATTTCGGACCGAGCCAAACGACGCTACGAACTAATCCCGGTTGTCGAAGAATGGATGTCGACGTTTAAAAGTGATCAGGACCTACTTGACCATCTCGAAAAACATCGAGTTCCCGCAAGCCCAGTACTCAGCCCGCTAGATGCCATCGATCACCCACAGTTCAAAGCCCGAGACATGGTCAGATGGGTTGACGATCCAATCCTTGGTTCCGTACCCATCCCAGGGTTTCCTTGGAAGTTCAGTACTCAAACTGAATTACCGGAATTGACGGCGCCTCTACTCGGCGAACACAACAGCCAAGTCTTAGAAAACAAACTCGGTTACGACGCCGAGCAAATCGCAAGACTCAAACTCTCTGGCGTTCTGATCGAAGGTCCAACATAACCAAATGGAACGCCGCAACTAAAGATTGCCGTAGCTCGTAGTCGCGGCGTTCGACAAGGTAGCTACCTGACCTACATTTTGTTCGCGGCACAGCAACTACACCGCGAGGGTTACTTCGTTGACCGACCGGCTTTGTCCAGTCTCCCCCTCCCCACCCGACTAGCGCGAGACTGGGAACCATGTTGACTGCATTGATAACTGGAACCTCCACCGGCATCGGACGGGCAACCGCTCTTCAACTCGCCCGAGACGGAATGAGAGTCTGGGCCTCAATGAGGGACATTTCGATGGGCGTATCGCTCGAAGAAATCGCTTCGGAAGAAGACCTTGATTTACGCGTTGTTCAATTAGACGTAGAGGATGAACAGTCTGTCGAGAAAGCATTTGACTACGTTGGCGGCATCGACGTTCTTGTTAACAACGCTGGCCTCAGTCCAGTCGGGTCAGTCGAGGAGTTCGATCTCGTAGCGTGGAAACAACTATTTGAAACGAACGTCTTCGGTTTAATACGTTGCACTCAGGCGGCCCTTCCCTCTATGCGCGCCAATGGGTTTGGCCGAGTGATCAACGTTTCTTCAGTGGCGGGCCGCGTAGCAATACCTATGTTTGGTCCCTACTCGTCGACTAAGTGGGCGGTAGAAGCAATCGGCGAATCTCTTGCATCAGAAGCCGCGATATTTGGAATACATGTAACCCTGATCGAACCTGGTGCAGTTGCAACGCCCATCAGAGGCAAGACGGGCCAACCCAACAGAGAGAGCCCGTATCGGCCCGTAGCTAAAAATTGGGGGTTCAGCGTCGGCTACGACCATGCTCGCCCCTCCGAGCCCGAAGAAGTGGCGATCGCTATTTCTACTGTTATCAACAATCCGTCTCCACCTCTTCGCGTGACCGTGGGTAGAGGAGTAAAACAAATGATCGAATTACGCGACAGACACAATGACGAAGAATGGTTGGACCTGTGGTCGGCGGACACTGGTGACTTTTTGACTCGCTGGCAATCTCTCACCGGAGATGACCTAACTGAACTGCCAGACGCCTGAGATGACAAGATTGACGCATGAAAGCAGTCGGCGTTAATACTTATGGTGGCCCTGAAGCCCTAGAAATAGTAGACCTCCCGGAAGAGCAGGCAGGCCCAGGCGAAGTGCGGCTGAGGGTCTTTGCCGCAGCAGTGAACCCCACCGACACTTTGGCGCGGAATGGGTCACGAGCCGAAACTCAAAAAATGGATCCTCCCCCTTACGTGCCAGGAATGGATGCTGCGGGGGTAGTGGATCAAGTCGGCTCGGAGGTCACCACCGGCATACGCGTTGGCGACGCCGCTATGGCGATGGTCGTACCCCGGGGTGCTCATGGCGCATACCGGGAGAGTCTTGTTTTGAAAGCTTCTTCGGTAGTTCCGTCACCTAAAGGCTTTACTCACGTGCAAGCCTGTTCCTTACCTATGAACGGCCTCACTGCCACACTTTCGTTGGACTTGTTGGGCCTCAAAGAAGGTCAGGTGCTCGCTGTCACCGGAGGAGCCGGCGCATACGGTGGCTACATGATTGAGCTGGGCAAAGAAGCAGGGCTCACCGTTATTTCCGATGCTTCTGATGCTGACATGGCGTTGGTCGAAGAGTTAGGGGCAGACATTGTTGTCCCTCGAGGAGACGACTTCGCTCAGAAAGTCAGAGCGCATTTCCCCAATGGAGTAGATGGGCTCGCCGATGGTGCAGTGCTAAATGAGCTCGCGATTGACGCTGTCCGCGATGGGGGTGCCTTTACTTCAGTTCGTGGTTACAGCGCTTCCGACATTCGAAATATCAGTTTCACGACCACTTTCGTTACAACATTAGACGGTGATTTCATGAAGCTGGATGCGCTTCGCGAACACGTCGAGAATGGCGTCGTCACTCTTCGAGTTGCAGGGACTTTCCCAGCTGAGAACGCCAGTGACGCTCATGCAACACTGGAAGCAGGAGGCACCAGGGGGCGCTGCGTCATCACTTTTTAGCTACGCCAGACAATCCATTCGGGTTCAGATCTGAACCTCTTTGCCTCAAACAGAAACCTCGGTACACCTTGGATGACACCTCTGTCATCCGCGTTTGTTCGTCGCCTACTGAAACCTGTTCCTTTGCCCATGACCAACTCCAACTAAAACTCGTGTCCGTCGAGGCAATAACGAGAACCGGTGCAGGTCATACACCCTGGCCAGGTCGCCTCAGTTCTCTGCACCGTTGACACAATTGGGCTCAAAGCCTTGCTGTCTAGGCTTTCGCCCCAGCGACAACACCATCATCGTGAAGTTTGCCGACCTCGTTGGATGTCATTCCCAGAACCTCCAAAAGTATCTCGTCGGTGTGTTGACCGAGACGAGGTGCAACAGTTGGACATCCACGATCAATTTCTGAGAATGACAATGGAGAGCCTGGAGCAAGCACCTGACCAACCCCTGGCTGATCGATATGGCCAAACATGGGATTCTCAGCGCTAGCACGGCGGTCTTCGTTTACCAGCTGAACAAAGGTTTGATAGGGCCCCCAACAAACACCCTTGGCGTCAAAAATTTCAGCTATTTCATCGAGGTTGTGTGTCGCTATGAACGGCGCCATAAACGAGGCAATGGCATCTCTGGCATCCCAGCGGTCGCCCTCTCTGCTGAGGTCAACACCAAGAGCATCCTCTATCGCCATTAAGTGGTCAACGATGTCTGTAGCTTCGACAAGGCTCTGCCATTGGCGCTTGCTGATTGCGACAACCATTATCCGCCGGTCATCTTTAGTCGCAAAGTCTCTGCCAAATGCCCCGTAAAGGTCATTACCAACAGGGACTCTGTCTTTGTTTGTTAACTGTGCTTGGGCCATATAACCGAGGTTGGCGACCATGGCGAAGGCGACGTCCGTTAGAGAGATCTTCGAGAGCTGACCAATACCCGTGCGGCTCCGATATCGCTCTGCTGCTAGTAACCCAACTGCGGCGGTCAATCCGGTAGCAGTATCCCAAGCCGGCAGAACGTGATTGGTTGGCATACTCGAACCTGTGGGCCCTGTCGCCATCGCAAAACCAGATGATGGGTTCACCGTGTAATCCACGGCAGTTGATTCATCGGGGTTTCCGATGATGTTCATGTAGATCAGATCTTCCCTGTTAGAACGCAAGCGGTCATAGGCAAGCCAACTCGCTTCAGGGAAGTTAGATAGAAAAATTCCATTATCTGTGCCTGGCTCAGTTATCAGCTGCGTAATTACATCTCTTCCTTTGTCACTACGCAGGTCTACCTGTATGGACCGTTTACCTTTGTTTAACCCAGCCCAGAAAAGGCTGACGCCTTCCGCAGTCACAGGCCATCTTTGATAGTCCAGGCCTCCCCCAATAGCGTCAAAACGGATGACATCTGCTCCAAGCTGAGCCAGAGTCATACCGCCGAGAGGTGCCGCGACGAAAGCCGAACCCTCAACGATTCGCAATCCTTCGAGTACTGGTGTCATCGCTGACCCTTAATCGCTCTCTTGAGTCTCAGCTAGAGCTCAACGACCAAATACTGGTCAAGCGAAGTTGTAGTTTTCGAGAATTCCTTACGGAGCGAAAACAATCGGTGTCCATACCAGAATGTCACTACCAGCGACTCCTCGCTCGTCAACTGTGGCGGCACGGATTTCGAACCGCATGAGTTGACCGCCAGACACCGGCAAAGTTTCTTTCAATTCGTGTCTGAATTCCAACAGGTCACCTTCGAACGCTGGCCCTACATGGTCACAGCCATCCCAGGCAACGATCGCAGCAACACCTGGTAGCACTCGACTTAATGAAGCCTGCGCCAACCCTTGGACATGTCCGCCATATACAAGACGTTTGCCGTAAATGCTTGCCGAACCATCCCGGTGAACAAACGCCTGATTAAAAGTCATTCGGGCAAGAGACGGAGCGAGATCGATGTGGTCTCTCATAGCATCGACCCTGGTTTCGCCAAGACCCCAAGTAGCGACAGGTACACCTTCGAGATTCCAGCTTGGGACAAGGGCCGTGAGATCTTGGAGAGGTGCAGGGTCTGATGGGCCCGGAATATCGGATGAATGGCCCGG
>DCYM01000043.1 GCA_002331465.1 Candidatus Neomicrothrix sp. UBA2110 | reverse complement strand
CTTCTACTCGCTCTATCCAGGTCCGCTCCTGATCAGCAAGTGACGCGTTAAGGACGCCCGAAGCGACGAGTCCAACGTCAGAGCCTGCGAAGTATTCTCTTCCCAGCGGAGCTAATTCGCTGAGGACTGGTGCAAGGCGCATGTAACCGTCGGGGGAAGAGAGCAAACGCCTTGCCAGCGATACCCCGTGATGAATATGGAATTGCTCCTCAGCCAAAGCACGTGTAGCGACAGCTTTAAGTTCCGGCCAACTCGAATTAAGTAGGGCTGTCCAACGAATTTCTTCTGCTAGGTCGTGAAGAACGTGGCGAGCAAGCGCCATGGTCCAGTCGTGACAGAGAAGTTCCGCTAAATGTGCTGAGCGGTACTCGGAGTGCGGCCTCCCATATGCCACTCGGTCCACGTCATTCGATACAAGCGAATAAAGGGCTCTTGCGTGACCAAGTTCATCTTGTGCAATGGAACTGAACGCCAGATCTTCCTCCAAGAACGGGCCGACCGCGATCCACCAAGAATGGTTTTGGCCTACACACAGTTCGTCATCTGCAAAAGCCAGAACGAACTCTTTTGCGGTCTCGTCGGGACTCATTTTATTTATCTCGCGTGTCCTGGGTCAGATTGGCGAAGTTCTGCCACTAGATGCCCGTCGTTGTGTCTATGGTCGCGGTCGGCCATTGCAAGGTTGATTGCGTCTCCGACGAGAACCCTCGATCGGTCAACTACCCACATTTGCTCACCCTCGCTACGGCGACCGTAGGTTTCTCGCGCATATGCGACCGCTAGCTCGTCGTCTGGCGCATCGAGTGATCCTGCATGGCTAAATGGTTCTTTCCCAGCTTTCTTGAGAAATACTTCGTAAGTGTTCATGCGACATTTGCCTTCGGGTTTGGATTCAGGCCGAGCGTCAACAGAAAGTGGACTTCCAAAGCAAGAGAGTCGACGTTTAGCGCGCCGTCAGCGTTGAACCACCGTTGGGTGCCGTTCAGTAGTGAAAGGACCAGATTCGCTGCCAAATGGACGTCAAGATCCGATCGAAATTCGCCGGCGGCACAGCCGTTGCTCAGAACGTCGCGAAAGACTTGTTGGTAGCGGTCGAACATAGTGACCGCCTTATCTCGCTCTGGTTCCGGAAGAAATCGAGTTTCGTTGAGGAAAGTTCGAGCTTGATGCGGGTCTTCAACAAGGATTTGGAGGTGGCCGTGAACCAGTCGGGACAGTCGTTCGTTAGCCGTTCCCGACATCGTTGTCACTTCGTCAGCCAGTGCTTGGAAGCGCGAAGATGCTTCGCGCACGACGTCAACTAACAGTTCATCTTTGGAGACGACATGGCTGTACAACGATGAGCCCATTAGGCCCAGCTTCTTGCCTAAGTCACGCATTGAGGTTCCGTGGAACCCCTTTTCAGCAAACATGATTCGGGCCGCGGCCACCACGTCAGTTCGATTCTTTCGGCTCATCGCTCCCCCATTTGGCGGGACCTAACTATTTCGACGGGATTGCGGCAATCCGGGCACCATTCGACGGATCGGCAAGCTGTGCCACCAACATCGCTGCGAGGTTGTAGCGCTGTGCGCCCACAAAGCGGGCACTTTGTCGGCCCCTCCCGAGGCCGAATGGCGACTGTGTATTCCTCTGCGAGTATTTGGCGCGCGTCTTCGCTAATGCGATCCGGAGTCCATACCGGAGACATGCAAAAACGAACGGTCACGTCATATCCCGACGCCCGAGCAGCAGCCATTACATCTTTTTTGATGACATCTAAAGCTGGGCATCCGAGGATGGTGGGCACTAGGTCGACGCGGATGGACGCCGAATCGGCGACCACGTCTTCGAGGATGCCTAATTGTTGGATATTGAGATCTGGATACTCCGGATCCGTGACGGATGAAACGGCGACTCGAACGGAATTGATGGCCGCATCGGTGATCCTCACGCGTCAGCCTTCGCGGCGGCGTCGAGTGCTACGCGAACCCATTCGGCGTCGTACCAGGCTCGTCTAGCGTCCGAAATTCTTCGGGCGCTATCTGGACCACCATTCCTCATTATTTCTTTTAGTGGTTGCCAGTCGATCTCGCTGATTTTCCATTTGCCGTCGTCGCTGTCTTGTCGAAGCCCGGGGTCAGGAATTGTGAACCCTCCGCCAAGCAATTGGGGCACGAATTTTTGTATGTATCGATCTCGCAAGTCCTCATTCCGTTCCGATTTGATGTGCCACCGAAGTAGCTCGTCGTCAGGTCGAGAATCGGGGCCGAACAGTTGGATAGAGGGCAACCACCAACGGTCAATGGACTCTTGCATCATCTGGTGTTGAACGTCGGTGCCACGGGCCATCAAAAGCAGCATCTCTTCGCCGTTGCGCATATGAAATCCCTCTTCGGCGATCACTCTGCGCAATATTCGTTTATAGGGACCGTAGGAACAGTTTTTGAAAACTGCTTGTTGGCTCGCTAACGCGGCCGCGTCGACAAGATATGCGACGGCTATTTGATCCGTCCAGCTATGAACTCGGTAGTGAAAAACATTATGGAAATAG
>DCYM01000034.1:5278-5965 GCA_002331465.1 Candidatus Neomicrothrix sp. UBA2110 | reverse complement strand
CTAATTCCCGCGTTTATCGGGGCAGTGTTTCTAATTCTGGGACTTTTAGCTCGCGCCAAACCTGATCTCAATCATCACCTCATGCATGCCCTGGCAGCCATCGCACTTCTAGCCGTGCTGGGTAGCCTCGGTTCACTCATTAGTCGTAGCAGCACAGGTTGGGCTCTTTTCGCTCAACTCGCCACAACCGTCATCGCAGGGTTTCTTCTCCAGCAGTCAGTGATGGCGTTTAAAAACCGTTCGAAACTCACAACTGAGGAATCCTGAAGTTACGCATTCGTTCAACATGCAATTGGGTCTGCATTTCTAGTTGAAGTTCTACCGAAATTGAGTGATTCGGAGACCTTGACGAAAAGCTGCTCGCGGGATTTGTCACTGACTATTCGTGCACGGAACCAGCATCGATGCAGCACCTACACCTGCGTGGTGTGCCCTTCCCAATGACGTGACCGTAGCTGTCTTTTAAGAATCTTACCGGTGGGGTTTCGAGGCAGTTCAGCTACAACTTCCATCGATCGCGGCAGCTTGTAACCGGCAAGGCGGCCTCGACAGAACTCGATGATCATCTCCAGGTTCACCGTCGCGTCAGGCTGTGCGACCACCACCGCGTGCACCCTTTCACCAAACTGTTCGTCAGGAACTCCAATCACAGCAACATCTGCTACTCCAGGGACCTCGTACAGCACC
>DCYM01000034.1:3455-5261 GCA_002331465.1 Candidatus Neomicrothrix sp. UBA2110 | reverse complement strand
GCACGGAACCAGCATCGATGCAGCACCTACACCTGCGTGGTGTGCCCTTCCCAATGACGTGACCGTAGCTGTCTTTTAAGAATCTTACCGGTGGTGTTTCGGGGCAGTTCAGCTACGACTTCCATCGATCGCGGCAGCTTGTAACCCGCGAGGCGGCCACGACAGAACTCCATGATCATCTCCAAGTTCACCGTCGCATCTGGCTGTGTGACCATCACCGCGTGCACCCTTTCACC
The DNA here is from genome assembly GCA_002331465.1 of Candidatus Neomicrothrix sp. UBA2110. Taxonomy (GTDB): domain Bacteria; phylum Actinomycetota; class Acidimicrobiia; order Acidimicrobiales; family Poriferisodalaceae; genus UBA2110. Next base: position 5,025 of record DCYM01000034.1, on the reverse strand, counting down.
AAACTGTTCGTCAGGAACTCCAATCACAGCGACATCCGCAACTCCAGGAACCTCGTACAGCACCGCTTCAACCTCAGCGGGGTAAACGTTCTCACCACCCGTCACCACCATGTCTTTAGCTCGGTCCATGATCGTCAGGTAACCCTCAGAGCGCACCGCTATGTCCCCGGTCCGGAACCAACCGTCCACTATGGCCTCATTGGTCGCGTCGGAATCTTCCCAATAGTTTTGCAAAACCGATGGTCCTTTGGCGAGTATTTCACCCGGCTGACCATCGCCTACATCTTTCCCTTGCTGATCAACCAAACGGACTTCGAATCCAGGGTTGACACGCCCCGCGGATTGACGATGAGGGCTAGAGGGCTCGTGATCGGCCGGAGTGAGGGTGGTAAGCGCACCGGCCACTTCCGTCATCCCGTAAAACTGTCGAAGTCGGACCCCCGGAAAGAGATCTTCGACTTCTCGCAAGAGCTCAGGGGCGATAGGAGATGCTCCGTAGGACATCTCGAGCATCGACGACAGATCGGGTACGTCAACTCGCTTTCGGACAGCTTCAACCATGGCATGAAACATCGCAGGGACCGCAGTCAGGTACACCGCTCCCACCTGTTCAATATCTTCGAGAATCGATTGTGCATTAAATCCAGCTCGAAGATGGAGTTCGGCACCGTTTACAAGGCCCATCAAACTGTTTGACAACCCCGCAAGGTGAAACATGGGTGCCGCCATGATGTGTCGAGCACCGACGAACATTCCGACGTTCTCAGCGCTATCAATCAAGGCTGACCGAGCGAGAGCCTCATGTCGGAGGGGGATGCCTTTGGCGCGGCCAGTAGTGCCACTAGAAAACCCGATAGCGAACACGTCACTGGGTTGAGGCGAGGGTGGGAGGTTGCCATCAACGAATTCCGTTACATCCGGCACCCAAGTCGGCGGGCACTCCTGGTCCGTGTGTAGAGCGATGCGAATCGAAGGGAGGTTTGACGGGAGTTGATCAATTAGTTTCTGGCCCGAAACGATAGCCACCGGTTGGATAAGGTCGAATAGAGGCCCATGTTCAGCCGGCGTGAGCCGCCAATTCAGCAACGCTGGAATAGCTTGTAGTCGAGCGAGGCCGAATACGTGGACTACAAACGATGTCGAGTTGGTGTCCAAAACGCCCACTACGTCACCTCGAGTAACCCCAACAGCGCTCCACCTCAGCGCACAACGTTCGATCTGGAGCTGTAGCTCCGCGTAGGTGAGCTGGTCTCCATACTCATCAACTAGCGCCACCGCGTCGGGATGCAGTTCGGATCTCCAGCGCAGCAGTTCATTCAAAGACAGCACAACTTCACTCCGCCGGATCTTGACGTGCTAGTAGTTCTTGGCCATACGTGTCGTAGGCGACATTTGAGGCCACATGATGCATAGCTGAACCGTGAGCGTCTCGAAAACAGCGTTGAAGAACGCTGCTATTAAAGATCGCCTCCGCGCCTGCGAAGTGATACAGCCTGCTTACGGCGTTGACGGAACTCTCCGTGCAAAAAGCGAGCATCGCAACGACCTTCTGTTCTTCTGAAGAACTCAA